>JBOHZJ010000036.1:0-9963 GCA_050738395.1 Steroidobacter sp.
TGTTCAATCTGGCCGATCGCGAACCGCCGTTCGTGCGACTCGATCTGAGCTACGATCCTTTCATCGGCAATCCGCTGGGGCGCTACTTCAAGGTCGCTTTCACCAAGCGCTTCGAGTAGGCGAGCCAGCGTCAGTCAAGCAACCGCCGCTCCTTACCGGACGGCGGTTGCTGTTCAGGGTTGACGACGCGAACGTTCCGCCGTCCTTCCCGTCTCCCAGTATCGATCCGAGAGCAGCATCCTGATTTTCGCCACGCACGATCCGCAGTTCGTGCCGGCGCGCAATTGCTGGCCGATCTGCTGCGTTGTCGACAAATCGTTGGCACTGATGGCGTCGCAGATCGTCTTGCGGCCCACCCCGAAGCATGAACACACGACCGGACCGGTATCCGCGCGCGGGTCGGCCGGCTGACCTACCAGCAATCCGGCGCGATCCGGATCATTGATGCGTTCCTTCCCGAAGAGACTCGCGAGCCAGGTACGCGACGGCAGGTCCGAACGCGGTGAGACGAAGATGCACGCATCGACTCGATCGTCGACGAGCAGCGCGCCGCGATAGACGCCGGCATTGTTGTCGGCATACTCCAGCCAGTCCGCGTCGCTTTGCCGGACATTGAGTAGCGCGCGCGCCCACAATGACCAGTCGTTTGCGGCCCGACGACCCGCGATCTCGTAACGCAGAAACTTCGCGCCCCTTGCGCGCGTCCACCACGTCACATCCAGCTTCGCAAGCGACGCACGCGACAAGATGAATCCGTGCCAGCTCACAATGAACGGTTCAACGCGCGCGGGCGTGTGCTTCAACTCCGGCTCGCCCGAGATCGGATCGACGCTCGGATTCACGAGCGCGCCGACGCGTGCGTCGGAGGCAAACTCACTGCTCCAGTGAATCGGGACGAAGATCATTCCCCGCGGCATGTCGCCGCTCAAACGCAGTCGCGCGATGATCGATCCCCATTGGGTCGATACGCGCACCAGCTCGCCTTCACGCGCGCCCGCGAGCAGCGCGTCCTGGGCGTGCATGTCGACGTACGGTTCGGGGAGGTGACTCGTCAGGCGCGGCGCCTTGCCGCTGCGGGTCATCGTGTGCCATTGGTCGCGAATACGTCCCGTATTCAGCACCAGCGCGAACTCATCATCGAGGCGATTGGCGGGCGCGCGCGGCGTCGTCGCGATGAAACGCGCGCGTCCGTCCGCGTGATAGAAGCGCCGATCGCTCATCAGTCGCGCAGTCCCGCGATGACCGCGCGAAGGGATCGGCCACTGCATCGGCGCGAATGCGTCGAACTCGCTGCGACTCAGCGTCGCGACGCCGCTGATGTCGAATGCGCGTGCGCCATTATTCTGCATACCCGAGAGTGCGGCGTGTTCACTGAATACGTCGTGCGCCGACGTGAAGTTAAAGCCGCTTACGTAGCCCAGTCGTTGAGCGACCTGACTGATGATCCACCAGTCCGGCTGCGCCGCGCCCGGCGCTCGCATGAAAGCGCGCTGACGCGAAATGCGCCGATCCGAGTTCGTCACCGTGCCGTCTTTTTCGCCCCAGGCTGCAGCAGGCAACAGCACATGGGCGAGTGCATTGGTGTCCGTGCGCTCCACGCAATCCGACACGACCACGAGCTCGCAGCGCCGTAGCGCTTCTCTGACCTTGTCGGCATCCGGCAAACTGACTGCAGGATTCGTCGCCATGATCCATACAGCCTTGACGCGACCGTCATGAATGGCATCGAACAATTCGACTGCCTTGAGCCCTGGCCGATCGGCGATCACCGGGCTCTTCCAGAACTCCTGCACGACCCTGCGATGACCTGCGTCGCTCAGCTCCATGTGCGCCGCAAGCATGTTGGCAAGGCCGCCAACCTCACGCCCGCCCATCGCATTCGGCTGACCGGTGATCGAGAACGGACCCATGCCTGGCCGTCCGATTCGACCGGTGATCAAGTGGCAGTTGATGATGCTGTTGACCTTGTCCGTACCGGCGGACGACTGATTCACGCCCTGTGAAAAGACGCTGATCGTTTTTTTCGTGCGTGCGAACAGGCTGTAGAAATCCGCCAATCGACGTTCATCGACGCCGCAGATTTTCGCAACGGCGCGCACATCGCCGGCGCTGTTCTCCGCGACCAGCAACGCCCGCTCCAGATCCGCCGTATGGTTCGCGACAAACTCCGCCTCAACAGCGCCGTGCTGATGCAGGAATGACAGCAATCCATTGAACAGCCACACGTCCGTACCCGCACGCACCGGCAGATGCAAGTCCGCAAATTCGCATGTGGCCGTCCGACGCGGATCGATAACGACGATCTTCAGGTCTGGGCGCTGCTCCTTCGCATCAATGATCCGTTGAAAAATAATCGGGTGACACCACGCAGTGTTCGAGCCGACGAGCACGATCAGATCGGCCAGCGCGAAGTCCTCGTAACAGACCGGGACGAGGTCCTCACCGAAGGCGCGCTTGTTCCCGGCGACGGCAGATGACATGCACAGGCGCGAGTTCGTATCGATGTTCGCGCTGCCGATGAAGCCCTTCATCAGTTTATTGGCGACGTAGTAATCCTCGGTCAGGAGCTGACCCGAAACGTAGAACGCGACAGCATGCGGTCCATGTTGATCGATGATGCGGCGAAAGCCCGCAGCGACGTGCTGGAGTGCGCTATCCCAACTCGTGCGCTCGCGATGCACGAGTGGATGCAGTAGCCGGCCGTCGAGCCCGAGTGTTTCGCCAAGCGCGGAACCCTTCGAACACAGTCGTCCGAAATTCGCCGGATGCTCCGGATCGCCGCTGATCTCGAACTCAGGATCGGCGACATTCTCGCCTGTTGCCGCGTGCAGGGAGGGAGCCGAAAGGGGTTTTGCGAGCACGCCGCAGCCAACACCGCAGTAGGGACACGTGGTTCTGACTGATGCGCCTGGGATCATTGCTTTGCGAACGCCGCGCCAAACAGGAGCTTGTCGCGAAGCGCGCCGATATCGCGGCCCTCATTCATCAATTCGAAGTACCACGGACCGTCCTTCACATCGCCGTACAGCACCGCCCCCCGAACCTTGTTGTCCTCGATGACCACGCGCTTGTACACGCCGCGCTTCGCATCGCGAAACACGAGCGATTCACTGCGCGGCCCGCCGACGAAATCGCCTGCGGAGAACAGGTCCACGCCCGTCACCTTCAGCTGTGTGGACACGAGCGAACCCTTGTACTGGCCGATGCCGAACTCAGCCAGATGCGTCGCGCAGACATTCGCCTGTTCGAACAACGGCGCGACGAGGCCGTAGGTGCTGTTGCGATGCTGTACGCACTCCCCGACCGCGTAGACGCAGGGATCGAATGTCTGCATCGTGTCGTTCACGAGAACGCCGCGATCGCAGCGCAGTCCGGCAGCCCTGGCCAGATCGATGTTCGGCCGGATTCCGGCGGCCATGACCACGAGATCCGCTTCGAGCTCGGAACCGTCGTCGAAGCGGACGCCCGCGACGCGTGCGCGTTGACTCTCACACTGGCCCTCTACCTGAGGGAGAGGGAAGGGGGCAGTCGCAAAGATCGCGACGGTCTTCGCCGCCATCCTGAACCTGAGCCCTCGCTTTTCGAGAGACTCCTTCAACAGAGCGCCCGCCACCCGATCCAGCTGACGTTCCATCAACGTGTCGAAGATGTGCACGACGGTGACGTCCATGCCCTGCTTCATCAATCCATTCGCAGCTTCGAGGCCTAGCAGTCCGCCGCCGATCACGACGGCTTTTTTGTGCGAACGCGTCGCTGCGAGCATCGCATCGACATCCTGCAGATCGCGAAACGTCGCGACGCCCGGCAAGTCCGCACCGGGGATCGGCAACGCGATCGGCTTCGACCCGGTCGCGAGCAGCAGCCGGTCGTAGGTCGCTTCAACGCCGTTCCTCGAGCGGATGACGCGTCGCTTGCGATCGATCGCGACGATCGGATCGCCGAGATGCAGGGCAACGCCCTTCTCGCAATACCATTCGAGGGGGTTGAGAATGATATCGGCGATGCTTTTCTCACCCGCGAGTACAGGCGATAGCAGAATGCGGTTGTAGTTCGGATGCGGCTCGGCGCCAAACACAGTGACTTCGTAGTCGTTCGGTGCGAGCTCCAGCAGTTGCTCGACGACCTTCATACCGGCCATACCGTTGCCGATCACTACGAGTTTGCGGATTCTCGCGATCTTGCGCACCGGTTCACCCTTGACCCAGATACGCCCTTCGCTTACCCGTGCGGGATACACGCGCACGGACTGCGACGCATCCTCCAGGCAGCGCCCGCTGGCGAGACTGAAGTGATGCTTGTAAACAGGCGAAGCGACCACCGGCTCGCCCTGCAAGTCGCCGATCAGCCCGCGTGCGAGCACGTTCGCGTTGCTGTTTGGATCGTAGTTGTCGAGCGCATAAACCTGATCCTCGATCCGGAAGATCGCGATCTGACGGCCATCGATCAACGCTGCGACGCCCGCGTTCGGCAGCAACTCATTTATCTCACAAACAAAGCGCCACGCGCTCGCCGGCTTCATACGACTTCCCTCCGGCGCTGGTCGCGTTCCTGGCGTGTGGCCGGTCGAATCTGGCCGCGCTCTTCGATGAACACGACATTGTCATCGCCGCGCTCGCTGTTTACGAAATGACGGAAGCGCTTCAACGTCGCCGGATCGTTGATCGCCTTGCGCCATTCGCACTCGTAGGTATCCACGATGCGCGCCATGTCGGCTTCAAGCTCCGCGGCGATTCCGAGCTGGTCTTCGATGACGACCTGCCTGAGGTAATCCAGGCCGCCCTCCAGGGTATCCAGCCATACGGATGTTCGCTGCAGACGATCGGCAGTGCGGATGTAGAACATCAGGAAGCGATCGACGTAGCGAATGAGCGTCGCGCTGTCGAGATCGGAAGCGAACAGGTCGGCGTGACGCGGCTTCATGCCGCCGTTGCCGCAGACGTACAGGTTCCAGCCCTTTTCGGTGGCGATGATCCCGACGTCCTTGCTCTGCGCCTCGGCGCATTCGCGTGTGCAACCGGATACCGCGAACTTCAATTTGTGCGGCGCGCGCAATCCTTTGTAGCGATTCTCGACTTCGATCGAAAAACGGACGCTGTCCTGCACGCCGTAGCGGCACCACGTCGATCCGACGCATGACTTAACGGTGCGCACCGCCTTGCCGTAAGCATGTCCGGATTCGAATCCGGCTTCGATGAGCTCCTTCCAGATCAGCGGGAGCTGATGTACCTGTGCGCCAAACAGGTCAATGCGCTGGCCGCCCGTGATTTTCGTGTAGAGCCCGAATTTCTTTGCGACCGCGCCGATCGTGATGAGTTTGTCCGGCGTTATTTCGCCGCCCGGAACACGCGGCACCACGGAGTACGTGCCGTCTTTCTGCATATTCGCGAGGAAGTAGTCATTCGTATCCTGCAGCACCGCCTTGTCGCGCTCGAGCACGAACTCATTCCAGCAGGAAGCGAGGATCGAGGCGATAGCGGGTTTGCAAATATCGCAACCGAGCCCGCGTCCGTGCTTCTCCAGCACGACGCCGAAGGATATCAACTCGCCGATGCGAATCAGATGAAACAGTTGCTGGCGCGAGAACACGAAGTGCTCGCAAAGGTGATTGCTGACGGCGACGCCGCGGTGAGTGAGTTCTGCCTTGAGCAGTTGCGCGACCAGCGAGCTGCAACCGCCGCAGGAGGTCGCCGCCTTCGTCGCGATCTTGAGTGCTGCGATCGTGGTGCAGCCCGCGTCGATTGCAGCGCACAGCGCACCCTTGGTCACGTTGTTGCACGAACAGATTTGCGCGTCAGAAGGCAGAGCCGCGACGCCTCGCGCCGCGGATTTCGCACCGCCGTCGCTCAGCGTCGCCGCAAGCAAGCGCTGCCCGACCATGCCATTGGCGACGCTTGCGGGCTCCTTATCCGGCATTGCGCTCATCTCCAGGCTCAAGGAAGCGCCCCATCCGCGGCGCGCGCTGCAAGCGCATCGTCGTAGAGACGACGCTCTTCAAGCTTCTGCTCCTGCGTGAAGCGCACTGCGAGCGCGCACAGCGCGCTCGCGGCAACGATGCCGCCAAGGACGAACAGAGCGAATTGAATGGAGTCGGCGCCTTTGACCAGCAAGCCTGCGGCAACCGCGCCGACGTTGCCGCCTGCGCCGACAATACCCGCGACGCCGCCGAGCGCTCGGCGATTGACGAAGGGCACGAGTGCATAGGTGGCGCCGCAGGCCATGTGTGTGAAGAGTCCGAAGATCAGCATCGCAGCAAGCGCATATCCCGCAGTCCCCATCTGCGCGAATGCGATCAGCCCGACGCCTTCCATCAGAATCAGGACGAACAGCAGCGTGACCCGTCCGTCGAGACCACGCTCGTGAGCGAGGCGATCGGACGTCAGCCCGCCGAGCGCCCGTGCGAACAGCGCCAGCAAGCCGAAGCTGCCGACGTAGAGACCGGCTGTCGTGAAGCTGAGACCAAAGCGATCGACGTAGTAGATGGCCGCGAGGTTATGAATGGTGAGTTCGACGCCGAAGCACGCGCCGTACGTGATGAACAGCAGCCACACTCGGTGGTCGCGCGCCGCCGCCCTGAACGTGTCCCATCCCTTGCTTCCTTGCTTCGATCGCGACTGAAGCGGACTGATTTCATCAAGGTTGCCCGACGGCGTGTCCTTCGCGTAACCGAAATACGCGAGCGCCATCACCAGCATGAGCAGGCCCGGCACGAGCAACGCTACACGCCAGCCGAGGGATCGCTCGAGCCCGAACGACAGTAGTGCAGCGAGAATCAGCGGCATGATCGCCTGTGCGGCGCCGCCGCCGGCGTTGCCCCAACCTGCGGCAGTCGCGTTCGCGGCGCCAACCACGTTGGGCGCAAACATGATCGACGTATGGAACTGAGTGATCACGAACGACGCACCGATCGCGCCGATGCACAGCCGCCAGAACAGAAACGCTTCATAGTCTTGTGCGAATGAAATCGCGACGACAGGAACGGCGCCAAGCGCGAGCAGCCAGGTGTAGGTGAGCCTCGCGCCATAGCGATCGCACAGCGGGCCAACCAGCAGGCGTACGAATATCGTGACGCAGACTGCCGCGATGTTGATATTGGCGATCTGGTCCTTCGTCAGCCCGAGATCTTCGCGGATCACAGGCATCAATGGGGCCACGGCGAACCATGCGAAGAAGCACACGAAGAACGCCATCCACGTCAGGTGAAAGGCGCGCATCGGAATCGAAGAAAAATTCAGCAGCTCAACTTGCGTTGCTCGTCCATTCATAACCTGCTCCCTGTGTGCGGGAGCGGAAATGCAAGCGAGATGCCAGACCGGGAATCAGTAACTTGGGGGCAGTTTTGCTTTCCGGATGAGCGTTACTGGTGCGCGCGCGCGCTATTGACTCGTCGAAGTGGTGCAGCGGCCGCGATGAATCCAGTTGAGTTCCTCATACCAGACTGTCAGCGCGCTGCACGAGATCCGGCGAACCGCTGCGGCGGTGCTATTCGAGCGGGCAATCTTTTTCCCACGGCGGTTCCGGACCGAAGGTCTCCGCGAGGAAGTCGACGAAGGCGCGCACCTTCGGCGTGAGATTGCGACGCTCCGGGTAGACCGCATATACCGCGAGTTCCTGCGGTTTGAACTTGCAGAGCACGGGCTTGAGTTCTCCGGAACGAAGCTGATCGCATAGATAAAACGTCGGCAACAGCACGATGCCGGCGCCGGCGATCGCGGCTGCGCGATTCACCAGGCCATTGTTCGAATGCAGAGAGCCATTGATCGGCACGGCATGCGTCTCGCCTGCGTCGTCCGTCAGGCGCCATTCACGCGGCGTGGTCAGCAGGGTGTAGACGATGCAGTTGTGCTCGAGCAGATCTTCCGGTCGTTCAGGCATGCCGCGTTTCGCGAGATATGCAGGCGCTGCACATAGCACTTGTCGACACGGAGCGATGCGACGTGCAACAAGATTGGAATTCTGCAACCGACCGATGCGGATCGCGACGTCGTAGCCTTCATCGACCAGATCCACCTGCCGATCGTCGTGAATGAGTTCGACGGTGACGCCCGGGTAACGATCCAGAAACCCCGAGATCGCGGGCCCCAGATGCAGAATGCTGAAAGACATCGGCGCCGACACGCGCAACTTACCGCGCGGTTCGGTCTGGAAGCGCGCGACTTCGAGTTCCGCGTTCTCGATTTCCTCCAGCGCACGGACGCTGCGTCGGAACAGCTCCGATCCCGCTTCGGTAAGGCTCAGCCGGCGAGTGGTGCGATTCAACAGCCGCGCGCCGAGCTTCTCTTCGAGCCGTGTGACCGCCTTGCTCACGACGGGCTGTGAGGATTCGAGCGCTTCCGCGGCCGCGGTAAAGCTGGAGAGCTCGACGACTTTGACGAAGATGGCGATGTCTGTGAGGTTTTGCATGGATCTGTGAGGTTTTGCATAGAAGCGACTAGCCGCTAGGCGCTAGCCAGAGTGGAAATGATTGGTTTTCTATTCTTCTCTGGCTAGCAGCTAGTAGCTAGCAGCTTCCTGGCCTTCCAGGGAATAAGTCCCATGCCTCTCACCCCGATGATCCCGGGCCGGGCGACCTCTACCTTTGCACCCATCAGCGCGGGCATTGTGTCCGCGCATCAAACGAGGTGCTCAAGATGCTCACTCAGAATACCCGCCAGGCTCGCGACTACTTCGCGCAGAAACTTGCGTTCGTCACTGGACCGTTCGAACTCGATGGCCAGATCAAGCGCAAAGAGCCGATCACGATTGTCGATGTGCGTTTACCGAGCGACTACCAGGCCGGCCACATCCCGGGCGCAATCAATCTGCCGCAGGGCAAGTGGCACACGCTGTCTGGCCTGACGAAGGACAAGACCGCCGTCATCTATTGCTATAGCCAGACCTGCAAGCTCGCCGCAGCCGCAGCCGTCGAATTTGCCTCCGCCGGCATCCCCGTCGTCGAGATGGAGGGCGGGTTCGAGGCGTGGCGGCAAAGCGAGCTGCCCATCGACAAGACTGAATGACGGCCTTCTGATCCACCCGAATCAAATGCGGAGACATCATATGTTCATCTTCGATACCAATCGCGCAGGAGCCGCCATGCTTCGCATCGCGCTTGGCCTCATGTTCATCGCCCACAGCGTGGTCCTGAAGTACTTCACGTTCACCCTCGCAGGTACGGCGCAGTACTTCGCGTCGATCGGCTTGCCGGCGCCGCTGGCATACGTCGTGTTTGCACTCGAAGCAATCGGCGGCGTCCTGCTCGTGTTTGGCATTCAGGCGCGTTGGGTCGCGCTCGGACTCGTGCCGGTCCTCATCGGCGCCATGTGGGCGCACATTGGCAACGGCTGGGTATTCAGCGGCGCGAACGGCGGCTGGGAATATCCGCTCTTTCTGATTGTGATCAGCATTGTGGTTGCGTTGCAGGCCGGGGCGGCCAGCTATGAACGTACCGTCTCGCGCCCATCCACAGCTCACAAACCGGCGTGATAGAAATGACGACAGCCGTTGGCAAGTAGGCCTCCGGCAGGAAGGACTACGTCAGGAAAGCCTTCGGCAAGCCAGAGTTGCCGGGACCGGAGTTCTGCCTTGCCGAGGCTTCCTGCCAATGGCCGTCCTGCGCATACCGGCCTGCCGCAGGCCGTCGTTTATTGAGGTTCTAACCGCTCTCCCTCCGGCGGCGGGAATTCGCTGCAGACTTCATGCAGCCAGTCCCGGAAGCGGATGACCTTCGGCAGTTCGAAGTTGTGGGGCGGGGCGACGAAGTAATACGAGTGATGCTGCCGGACGCTCTGACCTGAGGGTCGGACCAGTCGACCGGCGGCGAGGTCGCCGGCGACCAGCGACCAGCGCGCGAGCGCAAGGCCGTGGCCTTGTTCCGCCGCAGCCAGAACAGACGCTGAGTCATCGAGGACCGGCCCGCGCTCGACGCGCGTGGTGTCGCCGCCGACGCTGCGCAGCCAGCCGACCCACGGTTCGCTTGCACTGTGC
>JBOHZJ010000037.1:0-4987 GCA_050738395.1 Steroidobacter sp.
CCAGGGCGTCGCTGCGCGATTTGCGCGCCTTGAGCAGGTACAACTTCAACGCTGGGCGGTTTCGTGAGCTTCGAATCCCCGTCATGCTCCAGATCGGCGTCGAGAGCCCTCGCGACCTCTATGTCACGGACATCCTCGCCGCCGCTCTCCCGAACGCGCGTGTCGAAGAGTTGCCCGGCCAGGCGCACGAAGGAATGACCACCGCGCCCGCCATGTACGCCGAAGCGGTATCTCGATTTCTGCTGTCGTAGCGGGATGAGCGCGCCGGCGCGCAGGGAGCAGCAGCAGATTACGCGGCCTCGCAACTGCTGCTTGGCCGTTCATCGCAAAGCGGGTCTCACGAGACTCCAGTACTTCAGGTCGGCGCCGAAGATTGCCTCCGCAACGAGTACTCCATTTACCAATCTCAACGCCTCAGTGTGTTTTCGCGTTCTGATGCTCAAACCTGCGGCTTCCATACCGCAGAGAACAGACGCGCGAAGTTCGCCCCGAGGATCTTTTCAATGCGGCGCTGCGGCCAACCGCGGTCGCTAAGATCGTTGGCGAGCGTAAGGAACCGACGCGCATCGTTGTATTCGGGAATGAGGTTGAAAACGTCGGCCGCTTCGCCCGGCGCGGCGATGCCGGCCTTCTGGCGGCCTTCATAGAACTTGCGGTGGAACTCTGCATATTCGGAGTCGAGCCTTACGCCGGAGAGGAGGCCGTCAGTGCCCAGGCCGACGTGGTCCTCCCCGCATACATTCACAGCATGCTCGAGATGTCGAATGAGATCCTCCGCATGCGGCTGCGCGGACGGGCGAAGGAAGGGCATGAAATAGATGCCTGCTACCCCGCCTCGATCAGCCAGCGCCTTGAGCTCACTATCGTGAGTATTGCGGGGACCGTCGACCAGCGCCCTGCAAGCTGTGTGCGTAATCGCCGCAGGCGCTCTCGACGCCGCGATTCCTTCGCTGATGGTGCGCGGCCCGGCGTGACTTAGATCCAGAAGGATGCCGAGGCGGTTGATCTCAGCGATCAGCTCGCGTCCGAGTGTGCTCAGCCCGCCGTCGGCGGGCTCCAGACATCCGTCGCCCATGAGATTGCGGCGGTTGTACACGGGCTGCACGATTCGCACGCCGAGACCCCAGAACATTTCGAGACGCGAAAGATCTGCGTCCAACATGCTCGTGTCCTGAAAGCCGTAGATGATCCCCATCCGCGCGGCGGCCTTCGCGGCATTCAGATCGCGCGCTGCGAGCACTTTCACGAAGGTTTCTGGACGAGCGGCGATCTCACGCTCCCAATATGCGATGCCCGCGACCGTTTCCTCGAACTTGCCTTGTCCGTTGCCGACGCTGCTCACGGTCAAGTTCACCGCGGTGACGCCTGAGGCTTTCACATCCGCCAGAGCCTGCGCCGATAGCGGTGCACCGGGCGCGGCTTTCGGATCGAACTCGCCGGGACCTCCCAACGCGTCGATCACAGTCGCCCGGGCATAGGCCTCTGCCGTGAATTTTCGCTTCGGCGAAGCGCCCTGAACCGCAGGCGAAACCGTCAGAGCTACCGCTGCCGCGGATCTTATGAACTCTCGTCGATCGAGCATCTCCGTCTCCTTCATGTCTTGCGCAGCGCCCTGTCGTAGCGAACCCCGGCTGCGCTCGGCGCCGAATTACAGTTCTCTATTTGAGCCCGACTGAGTCGTTCTGGATCCTGCGCCTGCTGTTACTGGTGCTTCGCGCTCGTGGCCTTACGCGGACCCGCCTAAGCGCCTCTGCGCCTCCGCGGCGCACTTTCTCTGATTTTATTCTGCGGTAACTCGCCCGCTTCCCGGCCTTCCTGCGCCTCCTCTCGCAACCATGCGATGAAGGCTGCGGCCGCGGCGTTCGGACGTCGATGTGCAGGATGCACGGCATAGTACGAGAAGCGCGATTTCAATTCTGGTCCGGGCAAGCGAATGAGCTGTCCGTTGCTGAGATAGGGCGTTGCGATGTGAGTACGCGCCAGTGCGGCGCCGAGTCCGCAGACTGCGGCCTGCATTGCGTCGGTCGAATCGCTGAAGGTGTGCAGCTCGCGCAGGCGCACGCCGCGGACGCCGGCGGCGCGGAACCAGTCGCTCCAGCCTTGCTGCGCGAGATCCGTGACGAGCGGCAGTCGCGGAATGTGTTCAGGAGATGTGACCGCAGAAGCGCCGGACAGCGTCGGTGATGCGACCGGAAAGAGCGCGTCGTCCATCAGGTGATACGCGGTGAGACCTGGCCAGTGCCCCGGCCCATGACGAATTCCCAGATCTGGCCCCGCATCGTCGAAGCGCGTGAGCGCAATGCTCGTGTCGACGTTCAGGCGAACGTTCGGATGTGCGGAAGTGAACTTCGCCAATCGAGGCAACAACCAGCAGTAGGTGAGCGAGTGCAGCGTGGTCACGCGCAGCTGAGTCAGATCGCGCGGATGAGATCGCAGTGATGCTGAAGTTGCCTCGAGGTCGGCAAGCGCGGCGTTCGCTGTATCGGCAAGCGCACGACCTGCCGCGGTGAGCACAACGCCTCTTGCATGACGTTGAAAGAGGGTCACGCCGAGTGCGACCTCCAGGCGCCGCACGTGATGGCTCACCGCGCTTGCAGTCAGATGCAATTCCTCCGCCGCATGCGCAAAGTTCTGATATCGGGCAGCGGCGGCGAAAACGCCGAAAGCGGGGAGTAAAGTATGTGTCGTTCCCATAGATGGTGAGTTGAGCGCCCCTCATTCTGAAACCGGGTGCTCGGCGGCTGCGAAGCTCCGTCAGCGGCGAGCGACAAATTAAATTTGTGGCTGACCGGAAAAGTATGCGCTTGCCGACGAGACGCCGAAAGTCACAATGTCGCGACGATCACACGAGGTTCGGGTCCTATGTCCACGTCCAACGCCGCCGTCATCGCGGCCGTGAAGAGTAGTGCAGAGAGCGTCGCTCAAACCGAGTCGCGCTGGCTCACGCCGATTGAGTTGCTGGTGCTCGGCGCGATCTGGGGAGCGTCCTTTCTCTTCATGCGCGTCGCCGCCAATGATTTCGGGGCGATTGCATTGGTCGAAGTGCGATTGATCCTGGGCGCGCTGGTTCTGTTTCCCTTTTTCTGGCGCGCACGCACGCAATTCACTGCGACGCACTGGTGGAAGATGGCGGGCATCGGCGCCATCAATTCGGCGATACCGTTTGCGCTGTTCGCCTGGGCGGCGCAGCGCGCGCCCGCGGGCATCGGCGCGATTTCCAACGCGACTGCAGTGATGTTCACGGCTATTTTCGCCTTTGCGCTTTATGGCGAGCGCATCACTTCACGGCGTACGATCGGTCTCATTGCCGGGTTCATCGGGGTCATCGTACTCGCGAGCGGGAAGACGGCGGGCAGCAGCGTATGGCAGGCGGCGCTCGCCGGAACGTTTGCGGCTTCTCTGTACGGCATCGGCGCCAATCTCATTCGGCATCATCTCGCTGGTCTGCCGCCGGGCGCGGTCGCCGCGGCCACGCTGGTCACGGCCAGCGCTCTGCTTGCGCCGTTCGCAGTCGCGACCTGGCCGAGCGCGCCGATTCCGCTTGCTTCCTGGGCGAGCGCGGCGGCGTTGGGTGTGTTCTGCACGGGCGCGGCATATCTCCTGTACTACCGGTTGCTGTATCGCATCGGTGCGCCGCGTGCATCGACGGTGACGTATCTCGTGCCGCTGTTCGGCGTGCTGTGGGCGTGGATTCTGCTCGATGAACCATTGACCGTAACGATGGCCATCGCCGGCGCACTGATTCTCGGCGGCGTGGCGCTGAGTCAACAGCGCGCGGCGGCGAAGTAACGACCGCTACTATCGAGCGGTCGCCAGTTGTCCGTTGTGTGTTGCCCGTTGTCCGCAGAGGCGGACCGCTCCGCTCCGGACGCACAACGCGCAACGGAGAACGCACAACTGTTCATCGCGCCTGCTCCAGTGACGCGTTGAGCGCAACCGCGAGAGCGGCCTGTCCGCTCACCAGGTCCTTCCACGACAGCTCCTGTCCCTTGCGTTTGCCTTTCAGGGTCAGCTTCAGCCCTTCGGGTGAGATGGTCAGGACGTAGGTTTCCTCACCAACAGTCAATTCGCGCTTCAGCGCTTTCTCCAACTTCGTCATACCGATCTCCCGGAGGTTGACAGTTGACAGTTGACCGTTGACGGCCAGAAGGGAAGGATGGGCCCTCCTCTCGGGCCGCCAACCCTCAACTGTCAACCGTCAACTTCCTCATGAGTTCCACCGCCGACGTTCATAGCCGCCCGGAAACAACGGCGTTCGCCGTTCTGAGCGCGCTCAGCTTCTGCCATCTGCTGAACGACATGATGCAGTCGTTGCTGCCGGCGATGTATCCGATTCTGAAATCCGGCCTGCGCCTCGACTTCGGGCAGATCGGTCTGGTGACGCTCGTCTATCAGCTCACGGCGTCGCTCTTCCAACCGCTGATTGGGCTTTATACCGATCGGCGTCCGTTGCCGTATGCGCTCGCGTTCGGCATGGGCTTCACGCTGGCGGGATTGCTGTTGCTGTCGACTGCAACCACCTTTGCGATGTTGCTGCTCGCCGCAGCGATCGTCGGCCTCGGTTCATCGGTATTTCATCCGGAGTCATCGCGCGTCGCGCGGCTCGCCTCGGGCGGCCGGCACGGGTTCGCACAATCGCTGTTTCAGGTGGGCGGCAATACGGGATCCGCAATCGGTCCACTCGCGGCGGCTTTCATCGTTCTACCGAACGGACAGCGCAGCGTCGCGTGGTTCGCATTGGCTGCGTTGCTCGGCATTCTTCTGCTCTCGAAGATCGGTTCCTGGTATTCGCAGCACATGATTCGACAAGCGTCGCGCCCCGTCACGCCCGCTGCATCTCCACCGGCCGGCCGCAGCAAGGTAATCGTCGCGCTGGCCGTTCTCGTCGCGCTGATCTTTTCGAAGTATTTTTATCTGGCGAGCTTCACGAGCTACTACACCTTCTATCTGATCGAACGGTTCGATGTGTCGGTGTGGAGTTCGCAAG
>JBOHZJ010000038.1:0-15141 GCA_050738395.1 Steroidobacter sp.
CCAGTAAGCTATCTCATCTTCTTCCGTTCGCGCTGAGCTTGTCGAAGGGTTCTCCAGTCGTTCAGTCATCAGGGAGAATGGAGACCGTCAAGGCGCAACGATTCACTAGTCACTAGTCGCTATTCACCTCCCCATATGACCCTCGGCCCTCTCATGATCGATGTGCAAGGCGTGAGCCTCACCGAGGAGGATCATGAGCTGCTCCGGCATCCGCTGGTCGGCGGCGTCATTCTCTTCACCCGCAACTTCGAAAGCGTCGAACAGATCGAGCGCCTGGTCGCCGATATTCGGGCGGTTCGAACGCCGCCGTTGCTGGTCACGGTCGATCACGAAGGCGGGCGTGTTCAGCGCTTTCGAAAAGGATTCACGGTCCTGCCGCCGATGCGCACGGTCGGCCGCGAGTACGACCTGGATGCAGAAGCCGGCCGGCGCCTTGCCCGGCAATGCGGTTGGCTGATGGCGGCGGAGCTGCGCGCGATCGGCGTCGACATGAGCTTCGCGCCCTGCGTTGACCTCGATTACGGGGTGAGCAGTGTGATTGGCGATCGCGCGTTTCACCGCGATCCGCGCGCCGTGGCCGAGCTCGCCGTCGCATTCATGGGCGGTATGCGGGAGGCCGGAATGACCGCGACCGCGAAGCATTTTCCCGGTCATGGCGCGGTCGCGCCCGATTCGCACGTGGCGATGCCCGTCGACCGCCGGCCGCTGGCGGATCTGGACGAGGACATCTATCCGTATCGCCGGCTGATGGACAACGGGCTGGCCTCGATCATGGCGGCGCATGTGGTATTCCCTGACGTGGATGCTCTACCGGCGGGGTTTTCCCCTCGCTGGATGCGAGACGAGCTCAGAAGACGGCTCGGATTTGACGGCGCCATCTTCACGGACGACCTGTCGATGGCGGGCGCCGGCGTGGTCGGCGATATGCTGGCCCGGGTGAACGCCGCTCTGGCGGCTGGCTGCGACGTGCTTTCGCTCTGTAACAATCGCCAAGGTGTGCTGCAAGTCATCGATTCTTTGCGGGGGAGCGGTGATCCTCTGAGTCAGGTTCGCATGGCCCGCCTGCACGGCAAGCTCGGGATCGCCCGGGACACGCTGCACGCATCGACGGAATGGCAGGCTTGCGAGAGTGCGATCAAGGGCTGTCTGGAGCGGCCCAATCTCAAGCTGGACTCGTGAAATGAGCGCTGATCCCCGGCCGGGCCTCGATCCCGGCTTGCTGCAACAACTGGTGTCCGCCGCGCCCGAGGGCGTGGCGATCTGCGACGCACGCGCCGCCGACTGGCCGGTCGTGTTCGTCAACGCCGCCCTGGAGCACCTGACGGGTTACGAAGCCGACTCGCTGCTGGGCCGCAATCTTCGCTTGCTGCAGGCCGAAGACCACGAACAGGAAGGGCTGGCGAAGATCCGCACCGCCTTGCGCGACGGCGGATCGTGTCACACGGCAGTGCGCAATTACCGGCGCGACGGCACGATGTTCTGGAATGAAATCACCATTGCGCCGCTGCGCGACTCAGCCGGACAGATAACGCACTTCGCCAGCTTTCATCGCGAGATCGGCGATCGCCTGCGTACGGATGCGCGTCCCGATGTCCGCGACCCATCGCTCAACACGCAGACCATGCTCGCCTATCTGCGCGACGACAAGCTCACCGGTCTCCTGCGTCGGCCGTATTTCGAAGAGTTGGTAAAACGCGACTGGGGGCTGGCGCAGCGTGAATCGCGGCGCCTGAGCTTCCTCGTGTTCGATCTCGACCACTATTCCCAGTACAAGGAAGTGTTCGGTAAGCCGGGTTCGGATCAATCCTTCCGCCGTATCGCGCGCGTCATCGGCGGCTGCTTCCGTCGCGCCAGCGATTTGTGCGGGCGCTTCGATGAAGATCAGATCGCGGCGCTGACCACCGGACTCGATCTCGTGCAGGCTTCAAAGCTCGCCGAAGCCGTGCTGGCGCGCGTACGCGATCTCGCAGTTCATCATCCACGCTCCGCAATCTCGCGCTACGTCACGGCGAGCGCGGGCGTCGTCTCTCTCGTACCGCCGCACGACGCCGATCCATCACGCGCCTACGAAGCGGCGCTCAAAGCGCTCAAGGACGCGAAGGACCTCGGACGCAATCGCGTCGTCAGTTGCGAGTGCGAATGAGAGGCCCCGAAGCAAGGAAGCCCGGAAGCCCCGAAGCCAGCAGCTCAGAGTTTCTTTTGGTTAATCGCTAGGAGCTAGCAGCTTCCTAAGAGCCGACAGGCGTCACCACCGCAATCACTCCGAACTTCGGGTGATCGATGTAGTGCCGTTCATTGCTGCGCATGCGCCGGGTTTGCCGCACCACGTAGCGTTCGCCTGGTGCGTCGGGCGCTTCGAACACGAGATCGAGCGTGAGATGCAGATAGCGGCCCCGCGACAACGCGATCTGCCCCACCAGTCCAGAGGAGGCCGGAATCATCGATGTGATTGGAAAGAACCGCGCGTCATTGCGTGGATAACCGGGCTGTATCCAGCCGAAGTGGGCAATGGGCCGGTAGTTGCGACTGCGGCGCAAGGTTTCCTCTACAGCGGTCAACTTGTATTTCGCGGACGGCAGGGCGGGGAAGCTCTCGGTCGTCGCGACAGGCGCCTGTGCAGGCGCCTCGAAGGGCGACGGCTCCTCATCGGGAATGGATAAACGCTGGCCCGCTGAGGCGGCTTCCAATTGCCACTGCTCCGGCGATGCAGTCGGGGTCAGGTGCTGGAATATGACCAGTTCAACTTCGTACGACTGCAAACCGACGGCCTGCTGCGCAGAGGCTGTGCTGAGCACGCAGAGAGCGGCTGCTGTTGCGAGCGCCGCGATACTGCGGGATATGAACGGCATTGGACTTGAAGTCTTCATGCGGCTGAGTTTAGCAGGGGCGTGGTCGTCAACGTTTCGCGCTGCGCTTATCGGGCGCCTTCGTGGCCTGAACTGGCGGCTTCTTCGCAAGCTCGATCAGTAACTGCTCCACCGCCGCGAAACGCTGCTCGTCCTTCTCCAGCTTCAGGGTGAACCTGAGTTTCACGCCGCCTTCGAGGCGATGTGTGGATGAGTTCTGCTGCACGTAGCGGATCAGCGTCGCGGGTTCGACCAGCGTATCGCGCTCGAATGTGACCGAGCCGCCGCCGGGGCCCATGTCGATTTTGCGCACACCAAGCGCGCGCGCCGTCTGCTTGAACTCGGCGATACGGAACAGATTCTTTGCGGGCGGCGGCAACAGGCCGAATCGGTCGATCATTTCGACCTGCAACTCCCGCAAGTCGTCGGTGCTCGCCGCTGCGGCGATGCGCTTGTAGAGAACGAGGCGCAGGTGCACATCCGGCAAATAACTGTCAGGCAGCAATGACGGGACGTGCAGATCAACTTCCGGTCCCTGATGCATGGGTTGATCGAGATTCGGAATCTTGCCGGATTTGAGCGCCTTCACCGCGCGGTCGAGCATCTCCATATACAGCGCGTATCCGATTTCCTGTATCTGTCCGGTCTGCTCCTCGCCGAGCAATTCGCCGGCGCCGCGGATTTCAAGATCGTGCGTCGCGAGGGTGAACCCCGCGCCGAGATCCTCCAGAGATTCGATCGCTTCCAGCCGCTTGACCGCGTCCGCAGTCATTGCGTTGCGCGGCGGCGTGAGCAGGTACGCGTACGCCTGATGGTGCGAACGGCCCACCCGGCCGCGCAATTGGTGCAACTGCGCCAAACCCAGCTTGTCCGCGCGATCGATAATGATGGTGTTCGCCGTGGGCACATCGATGCCGCTCTCGACGATCGTCGTGCACACCAGCACATTGCAGCGCTGGTGATAGAAGTCGAGCATGATCTGTTCAAGTTCGCGCTCGCGCATCTGCCCGTGACCGACTGCAATGCGCGCTTCGGGCACCAGCTCCGTCAGCGCCTTCGCAGTCTTCTCGATCGTATCCACGCTGTTGTGCACGAAGTAGATCTGCCCGCCGCGACGGATCTCGCGCAGGCAGGCTTCGCGAACCGTCGCCGAATCCCACTGCGATACGAAGGTCTTGATGGAGAGCCGTGCGGCCGGCGGCGTCGTGATGAGCGACAGTTCGCGCAGTCCGCCCATGGCCATGTTGAGTGTGCGGGGAATGGGCGTCGCGGTCAGCGTCAGCACATCCACTTCCGCCCGCAACTGTTTCAGGCGCTCCTTGTCTTTCACGCCGAAGCGATGCTCTTCATCGATGATGATCAGGCCGAGGCGAGCGAACTTCACCGCGCTTTGCAGCAATCGATGCGTACCGATGACGATATCCGCCTGACCGGATTCAAGACCCTGCAGCACCTGATTGACTTCGCGAGTACTGCGAAAGCGCGAGAGCGATTCGATTTTCACGGGCCAGTCGGCGAAGCGATCCGCAAATGTCTGATAGTGCTGTTGCGCGAGCAGGGTCGTGGGAACCAGGACGGCGACCTGCTTGCCCGCCTGCACCGCCACGAATGCGGCGCGCAGCGCGACTTCGGTCTTGCCGAAACCGACGTCGCCGCACACGACGCGATCCATGGGCTGGCCGCTCGCAAGATCGCTGATGACGTTTTCGATCGCCTGCGCCTGATCCGGCGTCTCTTCGAAAGCAAAGGCAGCTTCGAAGGCGCGCAGATCGGGTTCACTGGCGATGAGCTGTTCTCCCTGGCGGGCAGCCCGCCGTGAATACAGGTCGAGCAGTTCGGCGGCCGTATCGTGGATGCGCTGCGCGGCTTTCTTCTTCGCCTTCTCCCAGGCGTCGCCGCCGAGCTTGTGCAGCGGCGCAGCTTCAGCGGGCGCGCCGGTGTAGCGACTGATGAGATCCAGGGCCTGAACGGGTACGTACAACTTGTCGCCGTCAGCATATTCGAGCACGAGAAATTCACTCGTGAGTCCGCCGACATCGAGAGTCGCGAGGCTGAGATAGCGTCCGACGCCGTACTCTTCGTGAACGACGGGCGAACCTGGATGCAGGTCCGTCAGATCGCGAATGATCTTTTCCGGATCGCGCTCCGGCCGGCGTCGGCGTCGCTCCTGGCGCGCGCGTTCGCCGAACAACTGTTCTTCGGCGATGAGCGCAATGTGCGGCTCGCTGAGCACCAGGCCCGTCGATATCGCAGATACCGTGATCGCAAGCGGCGCGTCGTCCGTGACGAATGCGGCCCAACCGTCGACCAGCTTTGGCTGTACCTGGCCCCGTTGGAGGATGTCGAGCAGCATCTCGCGCCGACCGGCGGACTCCGCAGCGATCAGCACTCGGCCGTTGAACTCACGGAGGAAATTGGCGAGTTCGCGGGCGGGCTCCTCGCTGCGCGCGTCGATGCGCAGGTTCGGCGGCGGTCGTGTCGCGAAGTTTTCGAAGGGCAGCGATTGCGCCAGCGGATCGAGTTCGACGCGCGCAGTCTCGATGCGTCGAAACGACGTCAGCCGCTGCTTGAGCTCGGCGACCGGCATGAATACTTCCGACGGTTTGAGGATGGGCCGCTCGGCATCATGTCCGCGCTGCTCATAGCGGCCTTCGACTTCTGCAAAGGCTCGCGTCGCAAAGCCGGCTACATCAAGGTCGGCGGCGATGATGGTGTTCGCCGGCAGATAGTCGAACAACGTGGCGCTCGAATCGAAGAAAAGCGGCAGGTAGTACTCGATGCCGGGAGGCGGCGCACCTTCGGCAATATCGCGATACGTCGACATGCGCGTGAGATCGCCGGCAAAGCGATTGCGAAAGCGCCGTTTGAATTGCTGGATGCCTTCAGCCGTAAGCGGGAACTCGCGCGCCGGCAGCAGCCGAAGCGCATCGACCTTCTCGCCGGAACGCTGGCTGTCGGCGTCGAACGTGCGGATCGTCTCGACTTCATCGTCGAACAGATCGATGCGATACGGCGAATCGCTGCCCATCGGATACAGGTCGATGAGCGAACCCCGCACCGCGAATTCACCGGGCGCCATTACCTGCGAACTCGCCACGTAGCCGGCGCCGGTCAGCCGCTCACGAAACGCGGCGACATCCAGCAGTTCGCCGACTTTCAGATCGAACGCGTGCGCGTCGATGTACGTCTGGGGGGCGAGTCGCTGCAGCAGCGACTCGAGATCGACAATGACGACGCCCTTCGTCCGGCGCGGCAGGGTCGACAACATGCGAAGCCGCTGCGAAACGATGTCGGGATGTGGCGAGAACAGGTCGTAAGGCAGCGTCTCCCATGCCGGGAATATTTCGATATAGGCGCCGGGCTCGCAAAAGAATCGCAGTTCATCTTCGATTCGACCCGCTTGCCGCGCATCGTCCGCGATGACGAGCATCGGTCCGGACGCCTTGCGTGCGGCTTCGGCCAGCCACAGCGAAATTGCAGATCCATACAGCTGTCCCCAGCGCACCTGCATCTGGGCCTTGCTGGGAAGCAGAGGGCGTTGTTGGTCAGTCACGTAAAGGCTCATCGAATAGCGAACGCTCGGGTCGACGCGCAGTGCGTCCCCGAAGGGGCGGGAAGGGTAGCATCGGACCTGTCAAATCGCGATCGGCAAAGCCCTCGAGCGGCCCGAAAGGATAAGATCTCCGCCGGCGCGCACGCGGCCCGGGAAATGGGGACAGTCCCCATTTCCCGTTGGCGCCGCAGACCATATCGGAAATGAGGAATGTCCCCATTTCCGTCCATTTTCGCCTTCCGGGGCTGACAAGCATTCCGATGACGCTGCTGGCGGAACTGGTTGACACGTCTGCGCGCGTGAGCGCTGGTTCGGCGCGGTCGGCGAAAATACGCGAACTCGCCGCACGTCTGCGCTCGCTTGCGCCGACTGAAATCGAGATCGCCGTTGCGTATCTATCGGGAGAAACGCCGCAGGGGCGATTCGGCATTGGCTACGCGGCGCTGCAGGCAGTTAGCGGCGCGGCCGCGAGTGAAGCGACGTTGTCGATTGCGGAAGTCGACGCCTGCCTGACTGAAATCGCCGCGATTCGCGGCGGGGGTTCCACGGAACGCCGATCCGGCGCACTCCGCAAGCTGTTCTCCCAGGCGACCTCCCCGGAGCGGGATTTTCTGATCCGACTGCTCATCGGTGAGTTACGCCAGGGCGCACTCGCCGGCGTCATGGTCGACGCCATCGCTGCGGCGGCCGGTCTCCCGGTCGTCCACGTCCGTCGGGCCGCGATGTACGCGAAGCATCTCGGCGCCGTTGCTCGTGTCGCAATGATCGAGGGAATCGAGGCGTTACGGCAGTTTCAACTCGAACCGTTGTCGCCGATTGCGCCGATGCTTGCCCAGACCGCCGCGCATGTCGCGGAAGCGCTGGAGCAACTGCAAGGCGAAGCAGCGTTCGAATGGAAGATGGACGGCGCGCGCATCCAGTTGCACAAGGTCGCCGATGTCGTCCGTATCTACACGCGCAGTCTGAATGACGTCACCGCCGCCGTGCCGGAGATTGTCGAAGCGATGCAGGCGCTGCCAGTGCACGAAGTGATTCTCGACGGGGAGGCGATCGCGTTCAGCGAGTCAGGGCGGCCGCGTCCGTTCCAGATAACGATGCGCCGCTTTGGACGCAAGCTGGACGTGGAAAAGCTGCGCGTCGAATTGCCGATGCAGGCGTTCTTCTTCGACTGCCTGCGATTGGAAGGAGAGAGCCTC
This sequence comes from Steroidobacter sp., assembly GCA_050738395.1. Classification (GTDB taxonomy): domain Bacteria; phylum Pseudomonadota; class Gammaproteobacteria; order Steroidobacterales; family Steroidobacteraceae; genus Steroidobacter. The sequence goes on from JBOHZJ010000038.1 coordinate 7,596, forward strand.
GCGGATCGACCGACTCGTGAACGCTTCGATGCGCTCGCTCGGGCAGTGCCGCAGTCGCTGCGAATTCCGCGGCTCGTTACCTCATCCGCGGAGGAGGCGCAGGGTTTCTATGATGCGGCGCTTGCGGCCGGTCATGAGGGCGTGATGGCAAAGTCGCTCGATTCGCCCTACGAAGCGGGCAATCGCGGCGCCGGGTGGCTGAAGATCAAGCGCGCTCACACACTGGATCTCGTGGTGCTCGCGGCAGAGTGGGGACACGGTCGTCGCACGGGCAAGCTCTCCAACCTGCATCTCGGCGCGTTCGACGAGGCGACGGGCGAGTACGTCATGCTCGGCAAGACGTTCAAGGGGCTCACGGATGCAATGCTCGAGCAGCAGACCCAGGAATTTCTCGCCCGAGAGAGTCATCGCGATCAATGGACGGTGTATGTGCGCCCCGAACTGGTCGTCGAGATCGCCTTCAGTGATCTGCAGGCGAGCCCGAGGTATCCGGGCGGACTCGCATTGCGGCTCGCGCGTGTGAAACGCTACCGCCCCGACAAGCGCGTCGAGGAAGCCGACACGATGGAGTCAGTGCGACGCATCTACCAATCGCAAGAGTGATTGATCCAGGTGGGAACCCATCGCAGCGTCCCCGTCGCTTCGGCAAACGACCCCATTCGCGAACGACGTCTCACATAACTCATCCCATTGTAAGAATCTGCGACGGGTGCAGTTGCGCAAGTGGCGAGCTACCCTTGCACGCCTGAAGGGGAGCATTGCAGTGATCAAAAGAATTCTGCTGGCGATTGCATTCATGGCAATCGGTGCGCCAGCCGCTCATGCCAGAGATCTTGGATACGACCCCAAGGCGGATCCGTTCGACCAGTACCATGAAGCGGTCGCAATCGCCGAGGCGGAGAAGAAACTGGTTCTCGTCATCGCTGGCGGGGACTGGTGCCGCTGGTGTCACGTTCTGAATCGCTTTCTCGATCGCAACCTCGACATTCAACAGCGCCTCGAAGATGCTTTCGTAGTCGTCAAGGTCTACGTCGGCGACGAAAACTACAATGCGGATTTCTTCGAACAGCTGCCGGAGGCGCGCGGCGCGCCGCATTTCTGGATCATCTCACCCGATCGCAACGTGCTCGCTTCCCAGTCCACAGGCGCCCTCGAACGCGGCAAGAACGGTTACGACAAACACGAGTTTCTGCAATTCATCGCGCACTGGAAGGCGCGCACGGCCGCTGTCGGTGAGGTCGCCGTCGAAGAATTGGGAGCGGAGCCGGGAAAGACCGCAAAAAGGACCAGGGAAGTTGATAGTGAGAGTGCATTGGGATACGCAACTTTGTAAGCCGCCGCCCGGCCCTGTTCAGGTCTTTTATGCGGTCGTTCGCGGCTCCTCTCTCCTGTCGCTGTCGGCGAGCGCAGAGACCTGACGGCTGTCACAACATTGGCGCTTTCGTCGAATTCCGGCAGCGACCTGCAGGGGATCGCCCTGGCATTGTGAGTTGGATCGCGGATTGGGCGATCTTCCTGCCGTAACTTCCCGGACAGGTTCACGGATAACAAGAGTCATGCTGCTTTCAGGGAGCCCCAAAGACCTCGCGCTGCTCAAGGCCTTCTCGCCGCTCGACGGCATGAAGCCGGAGAACCTCGTCGCGCTCGCGCGTCGCACGCAGCGGCTGCAGGCGCCGAAAGGCCGCCTGCTCTTTACCGAAGGCGACGCTGAAAAGCAGACCTATTATCTCCTGAGCGGCACGGTCGATCTCATGGCCGAGGGCGAGATTGTGGGCACGGTGCGCAGCGCCACGCCGAAGGCCAAAAATCCGCTCGCACACGCGCTGCCGCGCCCGTACTCGGCGGTCGTTACATCCGACCGCATCGAATATCTGCACCTCGACAGCGAGTTTCTCGACGTCGTCGTCACCTGGGATCAGACCGGCAGCTACCAGGTCGCCGAATTGCGCGCCACTCTCGAGGAAGAGCCGACGGGCGATGACTGGATGACTGCGCTGCTGCAGACCAAAGCGTTCCATAAGATTCCGCCGGCCAACATCCAGGCCGTGTTCATGCGCCTGCAGCGGGACGACTATCGGGCCGGCGAGGTCGTCATCAAGCAGGGCGATGCGGGCGACTATTTCTACGTCGTCGTCAAAGGCCGCTGCATCGTCACGCGCGAGACGCCGCTCAACAAGGAGGGCGTAAAACTCGCCGAACTGAAGATGGGCGATACCTTCGGCGAAGAGGCGCTGATCTCCCAGGTCAAGCGCAACGCCACTGTGACCATGGCGACGGACGGCTGCCTCATGCGCCTCGGCAAGGACGACTTCGCCAAGCTGCTGCACGAGCCGTTTCTGGACTGGGTCGACTACGCGGACGCAAAGCGTATAGCCGCGGGAGGCGGGCAATGGATCGATGTACGGCTCCCCTCCGAGTTCGAACACTATCGCGCCGACGGCGCCGTCAACATCCCATTGCACTCGCTGCGGCTCAAACTGAAGTCGTTCGATCGCGACCGTCACTACATCGTCTGCTGCGACACCGGCCGGCGCAGCTCCGCGTGTGCGTACATTCTTTCGGAACGCGGCTTCAACGCCAGCGTTCTTCGCGGCGGGCTCGCCTCAACCGAAATTGCCCGCTGAGAGGAGCCTGGAAGCTTCTAGCGACTAGCTGCTAGCCAGAGAAAGCACGCTCAATCATTCGCGCAGCATTCCTGTATTTGTCTGGCTAGCCGCTAGTCGCTAGGAGCTTCCCAGCCCAGGCTGCTTCATTCCGCCGCAGCCGCGTGCCAACATGGCGTCCTTTCCGATTCGGAGGGCCGTCATGATTCGTGCATTGTTCGCTCTTCTCTGCGCCTCTGGTCTTCTGCATGCAACGAACGTGATTGCTCAGGCGGCCGGCCCCGCGGCTGAGTCTGAACTCGCCGGCGCCATTGCCGACTACGAACGTCTTATCAAGATCGCCGATCCGATCACCGCCGGTCAGGATGGCGATCGGGAGGCCCTGCGGAGGCTTCCTGATCCGCGCCGCGAGACCGAACAGGCGATGGCCAGGGAGTTCGCCGCGATCGGCGAGCGCCTGTCGCGGATCAGAGCAGGTGAGCTGCCGGCCGAATCCGCCCTCAACCACATGTTCCTGTCGCGGCTCGTTGCGGAAGCCGTGGAAGAGGTCGAGTTCGATTTCGGGCGCATCGCATTTGAAAACGACAGCGGCTTTCATACCCTTGGCGACTATGTAGCGCGCACCACCGCTATTGCATCGCGCGATGACGCCGAGGCCTGGCTTGCGCGTTTGGAAGCGCTGCCCGCTTACTACGAGCGGAGCATAGCCAACCTTCGTCGTGGGATTCAGACGCGATATACGCAACCGAAAATCGTCGTCGACCGCGTGCTGGACGTTGCGCGCAAGCATGCGGCGATCAGGCCCGAAGACAGCTCGCTCATGCTGCCGTTCGCACGAATGCCGGCAAGCATCCCCGCGAGCGCGCAGGCGGACTATCGCGCTCGCGCTCTGAGCCTCGTTCGTGATCGCATCGTTCCGGTGCAGCGCAAATTCGCGGAATTTCTGGCGCGCGACTACGCGCCGGCGGCCCGCCCCGCGATCGGCTGGCGCAGTACGCCGCAGGGTGAGGCGAGCTATCGCTTCCTCGTACGCCGTGAGACGACGACGAAAATGACGCCAGACGAAATTCATCAGCTTGGGCAAGCGGAAGTCGCGCGTATTCGCGGTCTGATGGAAGCGACGATCAAGGAGACCGGCTTCACAGGCGCTTTCGCCGAATTCCTGCACACGCTGCGCACGGAAAAGCGCTTCTATGCGCAAACGCCGCAGGACCTGCTGGAGAAAGCCAGCGAGATCGCCAAGCGCGCCGATGACGGCTTGCCAGCGCTATTCGGCACATTGCCGCGGCTGCCTTACGGTGTGCGGCCGGTGCCCGAAGAAATCGCGGAAGGCTACACGACCGGTCGCTACTGGAGCGGCAGCATGCCGCTTGGACAGGCAGGCGGTTACATGGTCAACACTGTGCGTCTCGACCAGAGACCCCTCTATGAATTGCCGGCGCTGACGGTGCACGAAGCAGTGCCCGGCCATCATCTGCAGATTGCACTTGGACAAGAGCTCGAGGGCATGCCTTATTTCCGTCGCAACGCCGGGCCGACGGCGTTCGTGGAGGGCTGGGGTCTTTATTCCGAGTTTCTCGGTGAGGAAATGGGCATCTATCGCGATCCCTACGAACGCTTCGGCCGCTACTCATACGAGATGTGGCGCGCGTGCCGGCTCGTCGCGGATACCGGCATTCACTGGCTCGGCTGGGACATCGAACAGGCGCGACGTTGTTTCACCGAGAACTCAGCCCTCGCTACGCACAACATCCAGACGGAACTGGAACGTTATATCTCCTGGCCGGGCCAGGCGCTCGCGTACAAGATCGGCGAGTTGCGCTTCCGCGCGCTGCGCAAGGAAGCGGAGCAGGCGCTCGGCGAGCGATTCAACGTGCGCAAATTCCATGACGTCCTGTTGCTCGGCGGCGCCCTGCCGCTGGACATCGTCGAGACGCGCGTGCGGGAATGGATCGGTGCGCAGAAGCCGAATAGCGGATAGTCGGAGCGCGCAGCGAGAGCGGCGCCTCCTGTCTGGCTACAGACTACCGGAGCAGCGGACTGCCAGATGACGATTATCTACGGCATCAAGAATTGCGACACGATGAAGAAGGCGCGGACGTGGCTCGACGATCACGGCGTCGAGTACGCGTTTCATGACTACAAGACAGACGGCGTCGATCGCGCACGTCTGGAGCGTTGGTGCAGGCAAGCAGGATGGGAGGCATTGCTCAATCGTGCGGGGACTACGTTTCGCAACCTGCCGGATGAAGACAGGACCGCGCTGAGCGAGCGCAAGGCGATCAAGCTGATGCTTGCGCAACCCTCGCTGATCAAGCGCCCCGTACTGGAATCCGGTGATCGACTGCTGGTGGGATTCAAGCCCGAGCTTTACTTCGCGGAGATGAGTTCGGGCGACCGAAGCAATTGAAGGAGACCTTCAAGTGAGGTGCGGTGACGCGAGCGTTCCACGCCTTCAGTCCTTCACTCGCGTGAACTCCATGATCCAGTTCGTCTCCCACGTTTCCCCATCGAGCGAGAACGCCTGCTCCCAGCGCGCGTTGTTTGCGCCCTGCTTTGTCCAGATGAATCGCACCCTCACCGGTCTGCCGTCGTCCATATCTGCGCCATAGAACTCGCCTCGATCGCCGTTGAAGCCGCCGTACACCGGCGGAAAGAGTACGCCGGTCTTGCTGTTGATCCAGTAGATCGCCCATTGACGCGTCTTCTGATCAAGAATCCGCAGCGACATTCCAGAGAAACCGCGCGCCCGCGCAATGAACTCATCGATGTTGACGACGCGGTTCAGGCGCGTTTCCAGCTCGCTCGTGGCGGGAAATTCATCCCATTCGTCGCCGCCGACCCAATGCGTCTTCAGCCGCCGGTTGACGACGTTCCACGAACCGATCAGGAAATCGAAATCGGATTCGTCGCCGACGAAGTTCGAACCTGCAGTCATTCGTGTGTGTCTCCTGCTGAACTATAGTAGGCGATGCTAGAATTCATATAGGCCAGGCGCCGCCCTAATTGACTATGGATCATCCCGCGACCCGCGTGCTCGCTCTTCTGGAACTGCTACAAACGCACGGCCGCATGGGCGGTGCGGAGCTGGCGCAGCGTCTGAACGTCGATCGGCGCACGTTGCGTCGTTATATCGCGCGGCTCGAGGAGATCGGCGTACCGGTGACTACGGAACGCGGCGTGCACGGCGGTTACCGGTTGATCGCCGGTTACAAGCTGCCGCCGATGATGTTCACCAATGACGAGGCGTTGGTGTTGTCGCTCGGTCTCGTCGCCGCACGCAACATTGGTCTGGCCGAAGGCGCGCCCGCGGTCGCCAGTGCACGCGCCAAGCTCGAACGCGTGCTGCCGACGAAGATTCAACAGCGCGCCCGCGCTCTGGACGAAACCGTGTCGCTCGAGCGGTCCGGCGAGGGTGCGTCCGGAAGTCAGGAGATGATATCGAGCCTGAGCACCGCGGCGCATGCGCGACAGCAAGTGCGGATGCGTTATCGCGCAGCGTCAGGAGAAGAGAGCACCCGCGCATTCGATCCCTACGGTCTCGCCTTTCGCGCCAGGCGCTGGTATGTCGCGGGCTTCTGCCGCCTGCGCGGCGGTCTGCGTAGTTTTCGCCTCGATCGGATCGTGAGCGTCGAGCAACTCGCGCAATCCTTCGAACGTCCCGCGGACTTCGATGTGCTTGCGCATATGGCGATGTCGATCGCGACGTTGCCGCGCGCGTTCGCGATCGAGGTCGTGCTGAGGACCGATCTCAGGTCGGCGCAACGCGGGCTGTTCTCCGCTCTGGGTGTGCTGGAGCCGCTCGGCAACTCAGTGCTGTTGCGCAGTCAGGCTGACGACCTTGCATGGTTCGCTCGCGAACTCGCCCGCTTGCCGTGGTCGTTCGAGGTGCGTCAACCCGCAGCACTCGAGGACGCGGTACGCAAGCACGCTGTTGCGCTCATCGAGTGCGTGAATGGCCGCACTAGTCAAAAGGCGCGCGTGCGCGAAACAACGATTCGGACGCGGGAAAGAGTAGCCACAGAAAAGAGCACATAAGGATCGCAGATATAGAGTAATCGGAAATTGGAATTATTTTTTTGCCATTTTCGATTCTTTTCTGTGGCTACATCCGATGCGGCTCCGGTCTCAGGTGCGCGCCGTCAGCAACTCCGATACCGTCACACACTCCAATCTACGCTCGTTCAGCCCGCGCAGAATGTGCGGCAAAGCCTGCGCGGCGATGACTCGACGCGCTCCTTCGCGGTCATGGCCGTCGTGCATCAGTACGATGTCGCCCGGCTGAATGCGCGCTAGCACGCGGGCGGCGAGCGCATTCGCGTCGCGGCTGATCGTGTCGCGCGTATGCAGGGACCACGCGATGATTCTGAGGTGTTGCGAATGCGCAGCGCGGGCGAGCGGAGGGCTCTTCAGTCCAACTGGCGGTCGGTAAAGGGGCTCCGCCTCCGCTCCGGTCATTTCGCGAATCAACCGGGTATTGCGAGCGATGTCCTGCGTGTGTCGAGCCGCGCTGTAGAAATTCTGAAAATACGAGTGCGTCCACGAGTGATTGCCAAGTTCGTGACCTTCGGCGACTGTACGCTCTGCGATCTGCGCATTGCGCTCGAGGTTGCGGCCGATGACGAAGAACGTTGCGCGCGCACCCGCAGCTGCCAGCGCGTCGAGAACGCGCGGGGTCGTTTCCGCATGCGGTCCATCATCGAAGGTCAGTGCGATGCGTGGCTGGTCGCGCGGACCCCGCGAGATCGTCGGATACAGCGTGCTGGAGGACGGGCGAAACACGCCATCGGCGATGGCGAGCGCCAGCGCGCCGAGCGGCACGCCCACAGACAGCGGCGTCGCGCCGAACACAGCGGCGGACCCAAGCAGCGCGGCGCCGCCGCTCAGGAGTAGTTTGTCGGCGCGACAAAGATTCACGAGCTGAAGTCCAGAGGGGAGAAGGC
>JBOHZJ010000039.1:0-5002 GCA_050738395.1 Steroidobacter sp.
AAAGGAGGCCGTCCGCAACCGTGATGCGCAAAAAAATCGTAGGCCGCTGATCGACGACCTACGCGACGCTCCGGTAGTGATCCTGCATGGGATAGCGCCGCGCATACAGTCCAAAGATGAGCGACACGACGAGCGCGAAGGCGGCGAAGAAGAACATCAGAAATGCCGTCTCGCTAAGTCCGGTGTCAGCGATTCGCGCGATGACGACTTCGTTACGCACGCTCGCATTTGCAAGCAACACCCACAGGTTGCCGACCGTGACCGACAGATACCACAACGCCATGATCACGCCCTTCATCGAGGCGGGCGACTGGCTGTAGGCAAACTCGAGGCCCGTCGCGGAGACCAGCACTTCGCCAAACGTCAGTAGTGCGTAGGGCAGGACTTGCCAGGTGATCGACACCGGATCGCCGCCGTCGATCCCGAGTTGAATGGCGCCGGCGGCGACCCATGCAAGACCTGAGAACGCAATGCCGAAGCCCATGCGTCGCAGCGCAGTCGGCTCGAGGCCCACACGCCGAAGCATTGGATAGAGCACGAGGTTATTGAACGGAATCAGGATCATGACCAGCGCCGGGTTCAACGCCTGCATCTGCGCCGACTGAAACCACTCGGGCTTCGTCATCTGATCCGCCTGCAGGATCCAGGTCGACGCCTTCTGGTCGAACAACGACCAGAACGGCGTGACCAGCGCGAACACGATCATCACGCGCAGCACCGCACGTACACCATCGACCGCCTGATCCGGGTGAACCGCTCGCGCTCGATCCAGTTGCATCCAGGCGCCCGCGCCGCCGAACGCAAGTATGAATACGAGCGCGAGACAGAAGGAGGAGATGAATCCGAGTGCAGCCATCAACGCAAGCGAACCGAGCGCCAGCGCCACACCCACGCCGGCGACCATCAATCCGGTTCTCCCCTCGCCCGCCGCCTCTGCAGTGAGCGCGGTGCGCACCACATTCAGGAACGAGTCGGGATTCGGCGGCGACGGCGGCACGTGCACGTATTTCTTGCGCGCCAGCCAGAAGATCAGCGTCGCCGTGAACATCAGCAGCCCTGGAATTCCGAACGCTACGCTCGCACCGTAGCTGCGCAGAAAGATGGGCATGAACAGCGACGCAAAGAACGAACCGAAGTTGATGCTCCAGTAGAACGCGTCGAATACGATCTTCGCGCGCCGCTTGTTGGTTTGATCGAACTGGTCGCCAACGAAGGAGGCGACCAGTGGTTTGATGCCGCCCGAGCCCAGCGCGATGAGAAACAAGCCCGTGTAGAAGCCGGTGCGATTGTCATCGAACGCCGCGAGGAACGCGTGGCCGGCGCAGTACAGCAACGAGAGCCAGAGAATCGTCGGGTACTTGCCGAAGAAGCGATCGGCTACCCAGCCGCCGAGCAGCGGGAAGAAATACACGCCGATCACGAACGTATGGAATACGTCCTTCGCTATGCCGGCGCGCTCCGCCTCCGGTGCGTACAGTAATAGAGTGCTGACGAGAAACGGCGTCAGGATGTTGCGCATCCCGTAAAAGCTGAATCGCTCGCACGCTTCGTTCGCGATGATGTACGGCACTTGCCGCGGCATGCGGTCCGCCGCGGCACCTGTCGTCCGTACTGCAACAGCAGCCGTCTCTGTGCTCATGAGCGCCTGAACTCAGGCACGGTTGTTCGAATGACGGCCCGGTCGATACGCATGATGCCTCACCTGTGAAAACTCAGCTCCAGGAGAAACAGCATACGTACTCTGGGCGCCCCGGTACATTTGTCCGGATGTGTACAACGTCCGCTCGCGCTGTACGCGCGCCCTTACGCGCAGTCCAGAGTCACACTGCCGCATCCACGAGACGCCGTGCCTGCAGGAACCTCACTGTGCTCGGCGGCGTTTTTCAAGGACCGCACGCATCGCTCCTTTCGCCTCCGACCGCGCATCCGCGCCCGCAAGGTTGAGCCCGATGCAACCGCGGCGGTTATTCAAAGCAGCGGCAAATGGAGAGACAGCATGAACGCAGTAGTCGACCGGATGACTCCGAACGTCACCACGATGATTCGTATGGATCATTCGCATGTTTTCGCCCTGTTCCATCGATACAAGGCCAGCGCATCCTCGAACAGGAAGCAGGCGCTCGTGAGGAGCGCATGTCTGGCGCTCCAGATACATGCGCAGCTCGAGGACGAGATTTTCTATCCAGCGCTGCGCTCGGTGTTGAGCGGCGATCAGGTGCTCGAAAAAAGTGAACCGGAGCACGATGAAATGCGTCGCCTGATGAGTGAACTACGTGAGCAAAGCGCAGGAGATGCATCCTTCGACGACAAGTTCATGGATCTGATGAGCACGGTGATCCATCACGTCGCGGACGAGGAAACGCGTCTGTTGCCCGCCGCCGAGCGCTTGCTGCCCGGTCAGTTAGGCTCCCTCGGCGTAAGGATGACGCGACGCCGGATGGAGTTGCTGAAGCCTCATGCGGGCGAAATCGCCGCGACGACAGTGCGCTCATTCCCCGCAGGCACAGCGGTGCTCGCGGCAAGCGCAGTGGCCCTCGGCGCAATGTTGTTGTCGCGAGGCAGGAGCAAGACCGCCTCGCGGCGCTGGACGCCCTGAGCCAGGGTCAGATCAGAACTCGAGCTCAGACTCTCCCGGCGTTCCTCAACTGTCGACCATCGCTGCAAGGCGCTGGTCGGCATCGCGCGCCACGAGGCTGAGAAGCCTGATCATGCCCTTGAAGCGGGCCTTGAAGAGGACGTCAGGCGACTCGATAGCGGAGCGCGCGGGTATCCAGCGGTAACTGGCCGCTGCGAAGTCGAGCTGCCGCAGCGCGCGCTTCATGCGCTTTTTCACATCGCGCGGCAGCACGCTATCGAAGACGCTCATCAGGCGCTCGAAACGCTCGCGCATGTCCTTGAGCGCGTCATCGAACAGCGGACGAAAGCGTTCATATTTTTCGGGCGTATAGGCTGGAATCCATTCGATCAGCATCAACTCCCAGATATCGAGGTACCGCTCGGAGCTGCCGTGCGGCACGTCGCGCCCGGCGATCTGCATGAAGTGGGCCTTCCAGAGATGGCATTCAAGGCGCAACAGCAACAGCGCTTCGAGATGAATCTCGAATGCGTCGGGCGAGAGGCGGGTCGCAGGTTCTGCACCCAATGCGCTGTGGCTGGACATGTTTGCGCTCATAGGAAGGCTCTTCTGAACTCTTCTTCTGCGCCCATCATGCCATCGCAAGGACCGACGCAACTTTCCCATTTGACAATGCGCAGGACGGCGGCTTTCCCTCTGATCCGTCCGCAGACGCGTTCGATCAGAACGGCGAGAAGCTCGCCCAGACGGGCGGGACCGCGTCGTCGCGCAACTTTACAGCCGGAACACGTCGGGTTCGGCCTACGTTAGTAGGAACTCGTGCGGTCTGCACTATGGGGGAAGGTGGTCGGATGGCGCGTTCCTTCGCAAACTGGGCTGCTCCGGAGATCTACGCGTGATCGCAGTCGCCTGGATGATCGCCGGCGCCGCGCTCACCGTTCTCTACTTCGTATTCACCCATCGACGCCGCACGCCGTATCTCGAACTGGATCTCGACGCGTTGCCGCCGCTCGCGGTCGAACTGCAGACACTGGCGGGACTGACCGGCGGTGCGGTTCATGCGGGCAACCGCGTGACGGTGCTGCAAAACGGCGCCCTGTTCCCGGCGATGCAGGCAGATATCAAGTCCGCGCGACACACTGTGCATCTGGAGACATTCGTCTGGACCGCCGGACAGGTCGAGCGATGCTTCGTTGATCTGCTGTGCGCAAAAGCGTGCGACGGGGTCAAGGTGCGGGTGCTGATCGACGCAATGGGCGGCTCGAGCGCCGATCAAAAGTGTCTCGCCCGCCTGAGTGCAGAAAGCGTCGAACTGTCGCAGTACTGTCGCCCGCGCTGGTGGAACCTGCAGCGGTTCAATCATCGCACGCATCGCAAACTCCTGATCGTGGACGGCGAGATCGGCTATGCATTCGGCCACGGCATTGGCGATCAGTGGCTGGGCGACGGGGAAGACAAGGATCACTGGCGCGATACAGCCGTGCGCATCGAAGGTCCGGTCGTCGCCGCGTTGCAATCGGTGTTCATAGAAAACTGGATCGAAGAAACCAAGTGCGTTCCAGCCGGCCCGGGATGTTATCCAGAGCTCGCCGAAAAGGGTTCGGTGCGCGCCCACGTGGTCAGCAGCGCTTCCGGTGAGGCCGGTTCGGCGGTCGCGTTGCTCTACACCGTGGCGATCGCATCGGCGCGCAATGAGATCATCATTCAGAATCCCTACTTCGCGCCGGACGAGGGAGTCTGCGAACTCCTGGGAACCATGGTGAAGCGAGGCGTCGCCGTGCACCTGATGGTTCCGGGCGAGAAGACGGACAGCCCCTTCGTCCGGATGGCCGGTTGTCACCTTTACGAATCGTTGTTGCGCGCGGGCGTACGCGTGTATGAGTTCGAGCCGACCCTTCTGCATCAGAAGATCGTTGTCGTCGACGACGTCTGGTCACATGTCGGTTCGACAAACTTCGATTCGCGCTCTCTTGCGCTCAACGAAGAAGTGGGGATCGGCGTGCTGGACAAGAACATCGCATCGCAGCTCAAGGACGCGTTTGCGGCTGACCTGCGACGCAGCTCCGAATTGACTCTCGAACGCTGGCGCAGGCGGCCCCTGCTGGCGCGCGGATACAGTTGGATCGCCTATCAGCTCCACGATCAGCTCTGATCAGAGCCTCAGGTCTGCTCGGCGCGGCCGAGGATTCGTACGTTCGTGTGGGCGGAAAGCCGCCGCGTTACTCACTCGCCATCTCGCTTGAAAGGAAAATTCTCACGAATGTGCTCGTTGAAAAACTCTCCCTTGGAAAATGACGAGCGTAACGCCTCGAACGTCTCTTCAGGAACGCCTTCATAGATGTAGCGGCGTCCGGATTGAAAGACGATCAGCAGCTCTTTTCGCGCAGCGTCGTACTTGAAGGAGCGAATAACAGTCGACGGCATGGT
>JBOHZJ010000040.1:0-8535 GCA_050738395.1 Steroidobacter sp.
TTCTTCCGCTGCGTCGGCTCACGCCCAACCCGGCCCCGCCGCCGTTTGTCGGCGGTGAGGGTCCGGGCGTCTGGCGGCCGACAGATTCCTTCAACGGGAATCCTCCCGCGCCGCCGCCGTTCTCGTCGATGGTGACGCCGTGGTTGGGCAGCATCGATCCCTTCACGCTCACGAGTCCAATGCGATTTCGCGCCGAGCCGCCGCCGGCTTTGACCAGCGAGCGCTACAGAAAGGACTACAACGAGGTGAAGGCGCTCGGAGCCCTGGTCGGCGGCGCTCGCACTCCCGAGCAGACGGACCTCGCTCATTTCTATAACGAGAACTTCTTTACACAGTGGAACCGGGCCTTGAGGACGATCGCCATCCAGCGTGTTCACAGAATCGGCGACAGCGCCCGGCTCTTCGCACTGGCCAACATGGCGACAGCCGATGCTCTCATCAGTTCGTGGGACAGTAAGAAGTTCTACGCCTTCTGGCGGCCTATGACCGCCATTCAGGAGGGTGATAGCGACGGCAATCCGGGCACTACTGGCGACCCCGCGTGGCGACCGCTGACCAACAATCCGAACTATCCTGACTACACTTCGGGTGCAAATAATCTGTCCGGCGCGATGACCCGCACACTCGCGCTTTTCTTCCGGACGGACAAAGCGCACTTCGAAGTCACGAGCCTCTCGCCGCTGGCCGTCAAGAAGACTCGCACGTATCGCCGCTTCTCGGATGCCGCACAGGACGTGGTCGACGCCCGTATTTATCTGGGCATCCACTTCCGCTTCGCGGATACAGCGGCGCGGACGCAGGGCGCGCGTGTGGCCGATTGGACGTTCAAGCACTTCCTGCTGCCCGTCGACAATCGCGGTCATGGCCATCATGACAAGTACGATGAATCAGTCGAGTAGCAGGATGCGCGTGACGAGCCCTGCAAGGGTTCGGCAACCGCGCATCGATCGTTGAGTCGTTAAGGCCCCGCAGCACAGTGTGACGGGGCCTTTCTCTGCAGGCGCCGTAGAGCTCAAATGGGGTTTATGCTTGAGCAGCTGCCTATCGACGGGACTGAGCCATGAGCTGCAGTTGGCTTCGATGCTGCGCGTTTCTCGCGCTTTTGTTCGCCGCTTCGGCGACCGCCGCGCCGCGCAACGTCTTGCTGATCATTGCCGATGATCAGGGCCGCGATCTGCGCGCTTATGGCAACGCTGCGATACACACACCGAACATCGATGGACTCGCCGCTCGCGGCACGCTGTTCATGCAAGCGTTCTCGACGGTGTCGTCATGCAGTCCCAGTCGCTCGGTCATATTCAGTGGACTGTATTCGCATTCCAACGGCATGTACGGGCTGGCGCACGACATCCACAACCAGCATTTCCTGCCCTGGGTGCGAACGCTGCCGCAGCTGCTGAAGGCATCGGGCTACAGGACTGCGCTGGTTGGCAAGAAACACATACTCCCCGACAGCGCTCTGCCGTTCGATGCTGAGCTGGCGCCGGAGCAGCCCGGCAATCGCGACGTCGCGTTCATGGCCGGACAAGCGCGCGAGTTCATCGCTGCAGATCGCGAACGGCCGTTCCTGGTCGTCGTAGGATTCAGCGACCCCCATCGCGCGGCGGAGAATTTCGGCAATGCGCGAGCATGGCCTTCAGTCGAGCGCGTGACCTACGACCCGACTGACGTTGCGCTTCCCGCTCATCTGCCGGACATGCCGGAAGTGCGACGAGATATCGCGCAGTACTACGAATCGATCAGCCGGCTCGACAGCGGCGTTGGCATGCTGCTGGACGCCCTGCGCACGACGGGACATGCCGAAGACACGCTCGTCATATACATGAGTGACAACGGCCGGCCGTTCCCCGGCGCCAAGACCACGCTCTACGACGAAGGTATTCATCTGCCGCTCATTGTGGCTGCGCCTGGGCAGCGCAAGAGCGTGCGCAACGAAGCGATGGTGAGCTGGATCGACATTGCGCCGACGATACTCGATTGGACCGGCGCGGCCGGACCAGAGGCTTATCCGCTCATGGGGCGCTCGTTGCTGCCCATCCTCGAGCAGCCTCAGCCGGCAGGCTGGGATCGAATCTACGCCTCGCACGGCTTTCACGAGATTCAGCAGTACTACCCGATGCGAGCCCTGCGCACGCGCCGCTACAAATACATCGTTAACCTGGCTGCGGAACTTACCTTTCCGATTGCCGGCGACATTCAATCCTCGCCGAGCTGGCGTGCGATCGAAGCCCGTCCCGCTGTCGGACTCGGCGGTCGAATGCTGCAAGCATTTCTGCATCGTCCCGCCGAGGAGCTGTATGACCTCGCGAAAGATCGACGCGAGCTGCGCAATGTCGCGACCGATCCTGCCTACGGCGACGTGCTCAGGCGCATGCGCGCTGAGATGGCTGAATTCCGCGCAAGCACTCACGATCCGTGGCTGCCGGGCCAGTCGTCAGTGTTCGGCCACTGAATAGGAAGAAAGCGGTTAGCGGTTAGCGGTTAGCGGTTAGTCAGAGAAGACGGAGGGCATCCTGCGTTTCCTTCTTCGTCAATAACCGCTAACTGCCAACCGCTTCATTCGCGCGGCCGGGCCAGATGCACGGTGCTCCAGAGCTGCGCCGCGTTGGATTCCGTCTCGTCCTCCTCGCGTTGACCGAATGGTTCAACGCGATAGCGGCCGTTCGCCACGGACCACGACCACAGTTCCGAGCCGCGCACCGCATCTGCAGCTTCGATCGCAGCGCGCAGACGGTCGCGCGCGCGCATGAGCGCCGCACGAGCCGGCGCAGTGAGATCGTCGCGCTTGAGTTGTCGTGCGAGACCCGCGGCGAACATCGCCTGCTGCCACGACCAGATCACCGCGCCGTGATACCGGTTGCGATCGAAACGTGACTCGAGCTCATCCGGTGCATAGGCCGGATTCGCGACGAGCAGGCCGACGTCCGTCATGAGCCCGGCGGGGAACGGACGCGTCAACATGCCGGCGAGGCGTTCTGCTTCCGCGGGCGCGGGATTCAGAAACAACAGCGCGAACGCTTCATCGGAATTGACAATCGGAATCGGCCGGCCCTGCGCGTCGAGCGCGAGGGCGCGGAAGCGAACCGTCTCCCCGCCCACCGATCTGAGCGCGGCCGTTGCGTCAACGCCGGTGCGAAGCGCGTACTTTTGCACGGCGCCGCGCGCCGATTCTGATGGGACGGCCACCTCGAACAAAGGCGGCGCTGCGCGCAGCCAGACTGTGGCCATCGAGGCCGCGCGCGAGAGCATGCGGTCCACATCAGAATCAAGGTAGGGCTTCAGCAAGCCGCTCGCGTGCAGGCGGCCGATGGCGGCGAGCGCGGCCGGCGCAAATACGCCGTTCACATCGTAGGGATAGCGGCCGCCGCCGAGCCCAACCTCGCTGTCTCGCCAGTTGCCGACGCGCTCGCCTGGTTTCAGCGCAATCAGATGTCGCCAGTCCGGCTCACGCGCGAAGGGCGCGGCCGCCGCGACGATGTAGCGCAGGTTGCTCACGAGCCGCGCGCCCTGCTTGCCGTCGGACCCTGCGGCACGAGCGAGAAACGCGGCGGCGCGCGGACGTCCGCCCGGCGTATCCAACAGATAATGAGCAGCGACGACCGGAAGCATGAAATCGTCGTCGATCATCTTGTAGTCGAACAGCGGCGCGTCGTTTCGCGGTGAACCCGCTTGCATGCGCCGGAGTAGCGCGAATTCGCCCACGTCTTCCTCGTGCGCGACTTCTCCGGCGGCGTTCAGACGCGCGAGCACCGATGCGAGGCCGGCCTCCATGACGCGTGGCTGCAAGACGGGCGCGAGCAGACGCAGCGACATCAACGTGTCGCGGCCGAAGTACGTGTTGAATCGCCATGATCCGGCGAGCAGCTTTTCTTCGTAACACAGGAACGCGAGCGCGCGGCGCAGGCGCACATCGGGCGCAGCGGCGTCCGTGAGCACATCCTTCTCGTCGAGCGGCGTAAGCGGCGCATCGCCCGTGAGCGCTGTCACGCGCAGACGCAACTCGCCATTCGCGTCGGGAGACAGCTCGATCGGGCGGGCCCGTCCCACGGTCCCGCCCAGGACCTCGATGGACAAGTAATATCCCGGCGCTCCGTCGAGTCGCCGACGCGCCCAGACGACTTCGCGCTCGGAGAGGCGCGGCTCCGCCAGAATTTCCGGCGGGGCCTCGCCTGAATCTTCGTAGTTGCGGATCACGCGCACACTGCTCGTGATCGCCTGTCTGACAGCGATGGCGCCCCCGGTCGCAGCGACGTCGACCGTCACGCCGCGCAATTCGCTCCCGTCCGCGAGCGTCCGATATGCGGCGTCGACCTTCACATCGGGCCGCCACGACAGTGCGCCAGAGCGCGCATCGAACCACACCGCCGCGCCGCTGTTGCCCGCCGGAAAAGCCACGACCAGGCGCGGCGTTCGCCCCGGCGTCAGCACAACGTGTGCGGCGACGGGGCCCTGCCGGTAAAACTCATTCAGCACCGCGCCTTCAGGCGCTGAAAAGCGCAACGGCTGTGACGCCGCGGCATCCGGTACGCCGAGTGTTGCGCTTACAGCAACGAAGGCCGATGCAATGGACGCGATGACGTTCATGGGGCGCTTCTCCAGATTCGGCAGGTTGCGCAAAGCAACATTGCGCGACGCGTAGCGGATTTGCTGGCTCGTTTTCCGAGATGTTGGTGCATGTCGCGAGGCACTAGAGTGCGCTGCGAATCGATAGAGGGGGCAACTTCCCGACCATGCCCCATCAGAACAGATAGGGCGTCCGTCAGCCACGGGCGCAGAGAAGGAGAAGAACCTCATGAACTCGCTCCCGCTGCAAGAACACATTCGACGGCGCCTTCGTGGACTCGGACACGGAGCAACGCTCCTGGCCGCAGCATGCGCAGCATTGGTCTTCGCGACGGATGTTGTTGCACAGGAAGCCGCGCAAACCGGCGGCGAAGACACGCTCGAGGAGGTCATCGTGACCGGGACCGCCGCCGGCGCGGAAATCGTGAAAGTCGAGGCGAGCTTCGCGATCACAACCGTGAGCGCAGAGGCCATCACGCAATACTCGCCGCAGAGCACCGCGGACCTCCTGAAGCTCGTGCCCGGCGTATGGTCCGAAAGCTCGGGCGGCGTATCCGGCGCGAACGTGATGGTGCGCGGATTCCCGGGCGGCGGCGATGCGCCGTATCTGACGGTCCAGGTGAACGGAGCGCCGGTCTATCCCATCTCGACCCTGGCCTTCCTCGAGAACACGACGATGTTCCGCATCGACGAGACCGTGCGCAGCGTCGAAGCGCTGCGCGGCGGCCCGAACCCGGTGTTCTCGAACGGCCAGCCCGGCCTGACTACAAACTTCATCCTGCGCCGGGGCAGCGAGGAAACGGAGGGTCTCGCCAAGTACACGACCTCTGACTACGATCTCCGCCGCTTCGACGGGTACGTGAGCGGCGAGCTCGCCGACGACTTTTACTACATGATCGGCGGCTACATCACGAGTTCGCCGGGGCTGCGCGACGCAGGCTACAACTCGGACGAGGGGCAGCAGTTCACGATCAACCTCACCCGCGAGCTCGACAACGGCGAGATCAACGTCTTCCACCGGCAGACCGACGATTACGGCCAGTGGTACCTGCCGGTGGCGCTGAACGTGCCGGGCGTGGACGCCGGATACAACCAGCTCGGCGCCATGAACCGGCAGCGCCAGATCATCACCGACAACGCAAGCGCGGCATTTCCCAGCGGCGGCGATCCGAACGCCCCCAACCCGACGATCAAGACGCTCGATCTCGACGAAGGCCGTGGCTGGCGGGGCTCGATCACGGGCGGCTCGGTCAGCCTGGAGATCGCCGACGGCTGGCAGCTCACCGATCGTTTCGGCTTCACTACCGGAAACGCCGACACCGTTGGCCTCGTTCCGGACGGCGGCGCCGTACAGGTAGGCGCGCTGCTGGCCAACCCGGCGGTCGATCCGCGCGCCGTGGTCATCGGTCCGATCACCGGTGCAGTCAGCGGGCGCGCGATCGGCCCGAACGAATTCATCCAGCAGTTCGGCGCCTGGGAAGTTCGCAAGGACGTCGAAGCCTTTTCGAACGATATCAGCCTGTCCAGGACCTTCGACCGGGGGACGGCGACTTTCGGCTTCTATACGTCCAGCACCTCGAGCGACGACCTCTGGTCGCTGGACAACGAGAAGTATGAAGTCGTGCAGCACGGCGGCGAAATGGTGACCGGCATCGCCTGCAACGATCCGGCCGTCGACAGCTGCGGCGGCAACTTCGATATCGACGGGAGCGGCGACGCCACGGCGAACGCGTTGTACGCGGCCACTTCATTCGACTTCACCGAGGCATTGCGGGCGGATGTCGGGGTTCGCTACGAACAATACGAGATCGACTACACGGTCGACGACGGCAGGAACGGCGACGTCGATTTCGGCGCGTCGACCGACGAGTCGGAGGTCTCGTGGACGGCTGCGCTCAATTACATGCTGACCGACACGATGGGCGTCTTCGGCCGCGTCAACCAGGGTCACTTGATGCCGCAGTTCGACACCTATCGGGACGGCCGCGCCGCTCTGGCGAGCGGCAATGACCTGATCCAGGACATCGAACAGTATGAGGTCGGCTTCAAATGGGCCGCGGACAACCTCAGCCTGTATGCGACAGGCTTCTACACGGAAATCGATCCGAGAATCGTCACGTTCGTGTTCGGCGGCCCCGCCACGCTTACGACGCAGGAATCGCAGGGAATCGAGCTCGACGCCATCTGGCGAACCGACGCGGGGTTCTCGGTGTCGCTCAATGCGACTGTCCTCGATTCGAAGATCGATGTCGTCGGCGGGGCGGCCGACCCCTCGATCGACGGCAAGGAGACGGAGCGGCAGCCCGGCTGGCAGGTGCGCCTGACGCCGAGCTACGACTTCGCCTTCGGCGACGTGGAGGGCGCCGTGTACGGCACGTTGAGCGCGGTCGACGACCGCTTTGGCGAGGCGCAGAACGTCAACGTTCTGGAGGGCTATGAGAAGCTCGATCTCGGCGTCATCCTGCAATTCAACGAGGGGTTTATCGTGCAGCTTGCCGCCGACAACGTCACGGACGAGGATGCGCTGACCGAGAGCGATCCGCGGACGATCCTGGCGCCGAACGGCCGCTTCATCATGCCGCGTAGTTTCGAGGTGAGCGTCGGCTACCAGTTCTGAACGGGGTACGGGGAGACGGGCCGTACGACCACCGGCTCCTCCACCTCTGCGTTGCGCGAGCGGGCTGAGGCCGCTGCCGGCGGTGTGGTCCCTCCCACGACCGCTCGAAGGTCGCGAGATCAACCTCATGTTCAGCGTGGGCTACGACTTCTGAACGTCACACTGATGCAGCGTGCACTGACGCCGCTCAGGTAGGAAGGTGACAGTCGTGCAGCGGCTGTAGACCATGGATGCACTCGGCGCGTCCGAGTGCCTCTCTCTACGGGCAGCGAAGCTGCGTAACGCGGCAATCCTGCCGTTCTGGCCTCCGCGATCCCGCACGCTTCACACGCGGCGGGATTGACTGCTAGAGTTCTCAGCTCATTGGCGGGTTGGTCGCGATCGACCGTGGCTCGATTCACCCGCTCCATTTTCCTACGTCGCCCATACTCCAATTCACATGAATCGCCGCCGGCTCGCGATCGGTTTGCTGTTGTGCTCCGCCCTGGTCGGCTTTCAGGCAGCGCGGGCGGACTACGATGCAACGTCTGCACGCGGCGCGGATCTCAGTGGAACATGGCTGCTGAACGAAGCTCTCAGCGAAGATCCGGAAAAGAAGCTGGAAGAGCGACTCGAGGAGGAGCGCAGGCGGTATGAGCGACAGCGCAGGGACGAGGACAGGTCGCGACCGCCAGGAGCGCCGCCTCGGATAGACATCGATGCGCCGCCGCCAGATCGTCCCGGCCGACGGCCATGGCAGAAGCAGCGCGATGAAAACTTCCGCAAGATGCTCGGCCTTACGAAGATGCTAGTCATTCGCCAGCGCGGTGCATCGGTTGAAATCACATCGGCTGTCGAAGCCCGCCGCCTCACGGCCGGATCACGTACCCAGGTATCGATGCCCGAAGGCCACGTTGCGGATTCAACCGTCGGCTGGGATGGGGAATGGTTCGTAATCGAGCGGAAGGTCCGCGGAGGCCCTCGCGTGATCGAGAAGTTCCGATTGCTGAGGACAGGCCAGCTCGAATACACGATGGCGTGGAGCGGCGATACCGAACTCGCGCGAATCAAGGCAAGGCGCGTATTCGACCGAGCCCCGGAGCAGGCGGTCGGAGCCAACCCTGAGCTGGGGCCGATACGGTGAAGAGGAGATCGGAGGCTCTAGGCGCCGCGCCAGTTGTCCGGACACGCGTCTGATCTTCACCTCTCCCCTTATGGGAGAGGTCGCACGAAGTGCGGGTGAGGGGGACAGCGCGGAGCGCAGCGACGTTGCCGCGCAAGGTTCTTTGGGCGTTACATGCATCCCCTTGTATGTTCGCAAGGTGGACTGCGTGTCTAAGAAAAGCATCTCTGCTACGGTTTCAGCCGTCGCGATA
>JBOHZJ010000041.1:0-8156 GCA_050738395.1 Steroidobacter sp.
ATCTGCGGACGCTTAACTTCGGGGACTTCGGCAAGCTGAATCTGCGGACGCTTAGCTTCGGGGACTTCGGCAAGCTGAATCTGCGGACGCTTAGCTTCGGGGACTTCAGCAAGTTGAACCGCCAAGACGACATCGGCATACGGCTGACCCGTCAACAAAAGAGCAGTAAACATCGCAGCGCTGGCAACTACATTACGCATGAGAAATCCCCTCCCGGAGAAAATGTTAAATCCGTCCCGATTCACATCGGTTCACCTGCTTAAGCGACGTCCAAATGTGAATCCCGTCACAGGAGCAACTGGACAATAGGTCAAAAAGAACAACAATCAGCGCTTCACTCAGTTGTTCGCTGGGGAAAGCCCCGAGGTAGCCGGCTGGCGAGCGAAATGATTCAGGGACGGCCCTAGGAGGGATTGCGGCGCACAGGCGGACGGGTTTTCGATGTGGATGACAAAATGGAGCTCGCCGCCCGATACACTTGACGAACACTTGGCTCCGATGGGAGATCGCCCCCCCTTGAGCAACACGATTGCAGCAGTCCTTCAGACGCCGCCCGACCGTCAGGCAGTGACGCGGCTGCTATCTGCCTGGCAATCAGGGGATTCGGGGGCGCTTGAGCGCCTGACGCCGCTCATATATGAGGAGCTCCGCAATCGCGCCCGGCGGTACATGCGGCGTGAGCGCCCTGGCCACACGCTGCAAGCCACGGCGGTGGTGCACGAAGCCTTCGTAAAGCTCGTTGAGATGAATGTCTCGTGGCAGGACCGCGCGCACTTTTTTGCTGTTGCGGCGCGGCAGATGCGTCGAATACTGGTCGACCATGCGAAGACACGGTTTCGTGACAAGCGCGGCGGCACGACGACCGGCTCGCTGGAAGAATTCGAGGGACTGGAACTAGCTCCGGTCAGCGCTGGCGACATCGATGTGCTGGAAATCGACGAGGCGCTCGGACGGCTTGCCGCATCCAATCCGCGCCTCGCCGAGTTGGTGGAGTTGCACTACTTCGGCGGCCTGACGTACCAGGAGCTGTCCGAGACGCTCAAAGTGTCGGAAGCAACCGTTGATCGCGAAATCCGGCTTGCGAAAGCGTGGATCCTGAAAGAAGTTCGGCCGAAGCGGAGCCGTAGCCCCGAAGCATCATGATTCCGACGGACACAGGGAAGAAAGTCGATCCGCGCTGGGAACGGCTCCAGGAACTGTTCTCGCGCGCGGTTGAGTTGCCGGCGGAAGATCGTCCGGCGCTTATCGAACGCGAGACAGCCGGAGACGCAGGTCTGCGCGAGGAATTGCTGGATCTACTGGCCGCCGATTCGGCGGGATCGACCAGTCCCCTGACGAACGCCCTCGGCGCCGCTCTGGACACCACCACTCGCGATCGCCGCAAAGCTCTGGTCGGCCGCATCCTCGGCAGCTACAAGCTCGTCTCGGTGCTCGGACATGGCGGCACTGGCACCGTCTATCTCGGCGAACGCGCCGATCGCCAGTATTCCGCGCAGGTCGCCGTCAAGATCGTCGATAGCGCGACCCTGCAGGGCGATCTCAGCCTGCGCTTTCGCGCCGAACGCCAGATTCTCGCGAGCCTCAATCACCCGAACATTGCGCGTCTGATCGATGCGGGCGAGACGCCCGAAGGCCAGCCGTACCTGGTCATGGAATACGTGCATGGCGAGCCGGTCGATCGCTATTGCGATCGTTTGCAGCTCGATTTGCGAGCGCGGCTGACGCTGTTCCTCGAGATCTGCAACGCAGTTCAGTACGCGCACCAGAACCTGATCGTTCACCGCGACCTCAAACCCGCGAACATTCTCGTGACGGGCGAAGGCGCGCCGAAGCTGCTCGATTTCGGCATTGCGAAGCTGCTGGACACAGGTGACGCGGCTGCGCTGCTCGCGCTCACGCGCATGAACGATCGACTGCTTACGCCGGAATACGCCAGTCCCGAACAGATTCTCGGCCGACAAGTCACCACCGCGAGCGACGTCTACGCGCTAGGCGTCGTCCTGTATGAACTGCTCACGGGCCTGAGGCCGTACACAGTACCGGCCTCGGCGAGCCAGCTCGAGCTCGAACGCTCAATCTGTGTGAATGACCCCGTCCGACCCAGCGCAGCAGTTCGTCGCGCAGCCGAGAACGGTGCGACCGACGACCAATCAGAAATCGGTGTGATCGCGCAAGCGCGCGCTTGTACTTCCGACAAGCTGGAACGAAAGCTCCTCGGCGACATCGACGCGATCATCATGCGTGCGTTGCGTAAGGAGCCGCAGAGCCGCTACGGTTCCGTCGAACAGCTCACGGCCGACGTACGACGCTATCTGTCCCGCGAGCCCGTACAGGCGCGACAGGGCAACTGGCTGTACTACTCGCAGCGCTTCATGCGCCGTCATGCCTTCGGCGTTTCCGCCGGCGCGGCCTTTGTAGTCTTCATCATCGCATTCGCCGTCGCCATGTCCGTTCAGACGCAGCGAGTCGCAGCAGAGCGGGATCGTGCAACGCAGGAGGGAGCTCGAGCGGAGAAAGTGTCCGAGTTCATGCTCGAAGTGTTCGAGGCGTCAGACCCCTTCGTCAGCGCTGGGGAGGAGATGACCGCCCTTGGGCTGCTTGAGAACGCCGGGCGCCGCATACGAGGCGATCTTGGTCAACACCCGGAAGTTCGAGCGCGTCTGCTTGAAGCGATCGGCCGGACGTATCGACGCCAGAACGAGTACGAACTCTCGATCAGTTTCCTCGAGGACGCACTGCACATTCGCAAACAACTGCCGGACGCCAACGGCGCGAAAACAGCGACCGTACTGGCGGAGCTCGCGAACGCTTTGCGCCTGGCTGGTGATCTCGATCGCGCCGACAGGGCGCTCAAGCAAGCACTCGAGATCACGGAAACGCATCGTAGCGAACGTTCGATCACCTACGCTTCATTGTTGACGCAACTCGGCCACAGCGCGCTGCAGATCGGCAATCTGCCCTCAGCCCGCAAATACTTCGAGCAGAGTCTCCGACTCAACCGGGAACTCCTCGGGCCGCGCGATCCGGAAGTAGCGGGAGTGCTGCTGGCGCTTTCCAGCGTCTTTCTATGGAGCGACGACTTGCACGCAGCTGAGCGGGCAATCCGGGACTCCGTGTCCATTTTTGTTCTCGCGGGAGTTCCTGATCTGCACCCGGACCGTGTAACGGCCGAAAGTCGCCTCGCCGACGTTCTATTTCTGCAAAACCGAATCGAAGAAGCAGCGCCGCTGTTCGAAAAATCACTGGAGTCGCACATAAGGCTGTACGGGGATAGTAGCCGTCAGGTTGCCGACGTACTGGAATCCCTGGCGATGACCCGGCGAGCACAGGGCTTTCTTGCAGAGGCCGAGGACTACGGCAGACGCGCGGTAGCTACACAAGAGAAGGCGCTTGGCGAGCAGCACTATATGACGGCCTACACACGCACGTCGCTTGCTTCGCACCTGATGCGCCGAGGCAAATTTACAGAAGCCGAATCAGAGCTGCGACGGTCGTTGGAAATCTACGAGAGAACGCTGCCGCCTGATCATCAATACGTCGCTTCTTCCGAGCATCTCCTGGGTGAAGCACTGCTTGGATTGAACCGGCTGAAGGATGCGGAAGCCGTGCTGACCGCCGCGATGAATCGATGGAAACGCACCAGCACCAGCGCCTGGCGCTCCGCGCGGTCGGCCAACGCTCTCGGTGAAGTACTGTATCGACAAGGCCGCACGCAAGAAGCCGAGCGATACCTCACCGAGAGCTATCGCGTGCTCGTCGCCGATCAGGGCGCCGACCGCGACTCGCGCCTGACGGCGCGGGATCGTGTGACGCACTTTTACGCAGATCGCGGACAACATCAAAAACTGAAAGATCTGATGTTAGCTACCAGCCAGAGCGCCCCTGCCTTATCGGGCGGACAGCGAAACTGATCCGCCGAATTCGGCGCACCGACGAGCGCTGGTCTTACCGGAAGGTTTGTCGGAACGACGAGTCTGACGCGTCGGGTTATCGGCGCGAAAACGATGAGCAGTTCACCAAAACTCGAAGAAGAACTGTTTGCAGCAGCGCTCGCGACTTGCACAAGAGTAGATCGCGTCTTCGCTCGGCGCGAAGGCGTGCTGGTCGCTGGCTTCCCCTCACCGCAGCCCTCTGCCGCACAGGAACGTGCGAATGCCGCGGGCGCAGGACGCGCTGGAGCGGCGCCGGCGCGAGGAGAGAGGGAGTTTCCAGTGCGAGACATGGGAGTCGGCGCCCGAGACGCGGGACTCGAAACCTTGCTCATCTGTTACAGTCCCAATGAAAGCGATTTCCGCGAGCGTAGTCGCTTGCGCGTGACGCCTCATCTCGTTTTCCAAGGAGCAACAGCAGCAATGCGAATGCAAACCCTATACGCGCGGCTTACGATTTTATTTCTCTCCTGCGCGATGAGCGCCGCAGCCGTCGCAGGCGAGCGACAGGACGCGCGGCTGCTCACCTCGACGCAGGTCTTGAATGAACTGCTCCAGATGCCTGAGCAGAACATCCCGAGCTGGCTGCTCGAGCGTGCGCACGCCGTCGCGGTGATTCCAGCCGTGATCAAGGTGGGTCTCGGCATTGGCGGTCGACGCGGTAAGGGCGTGCTCGTCGTGCGCAAGAGCAACGGCACATGGAGCAATCCGGTGTTCGTGAATCTCACCGGCGGCAGCTTTGGCTTTCAGGTCGGTGTGCAATCGACCGACGTCGTGCTGTTGTTCACCTCTCGTCAGAGCATCGAAGGCATCGTTGGCGGCAAGGTGACGTTGGGCGCAGATGCCTCGGTGGCCGCAGGGCCGGTTGGTCGACAGAGTTCGGCCGCGACCGATATCGGCCTCACAGCGCAGGTCTACTCGTATTCACGCGCGAGCGGATTGTTTGCCGGCGTTGCGCTCGACGGTTCGGCGATCACGATCGATCACCGCTCGAACGAAGCGTTCTATGGCCGGCCGGGCGTGCTCGCGAGTGAAATCATTCGCGGCGACGCACCCGCAGCGCCGGAACCGGCCCAGACGTTCATTGCAGCCGTGCAAAGTTCAGCGAGTGGTGCGCCGCAGGCATCGTCGGCCAATGCGTCAGGAACCCAAGCTCCATCTGCGGCAGAACCTGCGACTCAGCAGGGCGCCCAGGAAGAAGGGCTGAAGACGTATCCGATGGAAGATCCGAACCCCGGCCAGGAGCCGCCGCAGTAAGCGCTGAATGACGGCCGAACTTCGTCGACAGGAGAGAGTAAGCCGCATCTCGCCCAGCATCGTTCGAAATTCTGTCCTGCCGCAGGCCTTCTTGCCGTCGGCCTTCCTGCGAACGCCTTCCTGCCGGCAGGCTGTCATAGAGAGACGCTATCGCCCTACATCTACTCCAACCGGGCAACTCACCCCCGTCCCGCCCAATCCGCAATAGCCGTTCGGATTCTTCTCCAGGTACTGCTGGTGATAGTCCTCGGCGTAATAGAACTCAGGCGCATCGAGGATTTCCGTGGTGATGGCGCCGTACCCTGCCCCTCGCAGCCCCTCGGCGTAGTCCTTCGCACTGCGTTCGGCGGCGGCGCGCTGCTCCGCGTCGTACACGTAAATCCCCGAGCGATATTGCGTGCCTGCATCATTGCCCTGGCGCATGCCCTGGGTCGGGTCATGCGATTCCCAGAAAGTCCTTAGCAGCGCTGTATAAGAGATCTTCGACGGGTTATAGACCACCCGCACCACTTCGTTATGGCCGGTATAGCCCGAGCACACCTCTTCGTATGTGGGATTGGGTGTGTAGCCAGCCGCATAACCAGCCGCGGTGCTGTAGACGCCAGGCAGCTGCCAGAATTTTTTTTCCGCGCCCCAGAAACAACCGAGGCCGAACATCGCGACCTTCATTCCTTCAGGGAACGGCGGAGTGATGCGATTGCCGTTGACGGCATGTCGTTCGGGGACGTTCATAGGCGTCGCGCGTCCCGGCAATACATCGGCGCGATCCGGCATGATGGCCTTCTTGCGAAAAGAGAACATGGATGAAAACCTCGGAATGGGCTTCAGGCTACAGGCTACAGCCAGAGCGTCGATCCATTCAATTTCTTGCTGTCGCCTGTAGCCAGTCGCCCAGTTGGGCGTACCTCACAGATCCAACGCTCGCCGCCCCGCAATACGCTCTGGTGCTTGCACGCGTTTTCCGCAGTGGTATAGATGCGGACAAAGGCGGTGAATAGCCATATGCGTGCGCGTTTGATCCGTGTTCTCGCAGCGGCCGTGATCGCAACGGCGGCTCTGCCGGCCGTTACTTACGATGCGTCGGCGGAACCGCTTCCGGCGCACGCCAACACTGTCATCGGGGCGAACGCCATGCTGAGCGACGGCGCGGCCGCGTTGATGAGCGGCGAGTGGGAGCGTGGAGTGCAACTCACGCGGCTAGGGTTGGACTCGGCGTTGTCGCAGTCCGATCGTGCAGCCGCATACGCGAATCTCTGCGCGGGCTACGCCGCGCTGAAAAAATATCAGCGCGCCCTCGAGAACTGCGATCAGTCGCTCGCGATTTATGACGGTAACTGGCGAGCGTGGCAAAACCGGGCGGCGGCGCACCTTGGCCTCGGCAAGGTAGACGAATCCATGCGCGACATTCAGCGCGGACTGCAAATCAATCCAGATTCACAAGACCTGCAGAAGACGCTTGCGATTGCACGCGACTATGAAAGGCTTCAACAGGAGCGAATGAGACACTTGCTGGAATCTTGAAGAAGCGGTTGGCGGTTAGCGGTTGGCGGTTAGTCAGAATCAGAAGAGAGCCGGTGACAGCGGCGCGAAGCTGACGACGCACTGAACCACGAGTGGGCGCTTCCGCTCTTGCTAACCGCTAACCGCCAACCGCTAACCGCTTCTGGCCCGCCCTTAGACGACGGCTATCTCATCGACGCTCATGAACTTCAGCGCCTCAGGAGCGCGCCGACACTCGCGCGGGGTCACGCCGTGGAACCGGCGCAGTGCGCGAAACAGCGTCGAGCGCGAATCGAACCCCACTTGCCTGACGATTTCCTCGACCGCCAGTTCGCTGCCGCGCAACAGCCGCGCCGCCACGCTCGTACGTTTGCGTTGCAGGTATTCATGCGGAGTCACTTCGTGAATATGCTTGAACAGCCGCAGAAAGTGATGTCGCGACAGGAACGCCGCGCGCGCCATGTCTCCGAGCATCAGCGGCTTCTCATAGTTGGAATGAATGAAATCGGTGGCCAGGGAGACGCGGCGAAGAATTTCGCGTCGTGTTGCTGCACGCCGCACCGGCACTACGCGTGCACGCGCGACGATCTGGCGATGTCGCATGAGCATGCGCTCGAGCAGGAACGCGAATTGCTCTTCGTACCAGAGCGCGTCTTCGAGTCCCATGTCGCAATGTCGACGGATGAACAGCAACACCGGGGTCACGCCGCGATCATGGGTGTGCAGGTGCGGCATGAATGGCAGTGCAGGCGCATAGCCGCCCTCGCCGTTCTCCAGTAATCGATCATCGCTGGTCACAAGTGAGCTGAGCACGTCTTCCGGCATGCCGCGGCGAAACAGAATCGTCATCGCATGAACTTCGTGAGGTCCGCGAATGCGTACGTGGGCCGGCCCGGCGGGCACTACAAGCCAGGTGTCGTCGTCCACCGCGACGCGACGGCCATCCATTGCAACCTCCTGCCGCCCGTTCCATGCGCACAAGAGCGCGACCCTTTCAGCATCCAGCGTGTAGTCCGCTACCTGGGTGCGCAAGCTGAGGATCGCATTGCCGGGCTCGACCGTGCGCGCCAGCCCTGCATTCAAGTCGCCGCCGACCAATTCATGGGTTCTACGGAGAATCATCCCCACACCCCTCCCCGTTTTCGTCTTCATCATCACCGGTGGGCGCCGGTCACGCCGATGCTCTTCGCATCATCGATCGTTGCTACAAGTTCGCTCACGAAGTGATTACGCGTCGTGGCTTCCATGTATACAAGCCATTTACGATTATCTGATTGCCGCGTGCGACGAAAGGTTGCAGCGTGGAGAGCACTTCATTCTGTTAGTCACACATTTGCGCAAGGAATGAGACGAATGAAGTGAGAAGTGACTTTTGACCGGCGATTAGTGAGTAGTCGGACAGCACGAACGGACACACGTGGACACTCATGGCGGACACGAGCGGAAGCGGTTAGCGGTTAGCGGTTAGTC
>JBOHZJ010000042.1:0-25145 GCA_050738395.1 Steroidobacter sp.
GGTCCTGATCCTCGACGAGCCCACCGACGGCCTCGATCCGAATCAGAAGCACGAAGTGCGCAGCCTCATCGGTGCCATGGCCAAGGACAAGATCATCGTGATCTCCACTCACATCCTCGAAGAGGTCGATGCGGTCTGCAATCGCGCAATCATCATCGCGAACGGCCGCATCCTCGCCGATGACACGCCCAGAGGACTCGCGGCGCGCGCTCCGTCTGGCCGCCTCGATGACGTGTTTCGACAGATCACCACCGGCGTGAAGCAGGAGTCGGCCCATGCGTAACGTCAGCGCCATCTTCCGTCGCGAGTTCGCGAGTTATTTCGCAACTCCGCTCGCCTTCGTCTTCATCGTCATCTTTCTGCTGCTCGCCGGTGCGTTTGCCTTCTATCTTGGCGGGTTCTACGAGCGCGGACAGGCTGACCTCGCACCGTTCTTCAACTATCACCCGTGGTTGTATCTGTTTCTGATCCCCGCATTGTCGATGCGGCTGTGGGCTGAGGAACGCAAATCCGGAAGCATCGAATTGTTGATGACGCTGCCGGTGACAACCTGGCAAGCCGTCATCGGGAAGTACCTCGCGGCGTGGTGCTTTGCAGGTCTCGCGCTTGCGCTGACGTTTCCGCTGTGGATCACCGTGAACTATCTCGGCGATCCCGACAATGGCGCGATCTTCGCGGCGTACGTCGGCAGCTTCCTCATGGCGGGAGGCTTTCTTGCGATCGGCGCCTGCCTCTCAGCTGCGACCCGCAATCAGGTGATCGCGTTCATCTTCACGGTCGTCATCTGCTTCGGCTTTCTCCTTTCAGGATTTGCGCTGGTGCTCGGGCTTTTCGAGGGTTGGGCGCCGCAGCCGATCATCGACGCGGTCGCGTCACTCTCCTTCCTGACGCATTTCGGGTCGATCGCCAAGGGCGTCATCGATCTTCGCGACTTGCTGTATTTCGCCGCGCTGATCGCCGCCTGGCTCATCGCCAACGCGATCGTGCTCGATATGAAGAAGGGCAACTGACATGACGACAACTACTACGAAAGCCGGGACGGCGTACGCCGGCAGAAAAGCGTACGGCGTCACCGCACTGATCGCGCTCGCGGTCCTGTTCATAGGCGTCACTATTCTCATTACGTTCGTACTGCGAGGCGCGCGCATCGACCTGACCGAGAGCAATCTGTATTCGATCGCACCCGGCACGCAACGCATCGTCAGCTCGCTCGATGAGCCCATCAATCTCTATTTCTTTTTCTCGCAGGAAACGAGCAGCCAGTCGCCGCCGCTGCGCGCGTATGCGCAGCGCGTGCGCGAATTGCTGGAAGAAATGGAGCAGCGCTCCAAAGGCAAGCTGCGCCTGTCGGTCATCGATCCCAAACCGTTTTCAGAGGACGAGGACCGCGCGGCCGAGTTCGGATTGTCTGCCGCCCCGCTGGGCGCAACGGGCGAATCGCTTTACTTCGGCCTGGCCGGAACCAACTCGACCGATGGGCGGGAGATCATCGGTTTCTTCCAACCCGAGAAGGAAGAGTTTCTCGAATACGACATCGCGAGCATGATCCACCGACTGAGCAATCCGAAGCGCCCAGTGATCGGACTACTGTCCGGACTGCCGGTCGACGCCTCCTTCGATCAGTCGACCGGGCGTATGCAGGAAGGCTGGGCAAGCATTGCTCAACTACGCGAACTGGCGGAGGTGCGCACGCTGGCGGGCGACATCGCAAGCATCGACGCCGAGATCGATGCGCTGCTGCTGATTCATCCGAAGGAACTCTCGCCGCAGACGCTGTACGCGATCGATCAGTTCGTCATGCGCGGCGGCAAACTTCTGGCGTTCCTCGACCCGCAATCCGAAAACGATCCGGCGGCGGCGCAGATGGGCGGTCCAATGGCTTCACGCTCATCTACGCTCGGACCGCTGCTCGAGGCCTGGGGCGTCAGCTTCGATCCGACACAGGTGCTCGGCGACCGCGAACTGGGGCTGACCGTCGCGTTGCGACAGGGTCAGGCGCCGTCGCAGCACATCGCCATCATCGGCTTCAATCGAACCAGCATGAATGACAAGGACGTGGTCACATCGACGCTGGATTCGATTAACGTGATGACCGCGGGCGTGCTCAGGAAGAAGGCCGACGCCGCGATCAATTTCGAGCCCCTCATTCAGTCAAGCACGAATGCAGCCCTGCTGCCGGCGATGCGTCTGGCTTTCCTGCCCGACAGCAGCGCGCTACTCGATGACTTCAAGGCGACAGGCGAGCGGTACGCGGTCGCCGCGCGCGTCCACGGCAAACTGAAATCCGCCTATCCCGATGGCAAGCCGGCGGGTGAAGGCGTTGCAGCGAACGCCGAACACAAAGCGGAATCCTCGCAGGACGCGAATCTCATCCTCGTCGCCGACAGCGACGTGCTCGCCGACCCTTTGTGGGTGCGCGCGCAGAACGTGTTCGGTCAGCGCTTTGCGGTCGCCTGGGCGAACAATGGAGATTTCGTCGCCAATGCTGTCGACAATCTGTCGGGTAGCAGCGATCTGATCAGCATTCGCGGCCGGCAGAGCTTCTTCCGTCCGTTTACCAGGGTCGAAGAGCTGCGTCGCGAGGCGGACGATCAGTTGAGGGCGAAAGAGAAGGAGCTTGATCAGGAACTGCGCGACACCGAACAGAAACTTTCCGCGCTCGAAGCGGGCCGCGGCAACGAAGGATCGCTTTCGCTCTCGCCCGAACAGGAAGCAGAGTTGCAGCGCTTCCAGCAGGAACGCGTGCGCATCCGCAAGGAATTGCGCGATGTCCGGCGCAGCCTGGACATCGAGATCGAGCGGCTCGGGACCATTCTCAAGGTGCTGAACATTGCGCTCGTGCCCGCGCTGCTTGCGATCGGCGCGATACTGCTCGCCGTGACGCGCCGTCGACGCCTGCGTGCGGGCCGGGCAGCCGCACACACTGGTTGAGGATCTGCTGATGACATCACGAAGACTTCTGATCCTGAGCATCGCCGCGCTGATCGCAATCGGCGCCGGCGTCTGGCTCGCGAACCGCCAATCGTCCTCGGGCGCGAGCGGCGAGCACGCTGCACTGTTCCCGGAACTCAAACAGCAACTAGACGCCGTACAGAACGTGCGCATCTTCAAAGCCGGCGATGTCCTCGCAGTCGAACTGGTTCGCAAGGAAGGCGGCTGGACTGTCGCCGAGCGCTCGGGTTATCCCGCGGATGAGGCCAAGCTGAGCAGGCTGCTGCGCAGTCTCGGGGACGCGAAACTCTACGAGGAGAAGACGTCCAATCCGGAAAGCTACAAGAGTCTCGGCGTCGAAGACGTCAGCGACGCCGCCGCGGCCGGCGTACGCATTGAAATCAGCGGTGCGCCGACGGCGCTGAATCTGATCGTGGGTAAAGCAGGCAGCGGGGCGCAGGCGCAGTATGTTCGCCGGGCGGGCGAGGCGCAGAGCTGGCTCATCAACAGCAGCATCGATGCATCGGCCTCGCCGGACGCATGGCTCCGTAAGCAGATCCTCGATGCCTCAGCCGATCGCATTCAATCGGCCACCGTGAAAGTCAGCGGTCAGAAACCATACACAGCTGTAAAGAACAGCCGCGCCGACACAGACTTCAATGTTGAGGGGCTGCCCAAGGGCAAGAAGCTCAGCTCGCCCTCTGCGGCGAACGGCTTCGCGACGGCGTTGAGCGGACTCACGCTGGCCGACGTTCAGCCAGCGAGCGCGTTCACGGCGGCGTCGGCAGACGCCGGTGCGACGTTCAGCACCTTCGATGGGCTGGTCGTGCAGCTCGAGGGCTGGAGTCGCGATGACAAGCGTTTCATCGCGATGAAGCCTTCCTATGATGCGCAGCTCGCGGAGCGCTTCAAGGTAGCGACAGCGCCTTCGGAAACGCACGCGGACCCAAAGGCGGATGCGAAGACGGATGCACCCAAGCCGACGGCTGCTGCAGCGAAGGCGCCCGACATCGAAGCGGAAGTAAAAACCGCAAACGCCCGCGTCGAGGCTTGGGTGTACGAGATTCCCTCGTACAAGTACGAACAGATCTTCAAGCCGCTGGAGCAGCTCCTGTAGTCAGGAGCGCTTTGGCAGCACGATGACTCGCGTGCCGCTCCAGCGGTCGTGCCACGCGAGTCGATCGCGGTCGATCCAGATCCAGAAGTATCCCAACCCAACGGCGGCCCACGAGACGCAGGCGCCGGCCAGTCGCACCAGTGCGTCTCGCCAGGTCACCGGCGCGAGATCCGTGCGTTCCAGCCTGAGCCGCCACGCCGTCATGCCGAGCGTCTGGCCCGAGCGCGTCCAGAACAGGCCGAAGAACAGCACTGTGATCGCAAGCAGCACGCATCGGTAAACGTATGCGAGTACGCCGACGCTTGCGGCAGTGATCGCTTCGCCGCCCGTCAGCGGCAGAAACGCTGCAGTCGCAATGATCATCAACGCAATCACGAGCAGGGCGTCGTAGAACATCGCCCCCAGACGGCGCAGCACACCCGCCGCTGCTTTCTCCGCCACGTTCGACACGTCAGCGAACTCGTGCAAGCGCGATCGTCGTGATGATCGCGAGCAATGCGGTGGGAACCCATGCGACCACGATGGGCGGCAGTTCAAAGACGGCGCCGCCGCTTTCCAGCATTCTCGCGAGCAGGAAGAACACGACGCCGATCATGACGCCCACCACCGTACGCGCGCCCGTGCCGGTCGCGCGCATAGGACCGAATGCGAAAGGCACAGCCAGCACGACGATGATGGCGACAGCCACGGTGCGCGCGATGCGCCCCCAGAATGCAGTCTCGTACTGCCGGGCGTCGAGGCCGTTCGCACGCAGGTGCCGCACGTAGTTCCATAGATCCCGGCCCGGCAGCGACTCCGGATTCAATGCGGCCAGCCCGAGGAACTCAGACGAGAGGCCGGTCTGCAGTTCGATCGTCGCTTCGCGCCGTGGAATGACGCGCTCCTCTTCGATGCGCGATTCGCGATAGTTCTCCAGTCGCCAGCGACTTCCGGCCTCGATGCTGGCGGCATCGGCCCGCGCGACGCTCCGCAGACGTCGCTGCGCATCGAAGTTGAATACGAATACGCCGCCGTAACGATTGTCCGCGGATTGCCGCCGCACGGAGATGATCGTGTCGCCATCCTTCGCCCAGGCGCTGCGATTGCCGGCCATGCTGTAGTCGCGAAATTTCTCGAAGGTTCTCATCTGCTGGGCATAGCGCTCCATCGGAGGAGCAATCAGTTCACCCAGCGCACCCGTCAGCAGCATGAGAATCAAGCCGGCGCCCGCAACCCACAGACCGATTCTGAACGCGGATACGCCGGCCGCGCGCACGACGACCAACTCCATCGACCGCGCAAGATTTCCCAGCGCGAGCAGCGCACCGATCAGCGCGGCGATCGGCAGCATGTCGAACGCGTACTGCGGCAAACTCAGGGCGACGAACAGCAAAGCATCCTCGATCGTGTAGGCGCCCACGCCGATATCGTCCTGCTGCGTGATGAACAGGTACAGACCGCTCAATGCGAGCAGCACCAGCATGACGAGCAGCGTGTGTCCGAGAATCGCGCGAATCAGATAGCGGGCGAGGACTGATGTCACGGCGTCACCGTCGCCATTCGCACCCGACCGGGCGGACTTTCCCGCACCAGCAACCACAGCGCGACGCACAGTGCGACGCCATGCACCCACCACAGCCCGACGAACGAGGGCGCAACGTCGTTCTCGACCCAGGTGCGCGCCGCGACGAGCAACTGGTAGTAGAGAAAGAATGCGAGAATTGCGATACCAATGCGGCCGAAGCGTCCCTGCCGCGGACGCAGGCGCGCCAGCGGTACGGCCATCAGCATGAGAATCATCGCAAGCAGCGGCGTGGAAGCCCGCCACTGCAGTTCGGCGCGATCGCGAGCATCCTCCGAGCCCAGGAGTTCTGCAGTCGACTTCATCTCCGCGTCGCTCGCCGCGCCATTGATTTCACCGAGCCGGATCGGGATGCCGCCTTCGGCGAACTCGATGATGCGAAATTCGCCGCTGCCCGGTACGCCTTCATAGCGTTCGCCGTCGTAGAGCACGAAGGTCTGCTCGGCCTGCCCCGCGCCGCGCTGCTCAGCGCGGGTGGCGACCCAGATCTCGAGCTTGTCCTCCTCCGCGCGGCGACGGGTCGTCTCGCCATCCGCGCTCGCGTTCGACTCATCAGGCCGATCCACGAATACATGCACGTTGTGCAGGATGCCGTTGTCATCGACGCGCTCGGCATAGAAGACGATCGAGCCGCTGCCGAAGGTGCGAAACCTGCCGGGTTCGAGAGAACCAAACTGCGCATCGCGCACGGCCTCGGCGCGGATCTGTCTGGCGCTCGCTGTGGCGCCGGGAATGGCCCAGAACGACAACCAGACGAGCAGCCCGCAGATCACGACGCCGAGCAGGGCGATCGGACGATACAGGCCCGCGGGTCCGACGCCGCAGGACTGAATCGCGGCCATTTCACTTTCGTGATACAGCCGACCCAGCGCCAGCATGATCGCCAGAAAGAATCCGATCGGCACCACCACCGACAGGTAGCCCGCCGAGGTGAGTCCGATCAGTGCAAACACGACGCTTCGTGGGAAATCGTTCGCCGCCGCCTGCGACAGCACGCGTGCGAGCTGATTCGAGACGAGGATCACGAGCAGCACGCCGCTGACGGCAAGCCAGGTGGCGGCGACTTCACGAAAAATGTAGCGATCAAGCGTGCGCAGAAGGAGCCTCGAGTGCAGATCGAACACGTCGGCGCGTCAGCAGCATGCGACGGCGATTGGAGTAGACTACGGCGCTTTCAAAGCCTCCCGAAGACGCCGCAGACCCGTAACTTAAGCGACGCGGTCGGCTGCGTAAACACGTCGGGAAAAAATCATCGCGAGGAAGCTTCATGGAATATTTCGTCAGCACTGCGAGCGCGGCTCGCCAGCGCACCGATTGCGCTATCGTCGGCGTCTACGACAAGGGCGTGTTGTCATCGGCCGCTGAGGATCTCGATCGCCGCATCGGCGGTCGCATCGCACGACTGGTGAAACGCGGCGATCTGCGCGGCAAAGCCGGCGATGCAGTTTTGCTGGCGGATCTGACCGGCGCGCCCTGCGATCGCGTCATCGTGCTGGGTCTCGGCGCGCGCGCCTCGTTCAAACGCAAGCAGTACCGCAAAGCGCTCGCCTCCGCCGTTTCGATGCTGAATCGCACCGGTGCGCGCAACGCAGTGAGCTTTCTGAGTCTCGAGACGATTCCCGACGCCAACGCCCACTCGCTCGCCCGCACCAGCGTCGAAGTTGTCGCGAATTCGCAGTACCGCATTCCTCATCACAAGACGAACGACAAACGTCCGAAATCGACTCTCACCCGCTTCGGCGTCGCCGCTGCATCCCGCAGCGACCGCACCGCGATGGAGCGCGGAATCACTCAGGCCGAGGGCATCGTCGCCGGCATGGCGCTGATGCGCGATCTTGCGAACCAGCCCGCCAGCGTCTGCACGCCGAGCTATCTGGCGAAGGCCGCCAGGACGCTTGCCAAAGATCACCGCAGCATCCGCGTGCGCACATTGAATGAAGCCGAATGTCGGCGACTCGGCATGGGCTCGTTTCTTTCCGTGACGGAAGGCACGGAAGAGCCTGCCTACCTGATCGTACTCGAGTATTACGGAACGCAGCGCTCGACGCCGCCGACCGCCCTCATAGGCAAGGCCGTGACCTTCGACACCGGCGGCATTTCGCTCAAGCCGCCGCCGGCCATGGACGAGATGAAGTTCGACATGAGCGGCGGCGCAAGCGTGCTGGGCGTCTTCAAGGCGGTCGCGGAGCTTGCACTGCCGATCAATCTCGTCGGCGTCGTGCCGGCGTGCGAGAACATGCCGAGCGGTCGCGCGACCAAGCCCGGCGACATCGTAACGAGCATGTCCGGCCAGACGATCGAAGTGCTGAACACCGACGCGGAAGGCCGCCTCATCCTCTGCGACGCCATTACGTATGCACGCCGCTTCAAGCCTGACGTGATGATCGACATTGCAACGCTGACCGGCGCATGCGTGGTCGCGCTCGGCAATCATCTGACAGGTTTGTTCAGCAACAACGACGAACTCGCCGCAGCGCTCCTCGACGCCGGCCGGCGCGCGGAGGATCGCGCGTGGCATATGCCGATCGGCGATGAGTATGGCGACATGCTGAAAAGCAACTTCGCGGATTTCGCGAATGTCGCAGGCCGCGAAGGCGGTGCGATCACGGCGGCGTGCTTCCTTGCAAAGTTTACGGACGGTCTCAACTGGGCGCATCTCGACGTAGCGGGCACTGCCTACCAGGGCGGCTCGAACAAGGGCAGCACGGGTCGGCCCGTTCCGCTGCTGGTCGATTACCTCATCAATAAATAGTTGTGCCGCGGGTCGATTTCTACGTCCTTGCGGAGGGCGCGCCGGATGCGCGCTTCAAATACGCATGCCGGCTGGCGGAGGAATTCGTATCCCGGGGCGGCCGGCTCTATCTGCAAACCGCAAATGCAACCGATACGCGGCGCGTCGATGATCTCTTGTGGACCTGCAGCGACGGCAGTTTCCTGCCGCACGAGATCTTCACTGGCGCCGAAGCTTCGCATGCGCGTGTGATGATCCTGATCGGCGAATCACTCGCCCCGGCGTCACACCGCGACCTGCTCATCAATCTCACGAAAACGATTCCGCCGAATATCGAGGATTATGAGCGCATCGCCGAAATCGTCGAAGCCGATCCCGAACGCAAACGCACGGCCCGCGACAGGTACAAGCAGTATCGCGAGCGCGGCTGCGCACTCGAGTCGCACAACGTGTGACGAGAAGCGGTTGGCGGTTGGCGGTTAGCGGTTAGTGCGGGAATGAGCGCGACCGCCCCTGCCCAACAACGTCCCCGGCCCGCGCGCGAACCACGAAACGTTCCGAACCAACCGCTAACCGCTTTTCATATGTCCTGCATGGTCCACTGTGACGCCGGGTGCACCGCGGGTCAGCGCTTCGCGCAGTCGCAACGGAAGCGGCGATTTGGTCAGCGTGTGCGTGTCGACGTGCACGTACACGGTCTCGCTCGTGGCAATCATCCGCTCCTCGCCGGCGATCCGGAATTCCGTCTGCAGCGTGAACGAAGTATTTCCCAGGCGCCTTGTCGCCACGGATATCTCCAGCACCTGGTCATAGCGCGCGGGCGCACGCCATTCGGTCGTCTGCCTGACGAGCTGATAGTCCAGCTCGGCCGTCTGGATTTCCTTCTCATAGCCGAGCGCCCGAAAGAACTCTGCGGCAGCCAGGTCGACGTAATCGCCATAACGGGAATTGAATACGACTTTCTGTGCGTCGCACTCGCCGTATCGGACGCGCAGGAAGTAGCGGAAGTGGTCCGAATCCATCGGTCATCCTCAAGAAAGCGATCACGCGAATCATAACGCCCCGAAAGATCCGCGGTCCGGGCGCGAGGTGCGGACGCACCCTGATGGCCCGCGCCCGCCGCTAACCGCTTCCTGCCTCGCTATAATCGCCCGCTCTCACGTTCAGCCTCTCAGTCCTCGACCATGCAAAAGACCTACGACCCGCAAGAGATCGAGCAGCGCATTTATCGGGAGTGGGAAGCGAACGGCTGGTTTGCGCCCTCCGGTCAGGGTCAGCCCTACTGCATCGTCATCCCGCCGCCGAACGTCACCGGCACGCTGCATATGGGGCACGCGTTCCAGCACACGCTCATGGATGCGCTGACGCGGCTGCATCGCATGTCGGGCGACAACACACTGTGGCAGCCGGGCACGGACCATGCGGGCATTGCGACGCAAATGGTCGTCGAGCGCCAACTCAACGCAACCGGCGTGCATCGCCGCGACATCGGCCGGGACGCCTTCGTCAAACGCGTGTGGGACTGGAAGGCGCAATCGGGGGATACGATTTCGCGACAGGAACGTCGACTCGGCAATTCGGTCGACTGGTCGCGCGATCGCTTCACGATGGATGAAGGTCTATCGCGCGCGGTCACCGAGGTCTTCGTCCGCTTGTATGAGGACGGCCTGATCTACCGCGGCAAACGACTTGTGAATTGGGATCCGGTGCTGCACACAGCGCTGTCGGATCTGGAAGTGCTCGCCGAACCCGAAGCCGGACATCTCTGGCATTTCCGCTATCCACTCGAAGACGGCTCGGGCCATCTGGTCGTAGCCACGACGCGTCCCGAAACCATGCTCGGCGACACCGCCGTCGCTGTGCATCCCGAGGATGAGCGCTACAAGCATCTCGTCGGTAAGCAGATCCGTCTGCCGCTGGCGGATCGCCTGATTCCGATCGTCGCGGACGACTACGTCGATCCTGCGTTCGGCTCCGGCTGCGTCAAGATCACGCCCGGCCACGACTTCAACGACTATGAACTCGGCAAGCGCCATTCATTGCCGCTCATCAATATTCTCGATGCGAACGCGGCGCTGAACGATGAGGCGCCGGGGAAGTATCGGGGCCTCGATCGCTTCGAGGCGCGTAAACGCGTGGTCGCGGATCTCGATGCGCTCGGACTCCTCGAGAAACTAGAGCCGCATACACTGCCAGTGCCAAAAGGCGATCGCAGCGGCGCCGTGCTCGAACCCTGGCTCACCGATCAGTGGTACGTGCGCATTGGG
Source organism: Steroidobacter sp. (assembly GCA_050738395.1). Lineage (GTDB taxonomy): Bacteria > Pseudomonadota > Gammaproteobacteria > Steroidobacterales > Steroidobacteraceae > Steroidobacter. The sequence continues at coordinate 10,608 of JBOHZJ010000042.1, forward strand.
CCGCTCGCCGAACCGGCGATCAAGGCGGTCGAAGACGGACGCATTCGGTTCGTGCCCGAGAATTGGGCGAAAACCTACCACCAATGGATGCACAACATTCAGGACTGGTGCATCAGCCGGCAACTGTGGTGGGGCCATCGGGTGCCGGCGTGGTATGACCATGAGGGACACATCTACGTCGCACGCACGCACGACGACGCGCAGGCGCAGGCTCGCGCAAAGCACGGCGGCGACGTGAAGCTCACGCGCGACGACGACGTGCTCGACACCTGGTTCTCATCCGCCCTCTGGCCGTTCTCGACGCTCGGCTGGCCGGAGAAAACGCCGGAGCTGAAATCGTTCTATCCGACCAACGTGCTGGTCACCGGTTTCGACATCATTTTCTTCTGGGTCGCGCGGATGATCATGATGGGCCTGAAGTTCGCCGGCGATGTTCCGTTTCGCGAGGTGTACATCACGGGACTCATCCGTGATGAGCATGGCGAAAAAATGTCGAAGTCGAAGGGCAATATCATCGATCCGATCGATCTCATTGACGGCGTCGAACTTGAAAGCCTGGTGGCCAAGCGCACGACAGGATTGATGCAGCCGCACCTGAAGGACAGGATCGAGAAGGGCACGCGCAAGCAATTCCCGACGGGTATTCCAGCCTACGGCGCGGATGCGTTGCGCTTCACCCTGTGTGCGCTCGCCACAATGGGTCGCGATATCCGGTTCGATCTGGGCCGCATCGACGGCTACAAGAACTTCTGCAACAAACTCTGGAACGCCGCGCGCTACGTGCTGATGAATCTCGAAGGGGCAGGCGGCGCCGCGTTGTCCTCGGGGGACGTGGAGCACTCCATTGCCGATCGATGGATTCGCTCTCGCCTCGGCGCCACGATCGAGACGGTGCGCAGCCGCTTTGCCGAGTACCGTTTCGATCTTGCGGCGCAGGCGCTCTACGAATTCGCATGGTATGAATACTGCGACTGGTATCTGGAACTGTCGAAGCCGACATTGCAGTCCGACAAATCGAGTGACGCGCAGAAGCGCGGCGCTCGCCGGACGCTGGTCGAAGTGCTCGAAACATATCTGCGCCTGCTGCACCCGATGATGCCGTTCATCACCGAGGAGATCTGGCAGTCCATTGCGCCGCTCATCTCCCGTGATTCAGAGCCTGGCAAGGCGCGGAGCATCATGCTGCAAGCCTATCCGGTGCGCGCTGAGTTTCCTTTCGATGAAGGCGCCGATCGCGCTATCGCACCGATCAAGGCCGTGATCCTCGGCGCCAGGCAGATTCGCGGACAACTTGATGTGCCGCGTTCACGCCAGACGCCGCTGCACATCAAGGCGGCGAGCGCAGCCGAGTGGGACATCGTTGCAGCGAACCTGGAGCTGATCCGGTTTCTCGCGAATGTCACCGAAATTCATCCGCTCCTGGACGAAAACGCCTTGCCGCCGACGGCGATGCAGCTGATTGACGGTCATGCGATTCACGCGCCTCTTTCAAGCCTGATCGACGACCCGGACGCCGAGCTCGCCCGGCTCTCAAAACGCAAGACGAAGACGCGTCAGGACCTGACGAAGTGCGAAGCGAAGCTCGCCAACCAGAATTTCGTGGCGAACGCGCCCACCGACATCGTCGAACAGGAGCGCGCCCGCATCGCTGAATTCAAGCACGAAATCAATCAGATCGAGGAGCAGGAACGACGCGTGGCTTTGCTCAGGACGTAAAAGGACAGTCAGGATGGATAGAATGGAGCGCGCAGTCCACGCTTGCATTTCGCGCCGATCTCGCGAGACTCGCTGCACTGCTACCGCGAGCGACGCATGACTTCACCTGTTCCGACACTGATTAACCAAGCCGATCCGGTCGAACTCGTCAGCGCGACGATTGCTCAGCTCAATCGCATCATTCTCGGCAAGGAGCACCAGTTGCATCTGTGCGTTTCCTGCCTGCTGGCGCGCGGCCATCTGCTGATCGAAGATATCCCTGGCGTCGGCAAGACGACGCTCGCACACGCTCTCGCCGAAACGCTGGGGCTCTCCTATCAGCGCATCCAGTTCACGAGCGATCTCTTGCCCGCCGACATCATCGGCGTGTCGATCTTCGATCGCGAGACGAGCAGCTTTCAGTTCCACAAGGGGCCGGTGTTCTCGCAACTCGTCCTCGCCGACGAAGTGAACCGCGCGACGCCGAAAGCACAGAGCGCGCTGCTCGAGGCGATGGAAGAGCATCAGGTCACGGCGGACGGTCAGACCTATGCGCTCGCGGCGCCGTTTTTCGTCATCGCGACGCAGAATCCCGTGTACCAGATCGGCACCTATCCCCTGCCCGAATCGCAACTCGATCGGTTTCTGATGCGCATCGAACTCGGCTATCCGGATGCAGTGCTCGAGCGACAATTGCTGATGGGCCAGGATCGCCGCGATCTGCTCGCCACGCTGTCGCCCATGCTCTCTCCTCAGCAGTTGCTGTACATGCAGACCCTGGTTCCCAGGGTGCATGCATCCGATGCGCTGCTCGATTACGTCCAGGCGATCGTGCGCTACACACGCGAATCGACGCAGTTCGAGGCCGGTCTGTCGCCGCGTGCGGCAATCGCCCTGCTACGCGCCGGGCAGGCGTGGGCATTGATTCACGGGCATTCCGGCGTGCTGCCCGAAGACATACAGGCCGTACTCGGCGCAGTCGCGGGTCATCGCTTGAAGCCGCGCGATGACGCGAACGCGAAGACGCCGGCCGAAATCGGCCGGTTGGTGCTGCACGCAGTAGAGGTGCCATGAGCCTCTAGCCACTAGCCGCTAGCCGCTAGCCAGATCAGAACTAAGAGATGCAACCGGCGCATCCAGCCCTCTGGCTAGTAGCTAGTAGCTAACAGCTTTGGTTCGCCAGCATCTTTATGCTCTCCTCCCTCCTCTCCCGCCTCCGCTCCGCCACGCGCCGCTGGGCGCGCAAGCGTCATGGCGTGGATCCGGATCCCATCGTGTTGTCGGCGCGGCGCATCTATATTGTGCCGACGGCGCTCGGATTCGCCTTCGGATTCATGATCTTCGCGATGTTCCTCGGCGCGATGAACTATGCGAACAACCTCGCATTGGGGCTCGCTTTCCTGCTCGGCGCGCTGGGCCTGACGGCGATGCACTACTGTCATCGCAACCTCGCCGGCGTTCTGATTCGCTCCGCCGTCAGCGAGCCGGTGTTTGCAGGCCAGATTGCCCGGTTCCGGATTGCGCTCGAGAATTCCGCGCCGCTCGCGCGGCACGAGCTGACCATTGCGAATGATCAGGGTGTCGCCGCGCCGGTGCGAGTAAATCCGGGCCAACGTGCAGTGCTGGAAGTCGAGTTGCCCGCCTCGCGTCGCGGCTCCTTGCCGCTCGACCAGTTCGAGGTCGCGACGCGCCATCCGTTTGGCCTCTTCTACGCGTGGGCGTACCTGCACCTGAACGTGCGTTGCGTCGTGTACCCGCGCCCAAGTGAACGAGGACTTCCATCACCGCCGCTGGAGACAGATACGGGCGGCGCCCAGGATGCGGTGCGCGGCGATGAAGACTTCGCCGGGCTGCGCGCGTTCCATCCAGGCGACTCGCCGCGTCGCATCGCGTGGAAGGTATACGCACGCGAACAAGGTTTGCAGGTCAAGGTGTACGCAGGTACGGCGGTGACCTCGCATCTGTTCGACTGGGATGCGCTGCAGGGTCTGGGCGCAGAGGCGCGGCTCTCGCAGTTGTGTCGCTGGGTTGAAGACGCATACGCCGCCGGCCGCGCATTCGGTTTGCGAATTCCGGGCGTGAGCATTCCGCCGAACGTCGGACCGGCGCATCGCCAGCGATGTCTCACGGCGCTGGCGCTGTTCGATGAGAACCCGGCGAATGGATAGCGCGCGCTCCGCTCGCGTTTTCGCTTTATCGGCCCTCATTCGCCGCACCACGGCGGCGATTGTGCACCGCCCCGCGCTGCAGCGACTCCTCTGGGTCATCGGCGCACTTGCACTCTCCATTGCACCGCATCTGCCTCATCTCGCGCTCTGGGTGATATTGCTCGCGGCGACAGGCGCGATGTGGCGCGTGGCGATTGAAGTAAAGCAGTGGGCGCTGCCGCCGAAGTGGTTGCGCGTCCTTGTCGCGGTCGCTGCGCTGCTCGCGGTGCTCGCGACGTATCGGACCTTGAACGGCATCGAAGCCGGTACGGCGCTGCTCGTGGTGATGGCGGGAATGAAGCTGCTGGAAACGCGCACCGTGCGCGATCTCACCGTCATCGTGTTCCTGGCCTACTTCGCACTGTTCGCCGCTTTCCTCTACAACCAGGAGCTATTGCGACTGCCGTATATGCTCGTGACTGCGTGGCTGCTGGCGGTCACGCTGATGCGCATTCATCAAACGACCTCGACCATGTCGGTGCGCGAGGCGACGGGCGTCACCGGAAAGATGTTCCTTCAGGCGCTGCCGCTGGCCATCCTGCTGTTCCTGTTCTTTCCACGCCTGCCCGGACAGTTCTGGGCGGCGCCGGCGCGCACGCAGGCGACCACCGGCCTGAGCGATGAGATGAGTCCAGGCGATGTTTCAGAGCTCAGCGTTTCCGGCGCGATTGCATTCAGGGTGAAATTCGACGGCGCACCGCCGCCGCCCAGGGAACGCTACTGGCGCGGACCTGTGCTGCACGACTTCGACGGCCGAACGTGGCGGCGTCCGTCGGGCCGTTTTTTGCCGCAGGCGATCACCACGAGCGGACCGGACTATAAATATCGGCTCACTCTCGAGCCGCATCAGCGCAACTGGATTTTTCCGCTCGACGTCGTGACGCGATGGCCCGGCCGCACGACGTTGCGCACCTCTGATTTTCAGCTTCTGACCCCGCACAGCAACCCGGTGTCCACCCTCACTGCCTTCGAGTTGCAATCGAGCACGAGCTTTACCGTGGTAGGTGCATTGCCGCGAGCGATGCGTAACGCCGATCTGCAGTTGCCGGAGAATCGCAATCCGCGCTCGATAGCGCTGGCCCGCAAAATGCGTGCGCAGGCGGGCAGCGACGCCGCATTCATTCAGGCTGTTCTCGCGAAATTTCGCGACGAGGAATATTTCTACACGCTGGAGCCGCCGCGGCTGGAACTGAACTCCGTCGATGATTTTCTGTTCAACACGCGCCGCGGCTTCTGCGAGCACTTTGCTTCGACATTTACGGTTTTGGCGCGCGCCGCCGGTATCCCTGCTCGCGTCGTGGCTGGCTATCAGGGCGGCGAGTACAACCCGATGGGCGACTATTTCATCGTGCGCCAATCAGAGGCGCATGCATGGACCGAGGTGTGGCTGGAGGAACGCGGCTGGGTGCGCATCGATCCCACCGCGGCGGTCGCGCCTGAACGCATCGAGAGCGGCGGACTCGCCGCCGCCATGTCCGAAGACGAACCCGTGCCGGGCCGGCTGCTGCGGAACAATCGCTTGCTCTCGCAGTTGCGGCTTACATGGGACGCCGCAAACACGTTCTGGAACGATCAGGTCGTGGAATTCGGCGAAGCGCAGCAGCGCTGGCTGCTCACGCGGCTCGACATCGACGAGGTGCGCTGGGAATACCTGGGAGTGGCCCTCGTGCTTGCGCTCATGAGTTTCTTTATCGTGCTGTCCATGTATCTCGCCTGGCGCTTTCGCCCGCGTCCACGCGACCCCGTTGCGCAAATCTATGATGCGTTATGCCGCAAGCTCGCGCGACGCGAGCCGCCGCGGCTGGCGTACGAAGGCCCGGTCGACTATCTGGCGCGCGTGACGCGATCGCACCCCGGGCTCACGGCGCAGCTCGCAGAAATTCGCTCGCTTTATCTGAATCTGCGCTATAGCCCATCGCCGTTGATTTCCCAGCTCAGCCGACTGAAGCATCTCGTCAATCAGCTGCAAGTCTGAGAAGACTCAAGCGACGGCCTCACATTGAGTATCCCCGTCATGCTCGCCATCGCGACTGCGCTCGCCGCAGCCGCATGGCTCGTGGCGCTGCCGATTCTGCGCAGCCGGCGCAGGCGCAGGTTGACGCGGCGGATCCTGCCGCAGGAGTGGCGCGACTGGCTGACGAATCGCCTGCCGATGTATGGCCGCCTGCCGAGCGAGTTGCGCGATCGACTCCATGGCCTCATCGCGGTCTTCATCCATGAAAAGCGATTTGTCGGCTGCAATGATCTCGTCGTGACCGACGAGATGCGCGTCATGGTCGCGGCCTACGCATGCCTGCTGGTCGTGAATCGACCCGAGGTTCCCCACGCTCATTTCTACGACGACCTGTTCTCGATCCTGGTGTATCCGACGCCGTTCGTCGTTCCGCAGTCGCATCACGACGAGGACGGCGTGGTGACTGAAAGCCGCGACGTACTTTCCGGTCAGGCCTGGGATTCGCGCCGGATCATCCTGTCGTGGCAGGACATCGAAGAGAGTTCCACGGGGACGCAGAACGTCGTGCTGCACGAATTTGCTCATTATCTCGACATGGAAGATGAATCGATGGATGGAGCGCCCGGTCTGGGCGGTTCACGCGCTTACGAGCAATGGTCAGAGGTCTTCTGGGACGAGTACGAGCGGCTGTGCGACCAGGTCGAAGCAGGCGCCGACACCTTTCTCGATCCGTACGCCGCGAGCGAACCAGCAGAGTTCTTCGCGGTCGTGACCGAAGCCTTCTTCATGCAGCCGCAGGAACTCGAATCACATCACCCGGGGGTGTACGAACAGCTGCGCAAGTACTATCGCGTGGATCCGGCGCGATGGGTCGGCTGAAGGACGCGGAGGAGGAGGAAGAGCCGCGAAAGACCGCATAAAAGACTTGATAAAGATCGATCGATGAATGGCTCCGCCTCCTTTCTGAAATTTTTTTATGCGGTCTATCGCGGCTCTCCTCCTCGCGGCTCTTCCTCCGTTTGAGCACTGCGCACAGCGAACACCAGCAGCGCAGCGCCGCCGATGAACAGCACGACGATCGACAGGATGGCGGTTCGTGAATTGCCGCTGAGCAATGCGGTCGTACCCATCAGGAACGGGCCGAGCACCGCCGCGAACTTGCTCATCATGTTGTAGAAGCCAAAGAACTGGCCGGCGCGATCTGGCGGAATGAGCCGGCCGTAGTAGGAGCGACTGAGACTCTGAATGCCGCCCTGCACGCAACCGGTCGCGGCGGCCATGATGAAGAACTCTGTCGAGGTGTTCAGCACGGTCGCATACACAGTGACCAGCGCGTACACCGCGATACAAATGAAGATGCCGGCTACGGGGCTGATGCGCTGTCCAATCCAGCCGAACAGCAGCGCGGCCGGAAAGCCGATGAACTGCACCATCAGAATCGCCTGGATCAGACTCGAGGTTTCCAGGCCGATCGCCAGGCCGTAGTCGACGGCCATCTTCTGAATCGTGTTTACGCCATCGATGTACATCCAGTACGCGAGCAGGAAGAAGAACACCGCACGATAGCGACGCACATCGCGAAACGTACTCCACAAGGCGGCGAAACTCTCGCGCACCGCATGACCTGAAGCGGCCCGCTCACCGGCGCCGCGCTCGCGCACCAGGAGGAAAATCGGAATCGCGAACAGCGCCCACCACACCGCGACCGTGACGAACGAAGCCTTCACAGCAGCAGCGGAATCCGCGAGACCGAAGAAACCGGGCTTGAGCGTCATCCACACATTGATGGCGAGCAGCACTCCGCCGCCGAGATAGCCGATCGCATATCCAAGCGCCGAAATGGAGTCGAGACGATTGCGCGGCGCGACGTCGATCAGCAGCGAATCATAGAAAATGATTCCGCCCCAGAAACCCATGGACGCCAGCGCAAACAGCACGGCCGCCCACTGCCATTGCCCCTGTTCGACCAGGCTCAGGCCCGCAGTGCTCACAACGCCGAGAACCGTGAACGCCAGCAGAAAGCGCAATCGCGAACCGCCGCGATCTCCCAGCGCGCCCAGTAGCGGCGCCATGATCGCCAGCAGAAAGCTTGCGCCGCCGTTCGCCATGCCCAGCCAGAAGGTGCTTTCGGTCGCCGCTACATCGGCGCTCCAGTACTGTTTGAAGAACACCGGAAAGAACACGACCATGACGCTCGCGGCAAACGCCGAGTTCGCCCAGTCATAGAACGCCCAGGCGACGACTTTCTTCTCGAGCAGCGGCGATTTCATTTTTTTCAGAGCTCCGGAAGAGAAGAGCCGCGAAGGACCGCAAAAAGGAAAAATAACAGATAGCAAGCGCGCCTATTCAAGGCACGCATTTCGAACTCGTGCTCCTGCAGAGGTGTTGCACTCCGCTTCTCGCCACTATTACTCTTTTATGCGGTCCTTCGCGGCTCTTCCATCTTCCTCTCACGCAGCCACGGCCAGGTGTTCGCGGGTTTCGCGGAAGTCGAGGCCTGGCCAGCGTTCCAGCGTCAGTTGCAGGTTCACGCGCGTCGGTGCGAGATAGACCAGCGCCCCTGAATGGTCCACGGCCAGGTTCTCATACGCTTTCGTGCGGAATTCTTCGAGCTTCTTTGCGTCGTTCGAATATACCCAGCGCGCGGTGAAGACGTTCACGTTGTCGAACGCCGCCTGCACGCTGTATTCGTCCTGCAGACGAAATGCGACGACGTCGAACTGCAGTTGTCCGACTGCGCCGAGAATCAGATCGTTGTTCCGCAGCGGCCGAAACACCTGCGTCGCGCCCTCCTCGCACAACTGATCCAGGCCCTTCTGCAGCGCCTTCATGCGCAGCGGATCGCGCAGCACGACGCGGCGGAACATTTCCGGCGCAAAGTTCGGGATGCCGGTGAACATGATCGATTCGCCTTCCGTGAAGGTGTCGCCGATGTTGATCGTGCCATGATTGTGCAGGCCCAGGATGTCGCCTGCGTACGCCTCATCAGTGTGCTGACGGTCGGCGGCGAGGAACGTCAGAGCATCATTGATCCGCATCTCCTTGCCGAGTCGCACGTGAAACAATCGCATGCCCTTCGCGTAGCGACCGGAACAGATGCGCATGAAGGCGATGCGATCACGGTGCCCCGGATCCATGTTCGCCTGAATCTTGAATACGAAGCCGCTGAGCTTTTCATCGAGCGGCTGCACCTCACGCCCTGTCGTTTCGCGCGGCAAAGGACTCGGAGCATGTGTGACGAACGCCGAGAGCAATTCAGTCACGCCGAAATTGTTGATCGCCGAGCCGAAGAACACGGGTGTCTGGCGGCTCGCAAGATACTCGGACGGGGTGAACAGGGGCGCCGCCCCGCGCACCAGCTCAACTTCATCGCGAAACGTCTGTGCGCGATCGCCGAGGAACTCGCCAGCTTCCTCACTTGCAAGGCGGTCGATCGTCGCATGCGTGCCAGCGCGGCCCTTCTCGGCCGCCTGATAGATGTAAATGCGATCTTCCAGCATGTGGTAGATGCCTCGCAGATCCCGCCCCATGCCAATCGGCCAGGTCACCGGTGCGCAGGAAATTTTCAGCACCTTCTCGATCTCATCGAGCAGCTCCATCGGCTCGCGGCCCTCACGATCGAGCTTGTTGATGAAGGTGATGATCGGCGTATCGCGCAGCCGGCACACTTCCATCAGTTTGATCGTGCGCTCCTCGACGCCCTTGGCGCAGTCGATAACCATCAGCGCCGAATCGACTGCGGTCAGTGTGCGGTACGTGTCTTCGGAAAAATCTTCGTGGCCGGGCGTGTCGAGCAGATTCACCATCCGCCCTTCATATGGAAACTGCATGACCGACGAGGTGACCGAAATGCCGCGCTGCTGCTCGAGCGCCATCCAGTCGGAAGTCGCGTGCCGCGCCGCCTTGCGTCCCTTGACCGAGCCCGCAAGCTGAATGGCGCCGCCGAACAACAGCAGCTTCTCGGTGAGCGTCGTCTTGCCGGCGTCAGGGTGCGAAATAATCGCGAAGGTCCGGCGACGGGAAATTTCGGAGGCAGTGGAAGACATGCAGATAGGCGGTCAGGATGCGGCGCGCGATTGTAGCGGGCCAGTGGCGCGAGCCCCAGTCCATTCGGCCCGGAAGGCCCCGAGTCTGTAGTCCGTAGCCGTAATCAGAGCGAGACGCCAGAACGCCGGAACGCAGCCGAAATCTCCGGCTGCGGGACTACAGATTCCGGACTGGCCCGGGGGCGCACGCCAGGCCCAACTTGTAAACCCACGCATCCTCGCGGCCGCCGACAGCCTGGTAGTAGGCCTTTCTCACGCCCACTCGCGCAAAGCCGAGCGTTTCATAGAGGCGGATCGCCGTCGGGTTCGAAGGCCGTACTTCGAGGAACGCATCCTGCATCTCCGCCGCGCGTGCGCGCTCGAGCAGGAACTCCATGAGGCGCCGCCCGACTCCGGCGCTGCGCAAGTCCTGACGGATGCAGACGTTGAGGATGTGCGCCTCGCCCGCGCCGCACGACATGATTCCGTAGCCGGCGACTTCACCGGCCGACTCGACCACGCGGCACAGATAGCCGACGCGGATGCAGTCGCGAAAGACGCCATCGCTCCAGGGGAACTGGTAGGAGCCGCGCTCGACAGCAACGACTGCGGGCACATCCACCAGCGACATGGGCCGGAAGCGCACTGCCTCGAACAACCGACTACGATCGAGTTCGGCGCTCACGCAGGCGTCTCCAGCCGAAGCTGCTCGAACGTGCGCATGGCGAGTACGAGATCCGCCCAGGCTTTGCGCTTTTCGCCGGGGCTGCGGAGCAGATAGGCGGGATGGTAGGTCACGATCATCGGTCGACCTGATGCGATTCGATGCAAGGCGCCACGCAGTTTACCGATTGGTTCAGTCGTCTCCAGCAGGGTTTGTGCGGCTATACGGCCGACGCAGAGAATCAGCGTCGGGTTCACCAGCTCGATCTGCCGGTACAGGTAAGGCAGGCACGCGCGCGCTTCTTCCGGCCGAGGATCACGATTGGCCGGCGGCCGCGACTTGAGAATGTTTGCGATGAATACCTGTTCGCGAGCCAGGCCCATTGCTTTGAGCATGGAATTGAGCAACTGCCCTGCGCGACCGACGAACGGCTCGCCCTGCCGATCTTCCTCCATGCCAGGAGCCTCGCCGATCACCATCCATTGTGCGTTTCGATTGCCGACGCCGAAGACGGCCTGTGTGCGCGTCGCGTGGAGCGGGCACAGGGTGCAGGCTCGGACGGTCGCGGCGAGCTCGTCCCAGCCAAGGCCGGACAGCGGTCTCGCGCCTCGCGTCTCGCGTTCCGCGCCAATGCCAGGCTCACTGTCCGCCGTCCGCCGTCCGCCGTTCACCGGACCCAGCTCGCGCCGTTCCCAGACGTCAATCTCGAGTGCGCGAAGATAGGCTAGGCGGTCCATGACTGAAGCGGTTAGCGGTTGGCGGTTAGCGGTTGGTTCGGAAACGCGATAGTAGCTCGCGGAGTCCTCTGAAAAATGAGCACCGAAGCATCGCAAGGATGGCAGGAAGCAGCCCCATTCAAGTCCCGAGTTCGTTTCTGACTAACCGCCAACCGCTAACCGCTTCCATCCGCAGCTATGCGCTTCTTCCGGGTCAGCTTGCGCCAGACCCAGTAGAGCGGCGCCGATGCCGCGTAGGCGGCGAAGAGTGCGAACAGCGATTCGGGGCTGAGCGAAACGATTACGTAAATGAGCGGGATGAGCGCCGCATACATCCACGGAATGCGGCCGCGCACATTCAGCTCCTTGCCGCTCCAGTAAGAGAACTTGCTGACCATCAGCGCACCGATGCACAGCGTAATCGTGAAGCCGAGGACCAGCGCGGGCAGTCCGGTCACCCGAAATTCGCTCACGAGCCAGACGAAACTGGCGACCGCCGCCGCCGCAGACGGACTGGGCAGACCCTCGAAATACTTTTTGTCCGCGACCGCCGCACGCGAATTGAAACGCGCGAGCCGCAGCCCGGCGGCGACCGCATAGAAGAATGCGGCGAGCCAGCCGAAACGAAACCAGAACTTGCCGTAACCGGCGATGTGCTCGATGCCCCACTGATACACAAGGATCGCCGGCGCCACGCCAAAGGCCACCATGTCGCACAGGCTGTCGTACTCCTTGCCGAAGTCGCTCTGGGTGTTCGTCCATCGCGCAACGCGACCGTCGAGCCCGTCGAACACCATCGCGATGAACACTGCAATGCCGGCCCGCGAGAAGTTGCCGTCGATCGCGGCCACGATGGCGTAAAAGCCGCCGAACAAAGTGCCGGTCGTGAACAGATTCGGCAGCCAATAGACCCCTCGACCCGGGCTGCGCGCGGACGATTCGCCGTTGTTTTCGTGTTCTGCGCTCATGGTCTGCGAATGTCCGAATTCTGCGAAGCAACTGCGCTGCCGCGCAGGAGGTTCCCCGACGGGGCGCGGATCTGGGACGCCGGAACGCGTTGCATCGCATGATATTGTGCGGCCCGCAAAGGCGCCAACACGAAACGCGGTCGCTCGCATGTGATGCATGTCGTGGCGTCCGGATCCAGCGCCAATCACGATTCGCGCCACGCTCACAGCCGCTGCGACCATGAATTCTCTGCGTACCTGCCTTTTACTTCTGTGCCTTGCGGCAGTCCCCGCGTTCGCGGATCGCCAGCAGGACCCGCAGCTCGGCAAACTGCTCGAGCTGGCGCTGCACGCGGGCGAGTGCTTTGAGGATAAATTCGATGAGCAGGTGTGGCTGGCGGCTATGGAACCGAAGCTCACGAGAATCGTGAAGGACGCGACGGAGCGCGCCGACATCCTGCGCCACGTCTACTGCGAAGCGCGCCGGCTGAAGCTGCCGCCCGGCCTTGTCATGGCTGTGATCGACGTCGAGAGCCGCTTCGATCGGTGGGCAGTGTCCTCGGCAGGCGCGGTCGGCCTCATGCAGATCATGCCGTTCTGGCCGCGGGAACTCGGCATGACGAACCATGAACTCGTACGCATCCCGCAGAACGTCCGGATGGGCTGCACCATCCTGAAGTTCTATCTGGATCGCGAGAAGGGCGACTACGGCAAGGCGCTCGCCCGCTACAACGGCAGCGTCGGACGACGCAATTACTCGGACCTGGTGCTGACGCGGCTGGCGAACAGATGGAATTTCAGGTGAGGAGGCGACTGGTGACTGGTAACTAGTGACTGCGTAGCGTTCTTTCCCTATTCACCAGTCACTAGTCACGTCTTCCATCATGTCGATTCAAATCCTGCTGGAGCATCATCTATCTCCTGCAATGAGACTTCCTGCACCTCGACGCTGGTTACATACGCCGCAGGCGGGCCGCGCCACAGCCAGTCGATCAGCGACTGCACCGCGTCGGGTTCCCCGATTGCGAGCACTTCAACTCGACCGTCGGGCAGATTGCGGGCGAAGCCGCCACAGGCCAGTTCGAGCGCTTTGTGGCGGGTCGAAGCGCGATAAAACACGCCTTGCACGCGGCCTGTAACAAAACAACGTCGCGCGATGCTCGTCGGCGGATCCTGCATGGTATGGATCTACTGGAGTCGGCTGCTCGACGAGCAACCCGGGAAGGGCAGACCCGGTTCCTCAACTCGCGCCGTTGAGATCGGGCGCTTGCACGGCGCCGAGCGCCTCGGCCGCCTTGCCCCGGGCTGCAACCGCATCGCGGCGTGCGTCCCGATAGGCTCGTCGCTGCAGACTATCTTGTGCCCGATCGAGCAGCGCCTGAGCTTCGCTCAGCTTTTCGGGCGCCGACTTTTCGGCGCCGGCGTCGCGAGCAGCCTTGATCGCCTGGCGAGCGTTGCTCATCTCCTGCACCGGAGCGCCCGCGCAAGCAACGAGACCCATGCTGAGCAGCACGAGCCAGGGAAGAAAGCGAAGCAGGAAAGAATGCGCCATGGTGATTTTTCAATCGAACGTAACAACGGAAACCTACACCGTCAAGATACGCCTGAATACAATGCGGGCCGCTGATTCACGCGCGCTGCGTTGCATTCGTCCCACACCGCGCGGGCGCGCCAGCGAATTCCGGAGTGTTCACGCGCATGGCTGAAATACTGGTTTTGTTTTATTCGCGCAAAGGCAGCACTGCGGAGCTTGCCCGGCAGGTATGCCGCGGCGTCGAGTCTGTGAATGGCGCGAGGGCCCGATTGCGCACTGTTCCGCAAGTCACCGCCGTCATCGAGCAGCCCCAGCCTGCCGTGCCCGCCGAGGGTCCGCCCTACGCAAGCCATGACGATCTGCGCGACTGCGACGGTCTGGTGCTCGGCAGCCCTACGCGCTTCGGCAACATGGCGGCGCCGATGAAGCATTTTCTGGACGGCACCAGTTCGCTCTGGGTCAGCGGCGGCCTCGCTGGCAAGCCGGCGGCCGTATTCACTTCTACGCAGACGATGCACGGCGGTCAGGAAACGACCCTGCTCTCGATGATGCTGCCGCTGTTGCATCACGGCATGTACCTCGTGGGTCTGCCATATACCGAAGCTGCACTGAATCACACCAGGACGGGCGGATCTCCATATGGCGCCAGCCATGTTGCGGGCGTCGACGCACAGTCCAGACTGTCAGAGGACGAGCGCACGCTGGCGGTGCTGCTCGGCAAGCGCGTCGCCGAGCTCGCCGTCAGGCTCGAAGCTTGAACGTGTCAGGCGCTTCAGAGCAGTCGCGGGCGTCGGCG
>JBOHZJ010000043.1:0-11094 GCA_050738395.1 Steroidobacter sp.
GCTTCAGGCGCCTGAGCCATTTGATGCTGAGATTCCCTTCGCATCCCGGAACGAGCAGACGCAGTGGGTAGCCCTGTTCGGGCCGGAGCATTTCACCGTTCTGTGCGTACACCACAAGTGTGTCGTCCAGCGCCTTCTCGATCGGGACGCTCCGCGCCATCAACGCAGCGTCCGCGCCCTCTGCGAGAACCCATTTCGCCCCGGGCTTTACCCCGACCTCAGAGAGGATCGTGCTGAGTGGAACACCTGTCCATTCGCAGCAGCTCAGCAGACCATGGCTGAATTGCACAGTTTTCGACCGAGGCATGTTCAGCACTTCCGTGTATCCGTTCCCCGCGCACTCGAGGAAGCGGATCCGCGATACAGCCGGTAGGCGCAGGATGTCGTCCATCGTCATCACGAGTGGCCGTTCAACGAGGCCGTGAATGGCGAGCCGGTGACGCTCAGGATCGATGTCCGGAATCCCAGCGTGATGTCGTTCAAAGATCAAACCGTTCGGGGTGATGATGCCCGTCAAGCGATCCAGCGGCGTAAGGCTCCAAGACGACAGATTTGTCGGCGCATGGTCGGTCGCCCTACGCACGACGTCGGCTTCGAAGCGAGATGGCATGCCATAGGGAGCACTGCCCACGCCGCGTCCCGGCGTAGTCATCCAGCTTTTGAGGCCGATGTCCGATTGCGCTCGCGCCCGAGCGCCGAACGCCAATGCCGCGACGCCGCCTCCCGCTGCAAGGGCGCTTTGCAGCACAGCGCGTCGTCCAATGCCTCGCGGTTTCTTGTCGGGCACGCTGATCGCGGAGCTCTCCTGAGTTGTCCCGTTCCGAAATTCGTCGTTCATCGTGCTTGCCCTCCGTCATCGAAGCGAGCCGACCAGCGTGAATTCGCCTTGCGCTCCGGCACGCCGATGAGCGGGAGTCAGTTCACGGCATCGCCCGTGCATGCTGTTCGGTCGTTGTACTTCGTCGAATGACAGACGAAGCACGCGGAATAATCACAAGGTCTTGATGAGCCGCTTCAGCAGGTTCATCCGGTCGCGATTGATGCAGTAACACATGCGCTGCTCATCCGCACTTGCAAGCACCAGCCCGGCCTCTTTGAGCATGGTCACGTGTTGCGATACCGTCGAAGGTGCAAGTGGAATCTGTTCGGAAAGATCGCCGAAAATGCACGTTCCCTGTTCCGCCAGGCACCTGACAATCGCGACCCGCGCGGGATGCCCGAGCGCCTTGCACAAGGCGGCGAGATCGGTGTCATCCTCATCGGTCGTTCGATTCATGGCTACAAATTCGTAATTCGACGAAATAAAAATAAAACCCGCGGGGCGGCGCGGTCAAGAGGGAGAACGTCGACAGAGTGCGCGGCAAGAACCTGGGCGGGCGAGCCGTCGTCCGGACCAGCCGTGATGTACCGCACGATAGTCATCGACGGGCATGAGGTTTTCTTTCGCGAGGCCGGCCCGAAGCACGCACCAGTGCTGCTGCTGCTGCACGGCTTTCCGACTTCCTCGCACATGTTCCGCGATCTGATTCCGCTGTTGGCGGATCGCTACCGCGTCGTCGCGCCGGATCTACCCGGCTTCGGATTCTCGGACGCTCCCGAGCGCGCGCAATTTATTTACAGCTTCGAGAACCTGACCAAGGTGGTCGACCGCTTCACGCAGGCTCTCGACTTGCAGCAGTACGCGCTGTACGTGTTCGACTACGGCGCGCCAATCGGATTCCGACTGGCGCTGGCGCATCCCGAGCGGATCACGGCCATCATCACGCAGAACGGCAACGCCTATGAGGAAGGCTTGAGCCAGCAATGGAATCCGATCCGGAAGTACTGGAGAGAGCCGACCGACGGCAATCGAGCGGCGCTGCGCGAGCTGCTCACGGCTGGCGCAACGAAATGGCAGTACCTGCAGGGCGTCGACGGTGCAGCGCGGGTCTCGCCGGAAGGGTATGCGCTCGACGCTGCGTTGCTCGCACGGCCCGGCAACGACGAGATCCAACTCGACTTGTTTCTCGACTACGCCAGCAACGTGGCCCTGTATCCCGCATTTCAAGAGTACCTTCGCACGCGGCGTCCGCCGCTGCTCGCAGTCTGGGGCAAGCGAGATCCGATCTTCCTGCCGGCAGGTGCTCGAGCTTTCAGGCGCGACGTGCCTGCGGCAGA
This sequence comes from Steroidobacter sp., assembly GCA_050738395.1. Lineage (GTDB taxonomy): Bacteria > Pseudomonadota > Gammaproteobacteria > Steroidobacterales > Steroidobacteraceae > Steroidobacter. Next base: position 2,158 of record JBOHZJ010000043.1, read on the forward strand.
GGTACGGCTCTACGACACCGGACACTTTGCGCTCGAGACCCACGTCAGTGAGATTGCTGCGGCAATTCAGCGTTTTCTTGATGGAGTCCCGCTGCCCAAGAGCGTCGCGGTCGACACCTCGGGCCTCGATCTCTCAGACCCGAGCGACGTCAGCACCTTGTATCGCCGCATTCAGCACGCGGCGCGCCAGGTCTGCGATCCCGAGGACCTCGATCTCTATCGGCGGCTGGTGCGGGGGTATGGCGAGTGTTATCGGCAAACGGTGGCTGATGCCGTCGCGCGCGTGAAAGATCGACATCTGCGGGGTGGTGGTCGTCCCCGCAGCGCCGCAGCAGACGAGCCCGCTGGCTCATGACTTGAGGTTGCGTGACATACGCACGGAGATCCTGCATGAAGCTCATTGGAACCTATGTTTCGCCATACGCGCGGCGCGTGGCAGCTGCGCTGATTTCGCGTGCGATTCCGTACGAGCACGAGGATCTCAATGGCTACGCCAACCCCGTTCGCGCGCGAGAACTCAACCCTGTCGGCAAAGTGCCGGTACTGGTGCTTGACGATGGTGAGCGACTCATCGATAGCGGCGTCATCCTCGATCACCTCAATGAACTCGTGGGATCAGAGCGCGCCCTCGTGCCGCCGGCCGGAGCCGCGCGCCGCGCGGCGCTGCGCCTCTCGGCCATTTCGATGACGATTTGTGAGCAGGTCACAGCGCACTACCTTGAGCGGCAGCGTCCTCCTGACTGTGCGCAACCGCAGCTCCTTGAACGCTATCTCCTCCAGATCATCGGGGGTCTCAAAGCGCTCGACGAGGCTTGCGTTTCGAACGGACCAATACGCAACAATGCGCTCGACATCAGCGCCATCAGCGCCGTGATTGCGTTCGAGTATGCGCCGAGGTGGTATCCGGAGCTCGATACCCGGTCGATAGCGCCTGCGCTTGCCACAAAAGTTGCAGCGCTGGCCGACGAACCTGCGTTCGCGCGTACCCGTCCGCCGATAACCTGAGCCGAGTACTTTCGTGGCCGGCAAAGTGTGCATGGTGAGCGGCGTCGGCGGCGCAACGGGCGCTGCCATTACGCGGCGCTTCGCGCGTGATGGCTACCAGGTTGCGATGCTGGCACGCAACCGCGGCCGCCTTGATCGCCTGCAGGACCAGATTGCCGGCAGCAAGGCATATAGCTGCGACGTCGGGGATCTAGCCGCTCTGACCGGCACGGTCGATGCTGTGCGCGCCGAGCTTGGCGAGCCGTCGGTACTCGTTCACAACGCCGTCTCGGCGACGTTCGGGACTTTTCTGGAGGCGAATCCGACAGAGCTGGAGCGAAATTTCCGCGTCAATACAACCTCGCTCCTGTATCTCGCTCGTGCGCTCGCGCCCGACATGATCGGCGCCGGTGAGGGAGCGATCGTAGTCACGGGCAACACGTCCTCCCTTCGCGGCGTACCGAACTATGCGTTGTTCGCACCGACCAAGGCCGCGCAACGGATCCTGGCGCAAGCGCTAGCGCGGGACTTGGGACCCAAACACGTTCACGTCGGCTATGTCACGGTCGATGGCTCCATCGATGCTCCTTGGCTGAGCGAGGGCGGGCGCAGCCCACCGTCCTGGCGCCCGCCGCCCGCCGACTGGTCGCGGCCGCGTGCAGACTGGTTTGTCGATCCAGACGCGATCGCCGAGGAGGTTTTCCATATCGCCCATCAGCACGCGTCGGCGTGGACGTTCGACCTCGTCATTCGACCATTTGCGGAGACGTGGTGATCGCGCTATTGACTTCAAGTGGGCTCGAACTTGTAGGCTCCAATTCTCGCTTTGTGGACCGCATCACCATGGCCACCTTCTCCAGGCGTTCGGAACTTCGATGGGACGGAGAACTCATGAACGGCAGCGGTGAAGTGAGCGCCGGTAGCGGCGCCTTCACCGTGCCGGTGAGATTCCCAAGCGTCGCGGGCGATCCTCCCGGTAAGACTACTCCCGAGGAACTCTTGGCCGCCTCGCATGCGACCTGCTATGGCATCGGTCTGCGTTCGCTCATCGGGCAACGCGGAGGACGTGCCCGCCGCATCATTGTCGACGCCACGATTACGGCAGAAAAGGGCGCCGACGGAATCCGAATCCGGTCATCGCATCTGAACGGAGTCGTTGAGGCGCTCGAGGGGCTGGACGAAGCACGATTACAAGACGTCGCTCGCGAAGTTGCGGAGGAATGCACGATCTCGATTGCGCTGCGTGGCGCGGTGCGGATCACGCACGAAATCAAGGCTGGGCCTTCGAAATCCTAGCGTCAGAATCGATGCACTCGATCCTCACACCAACATTGGCTCTATGTACTCGAATCCCAGACCACTGACGGCGAGAAGCGTGCCCACCCACAACGCAATGCGTGTGGACCGGCTCGATCTGCAGCTCCTGCAGCCGGAGCCCGATGGACAAGTTGGCTTCGCCTTCCAGTAGACAACGTAGAAGCCATAGCCGAGCAGCCCGGCAGTCGAAGCGATGAAAATCCATTTGTAAGGTGAGAGAGCATCGAGCGCACCCACCCATGCACCCGCAATCCCGAGACTCAACAGCACAAACGGCAACAGGCAGCATGCGGCACAGATGCCCAGCGCGGACACGATTCCACCCGCGGTTGTCCATCGCGCCAGGTGTTGGCGCTTGCCGAGAGATTCTGTCGTGCACGCACACCTGGATTCGTTGTTCGCGGTGTTGAAATCGGCTGTAGACATACGTGCCTCACGATCCGCAGGCGCAAGAACGCGAGAGATTGAGCTCTGCGTCGAGCACGGCGCGTGTTCCCTCCGGTCCAGTCATGCGCAACCAGAGCGGCCCGGCAGCCGGCGAAAGTTCCAACTCGAACGTGATGAATGGGCAGCACTTGCGCTCGTTCTCGATGAATCGCGTGACTTCTTCAAGCGCATTCACCTCGAAGCGAAACGCGTAGCCGTTTGGCAAGTCCTTGCGTTCCCTCGCCAGCTCCGCCAGCAGTTTCCTGGCACGAGCGAAGTGGTCCGATCGCTGCGCGGCTGGGATTGCGCCGGGCACGCACGCCAAAGGCAAAGACAAGGCAACACTGTCTCTCATGGATCGACCTCATCGGTTGAAGGTACTCGCCTCGACGAAATGAAGCGTACGTATTCAAGTCAACTCGAGGTCAAGGACTATTTGTATGGCGACCACGCTTTCGATTGGTGAGGTTGCACGACGCACCGGCCTACGGGCGTCGGCGCTGCGCTACTACGAGGAAGCCGGAATACTTCCCGCACCGGCGCGCGTGAGCGGACGGCGGCGCTACAACGCAGACGTCATCCGACGTGTGGATCTGCTGCGCTTCGCTCAGCAGGCGGGCTTCACGCTCGAGGAAATCAAGACACTCTTCTACGGGTTCGGCGCGCAGATCCCACTCAGCGCTCGCTGGCGATCACTCGCGCGCGAGAAGGTGCGCGAGCTGGATGAGCTGGCCGAGCGCGTCAAGCGGATGAGAGATGCCTTGGACCTCAGTCTCAAGTGTGGTTGTGCGCGCCTTGAGGACTGCTCCCTATCACCCGCCGACATTCCACAAAGCGGACAATTGCGCGCGCACATGCGGAGTAAGTCCCCTTGCTGATACTCAAAACGTTTGTGTTGTTCGTGCTTACCGCACTCGCTGAAATTGTCGGGTGCTATCTACCCTATCTGTGGCTGAGGAGAAACGGTTCGCCCTGGCTGCTCGTGCCGGCGCTCGCGAGCCTGGCGCTATTTGCGTGGCTGCTGACGTTACATCCTGCGGCATCGGGCCGAATCTATGCCGCATACGGCGGCGTCTACATTGCCGTGGCGCTGCTGTGGTTGTGGAAGGTCGACCGGGTTCCGATTACAACGTGGGACCTTGCTGGTGTGGCTGTCGCAATCAGCGGCATGGGTATCATTGTTTGGGGCGGATGGGCACGCGCCTGATCCAGTGACGCGAATGGGTCGCCGACCTCGGATCGGTTATTCGGGCGCTGCAATTTCGAAAGTCCTTCTCAATGCTCGCTTCTGCGACGAGGGCTCGATGCCATCCGCGAGTCGGCGTCTGGCTTCCTTGTGGCGTGCCCGCGCCTTGTCGAGCGAAACGTCGGGATAGCGCCAAAAGGCGAATGGCCCCTCGATGGACTGAGCGCCGCAGAGAAGGCGGATCCTCTTGCCGATGGCGCCGAAGTATGGGCGGCCGGATTTCAGGCCGTCGGCGATCCGACCCGTCCGGATTTCCCGCGTCTATCAATCCAACGCCTTGAACCTGATGGCCGTTCCGCCCCGGCGCCAAAGCGAGCGTGAGCCGATCCGTCGATCCGATCGTCTGCTGCGCGATCTCGTGGGCGACGGGATTCATTCGATAGTCCGCATCCGGCGCATCACGATAGATCTCGGCCCGACAGCGCTGCTGTGGCTCCAGGAAATCGAGCGGCAGCGTGAGTGATCGCGCCTGCTCATCTGTCAATGCGCCGAGGAACCAATCTCGCGACGACAACGTAGTCGCCAATACGCGCATCGATCGTGCGAGAGCGCTCCCAGTCCATCAGCACGTCCCGGATGAACTGGAATGCATCGAGAGAGGCCTGTAACTCCGGCCCCCACGCCGAATGCGGCGCCGATTGCTTAGTCGTGATTGTTGACGCGCGAGAGCACCGACGTGAAGCCCGGAACCTTCACGTCGGTGCGAACGTCGTCGCGATACAGAAATCCGTTGCGATCGAACTGGGCATTGGAACGCTCTCGCACGATATGCGAGCGCTCGTTGATGTCTGAACGCGATCGTAAACCTATCGGGATCGATGAGCGCTCCGAGGTCCGAATATTGGCCGTCCCGCCAATAAACGGCTCGAGTCTCCATGAAACCGAGAGCTCCCACGATTTCTCCCTTGTCGTTCAGCGCAACGAAGACCAAAGAAATTGCGGCGGTTCATGACGGACTCCTTGAATGCCCTACCGAGGGATCAAAACAGCCGAGCGCGTATTCGCGGGATCCTCGTCTTCGAACAGGATCGCTATTCGCCCTTCAGCGTCGATGCCCGCCGGCGCGAAGCCACCAGGAAAATCGCGCGGCGTGACATCAACGAGTCCACGTCGCTGCGTCCACAGGAAGACTCTCGTACCGTTCGTCTCCGGCGTGTGGTAGACCCCGAGCACGCGGCCGTTCACGACGTGCGTCGCCCGCGCCGTAATGGACGCTGGCGTAATCGCAGTCATCCCCTTCTTCTTGGTCCAGACGAATGCACGGGCGGTGGTTCCCGTGGGTCCGCCGACGCCCGACAACTGACCGACCACCCGATCTCCGTCAGTGTCGAACGCAAAGCTCTCGTTGGACCCGGGGACGAGGCCGAGGTCCATGAGACCTTGCTCCTCACGCCATGCAAACGCGCGCGTCTCCAGCGTCGCGATGCGCCTGAACCCGACAACCAGACCGTTGCGCACGGCCATCGCCTGACCATTCTCGGAGGCCCCTATGGGCTCGCCGATGATGTCGATCATCTGGCCATCGGTCTTCCAGGCTACGGGTCGACGGCCCGAGAACCCGTCCGTCGCTGAGAACCCGGCAATCAGTCCGTTGTGAATGTCGGCGGCGGCGCTCTCCGTGCCGGCCGCCAGCGTCCCTAGATCGATCATCCCGGTTGCAGGCGTCCAGGAAAACGCGTGAACGTGCCCGGCGACTGTCGTTGAGTCGCCAACCAGCGCCTCGCCACTGACGCTGCTGACGCCCGCAAACGTACCGCCGAGCGTCCCCAGGTCGAGCATGCCCTCTTGCGCCGTCCAGCTGTACGCGTGAGTTTCCATGTCGCCCGCGATGTCCGATGATCCCCCAACGCGTCCAGCATCGATGGCGCCCGCGCCTGCGCTTGATCCTCCCAAGGTTCCGATGTCGACGACCCCTGTTGCCTCCATCCAGATGAAAGCACGCACCGAGGCGCCGTCAGGCGTATTGCACGTTCCCACCGCGGCGCCTGCATCGATTCCCGCCACCTTGCAGCCGGCGCCGTTCAACGTGAGATGGTGTACCTCATAGTTTCGCGACGGAGGCAAGGGCGCCGCCGGGCCCTCTGACGCGGCCGCGGTGGGCGGCGCGAGTGAGAGCGTGGCGGCGGCTGCGGAGCACAGTAGCGCCAAGGTGGATGCAACTCGCGCCCATGGATCGCGTTCTCCCGTCGATGAGGGAGTAAAGTCTTTGGTCTTCATCGAGTCTCTCCTGCGTGGAAGGGCCGAACCAGTGTTCACGCCCGCGCGCAAGTGATCACTCCTCGAAAGCGAGGGCTGCACCGTGTACACAGTTCCGCCGATGGTTGAAAGGGCTGCGAGCGGGCAAACTCGCGAGGCACAAACTCGGGTCTGGATTTCTGTGGAACGGGAGAACTCGACATCAGCGCAGCGGCCCACCCTCGGCGCGGCGTCGCGCGACGAATCCCTCGAGGTCCTGGTCCGGGCCGCGCAGATCAAGAGGGTCTCCGACGGCGCACCTAGGAACACCGGCGCCGGAATTCTTGCGGCAGTCATCATCGCCACGGCGGTCGTACTTCAGGTCGACCGCGTCGACGCGCTCTATAAGGCTGGCGTCTGGTTCGTTCTACTGACGGTGGGGCTCATTCGCGGGATCCTGATTTCGCATCTCGCATCGAACGACTCATGGGGAACGGACGCGATCCTGCAGCACGGCCGTCGACTCGCCCGGAACAGCGCGTACTGCGCCGTGATCTGGGGTGCGGCTTCGTGGTTGCTACTCCCGGCCAGCACGCCCGAGCTCGAGGTATTCGTTCTGACTGCGATAGCGATGGTGCTCATGGGCGGCGCCGGCGCCCAGGCGGCCTACCGGGGCCTCGTGCTTTCCTCCACTCTTCTGTTGTCGTTGACCTTCGTCACCGGCCTGTTCCGCTTCGGCGACGAGAGTCATTTCTTTCTCGGTATTGGCTTTCTCCTGTTCACGTTCGTCACCATCATGTTTGCGCGGATTCAGGAAGACGCGCTGCGTAAGCAGGTCATTTTCGGTTTGGAGCGCGAGTCGGCGCGGGCCGATGCGGAGAATGAGCGCGCGCGAGCCGATACAGCTTCGCGCGCCAAGACTGCGTTTCTCGCTGCGGCGAGCCATGACCTGCGTCAGCCTATGCACGCACTCGTTCAGTACTGCGCGCATCTGAAGAGAGAGAATCGAGACGCGCGGCTCGACGAGACGATCAAGAGGGTCGATTGGTCGCTCAATGCGATGCAGGATCTCCTCGACTCCATTCTCGATCTTTCGAAGATCATGATGGGGGGCGTGCAACCCGTCATCAACACTGTGCGAGCGGGCAGCTTGCTCGAGCAGCTCGACGCTCAGTTGAGGCCGATGGCGACGAGCAAAGGCTTACGCTTCGTGGTCGCCAAAGGCGACGCCCTGGTCAGAACCGATGATGTGCTGCTGGAGCGAATTCTTCGAAACCTCACGTTGAACGCGATCCGCTACACGGAAACCGGCCGCGTGCTGGTCCGCTGCCGGCGACGCAGCGAGTACGTGGAGTTCCAGGTCTGGGACACCGGGATCGGCATTCCGCGGGAGGAGCTCTCGAGAATCTACGATCCGCTTTATCAGGTCGCGAACGAGGCGCGCGATCGGAGGAAGGGTCTTGGCGTCGGGCTCGCGATCGTTCGACAACTCTGCGACATCCTCGGACATTCCATTCTCGTTCGCTCCGTTGTCGGCAAGGGAACCGTGTTCGCCGTGCGCGTGCCGCTCTCGACCGACTCGATGAGCGAAGCAACCGTCAGCCGGGGCGAGGATCTGAACCAGCGAGACTACGTCAGGGGCGCGTTCGTCGTGCTGATCGACGACGACAAGATGAGCAGGGACGCCTCCGAACACACGCTGCGGGAGTTTGGGTGCCGCGTCCTATGCGCAGCGTCTGGCTTGGACGCTGTGGACAAGCTTCAGAAGCAGGAGTTTCCACCGAACATCATCATCGCGGACTATCGAATGGAGGGCGCGACCGGTCTTGAAGCGGTCAAGATGGTGACCGACAACTTGAGCGAGCTCTTCGGCGAAGAGTTTTTCGTTCCTGCACTCGTGGTCTCCGGCGACACGTCGCCTGAGGTGCTCCGGCGCGTGACCGAGTCGGGATATCCGATGCTTCACAAGCCGGTCGCGGTCGCGACGATGCGGTCGGAAATGAACAGGCAGCTGGAGCGCAAAGCGCGGGAGATCGGATTCGAGATCTAGCACGCTGTTGAAAGACAATCTCAACGCGCCTGCTAGCCCCCGCGCCACGGATGGCCGAGCGAAATCATGCACATTAATGTGCTTAATTTCGGGAGCGCAGCGAAAACTACGCTTTTCGCAAGCGACGTTGAAAAAGGCAGGGACAGCCTTTTTCAACATTTTGCTAGTCGAGCCTGAACTTGAGACCTCGCCTCGCAATTTCCGCCATGACGCCGGCCTTCGCGTTGGTCGTTACACCGAGCTTCCACGCCATGTTGCCCACATGCGTGCGCACGGTGTTCTCGGAAATGCACTGCTTGTGCCGCTTTTCGAGCACCTGCGCGATCTTCTTGTATGTCATTCCCTGAATGAGAAGCGCTGCAATCTCGGTTTCCTTGGGCGTGAACTTCGGTTGCATCGAATCAACCGTGGAATCCGACGCGTGCTGCTCAGCGAGCCGCGGCGCGATCGCGCGAAGGATCTCCTGCGGGACGAACACACCTCCCTCGACTGTCAGCGCAAGTGCATGCTCAAAGACCTTGGCCTTCGTGCCTTTGAGGATGAACCCGGTTCCGTTGTGCGCCAGCACATCAGCGACGAGGGTAGGGTTTCCGTCGCTCGCACCCGACAACACCACCGTGCGCGGCTCGATGTGCTGACTCTCACACCAGCCGCGGAACTCGACGAGAGTATCGATTCCCCTGCTCTCTTTGAGATTGAGATCCAGAATCACGAGGTCCGTGCTCGGGTTCTCTTGCAG
>JBOHZJ010000044.1:0-13848 GCA_050738395.1 Steroidobacter sp.
AAGAAGCTTGCGATTACTGCCTGCATGAGAAAGCTCCTGACCATCCTGAACGCCATGGTTCGCGACAACGCAGCTTGGAACGAAAGCCTGCACGTCACAGCTTGACTTCAAACACAGTTGCTCACCCCAACCCTCTCCCAAGGGAGAGGGGGTTCCCTGTTCTGCTGTTTCTTCTTGCTCTACCTCTCCCAAGGGAGAGGGGTCCCTTGTTCTGCCGTTTCTTCTTCTTCTGCTCCTGCTCCTGCTTCTTCTGCTCCTGCTTCCTCTGCTTTTGCCCTACCTCTCCTTGGGGAGAGGTCGCGCGCAGCGCGGGTGAGGGGCGCGCACTGCGCTTGACTATCCGTTCGCTGCCAGAGGTTCAATCCGGAACTCGAACATCGCGCGGGCGTTGCTCGGCAAGAGAGGGTTCCTTGTCCTGCTGTTTCTTCTCCTACTCCTTCTGCTTCTTGCTCTACTTCTCGCTGAGGAGAGTCGCGCGCAGCGCGGATGAGGGGCGCGCATTGCGCTCTGACTGTCCGTTAGCTGCCAGAGCTTCAATCCGGAACTCGCGCATTGCGCGGGCGTTGCTGCTCGCAGGTTGCGGCTCGCACACGAGGACGTCTCCATGATCGAAGCAAACATTGAACGCCAGCGTCCGCTGGCGCTTGTGACCGGCGCATCGAGCGGCATTGGTTATGAGCTCGCGAAACATTCGCCGAGCGCGGGTTCGATCTGGTGATGGTGTCGGAGGATGCACGCAAGTTGAATGAAGCGGCGCACGCGTTGTCGGCCGTCGACGAGGCGGCGCGGGTTGAAGTCGTACCGGCGGACCTGTCGAAGCCCGATGGCGTGGAGAAGGTGTATGAATCGGTACGCGCGCTGGACCGGCCGATCGATGTGCTTGCCGCCAACGCGGGCGTCGGAGTCTACGGCGAGTTCGCCGAGGAGACAGAACTCGATGATGAGATTGCGCTCATCAACCTCAATGTGACCTCGCAAGTGCATCTGATCAAGCGCATCTCGCGGGACATGATCGAGCGCGGTGAAGGCGACATTCTCATCACCTCATCGGTTGCGGGCGTGCTGCCCGGCCCGCGTATGGCCGTCTATGCGGCGAGCAAGGCCTTCCTGCGATCGTTTGGTCAGGCGATTCGCAATGAGATGAAAGATAAAGGCGTGAATGTGACCGTCCTGATGCCCGGCCCGACTGACACCGAGTTTTTCGAACGCGCCGACATGACCGATACGATTGTGGGCCAGGGACCGAAGCAGAATCCGTCCGCCGTCGCGAAGGAGGCGATCGACGCGCTCGAACAGCGCTCGGATCACGTCGTGACCGGCGTGAAAAACACGGTGCAGGCGGGCGCCGCAAAGGTCATGACCGACGAAGCGCGCGCGAAGGTGCACGGCAAGCAGACGAAGCGCAAGAAGCATTGATCGAAGGACGGCCGACCTCGTCGGCAAGTAGGCGTCGGCAGAAAGGCTGCGTCGCAGCAGGAAGGCCTGTCGGCAAGTCAGAGTCGGCACGGAGCGCATGGGCCTCGGGATTCAGCCGATCGCCGCCTGTCCAAGCTCTCCTGCCGAAGGGCCTGCGGACCAGGTTGAGGTCGTGCAACCCTCTTCGACCTCACTTTTCATGACGGGAACCTTGCAGTGCGTGGCGCGTTGAACTTCGCTGGCGCGGGCAGCCCTCGTGCGCGCGGAAACAGCGGGCCGGCGGCCGTGTCGAGTCGCGGTCGAAAATAAATAGCTTGATCAGCGATCGGCAAGTCTCGCCCGAAATCTGAAGGAGTACCGGATGAACCGACCGAGCAGTCGTCTGCCCGCTATTGTTGGGCAGCAGCACAAAGAAATACTGGCCGAATGGATACAGTTGCAACTCGCCTCTGGCGCATGGCGCTCTGGACGCGTCCCGGAACTACAGTTGCGCGAGGAATCACAGCGATTCCTCAATGCTTTCGCGTCGGGCCTTCAAAGCGGCGTAGCCTTCGACACGCGCAACTCCGAATGGAGCGACGCGCGTGAAGTGCTGAGTGAAATTTCCCGGAGCCGTGCGACTCAGGGATTTACGCCCTCGCAGGTCGCCACCTTTGTTTTTTCCCTGAAGCAGCCGCTGTTCGAACGATTGCGCGCAGCGCTGAAGAGCGATCCCGGCGCGCTCGGGGAGGCTCTCTGGGAAGCCACCACGGTGCTGGACAGCATGGGTCTTTACACTACGGAGGTCTTCCAGCAGGCACGCGAATCGGTGATCGCACGGCAGCAGGAGGAACTGATCGAACTGTCGACGCCCGTGGTGGAGCTATGGGAGGGCATTCTGGCGCTGCCGCTGATCGGCACCCTGGATAGCGAACGCACGCAGGTGGTGATGGAAAGCCTGTTGCAGCGACTGGTTGCAACCGGATCGAGTATCGCCGTGATCGACATCACCGGCGTGCCGACCGTCGACACGCTGGTTGCGCAGCACCTGCTGAAGACCGTCGCCGCCGCACAGTTGATGGGTGCGGATTGCATCATCAGCGGCATCCGGCCCCAGATTGCGCAAACGATCGTGCACCTGGGCATTGATCTCACGTCGGTTGCCACCAAGGCGAGCTTGTCGGACGCCTTTGCACTCGCGCTGAAGCGACGCGGCCTGACAGTCACACGTGCGACCGGGGGCTGAGGTCATGGATCGGCTCCCCATTTTGCGTATGGGCGACTGCCTGCTCGTGACCGTTCAAGTCGACATGCACGACGAACTCGCCCTCGCGCTGCAGGACGATCTGACGCAGAAGATCGTTGCAACGAAAGCGCGCGCTGTGCTGATCGACATCTCAGCGCTGGAGATGGTCGACTCCTTCATTGGCCGGATGCTGGGGAACATCGCCGCGATGTCCCGGATACTCGATGCGCGGACGGTTGTCGTGGGAATGCAGCCGGCAGTCGCCATTACGCTCGTTGAACTGGGCCTGTCGCTGCCGGGTGTCCGTACAGCGCTGAATGTCGACGCCGGTCTGGCGCTGCTGAGGCAGTCCCTCGACGGCGCCGCCGCACCTCGCCATGTCGACTGACATCGAGGTCCTGCCGCTTCAGTCCGGTGAAGACATCGTCAAGGCGCGTCAGGTGGTGCGCGCGCGCGCGACGGCGCTCGGTTTCAGTCTTGTCGAGCAAACCAAAGTCGTCACAGCCGCCAGCGAGCTGGCGCGTAACGCCGTTACCTACGGCGGCGGCGGAGAGGTTCGAATTCAGCGCCTGCTGCAGAACTCCCGATCTGGATTGCAATTGACCTTCGAGGACCGGGGCCCCGGTATTCCCGACATTGAACTGGCGATGAAGGATGGCTACACCACCGGGACGGGGCTGGGGTTGGGCCTGAGCGGAGCCAAAAAACTCTCTCACGAGTTCACCATCTGGTCGCAGGCCGGTAGCGGCACCCGGGTGACGATTACGCGCTGGAAGTAGCGTGCAGATCTTTTACATCAATGATTCGAGCGCGGTCGCCCATGCACGCCGCGGCGTGAACGTCCTCGCTGCAACAGCCGGGTTCGATGCCGAGGATGCGGGGCGGGCGGCGTTGGTCACGACCGAAATCTGTAGCAATCTTCTGAAGCATGCCAAAGGCGGAGAATTCCTGTTGCAGTCCATCGGCGCGGACGGTTGCGGCCTCGAGCTCATCGGCCTTGACCGAGGACCGGGCATGCTCGACATAGCGCGGTGCCTGCAGGATGGATTCTCAACGGGGGGCAGCCCGGGCACAGGACTCGGCGCGATCGAGCGGATCGCGGACCGGTTCGATATTTATTCGCAACCCGACAAGGGTACGGCTGTTCTCGCCCAGCTCTGGCCAGCGACTGCGCTGCGGTGCGTCGCCGACGTGGGAGCCATCACTGTCCCGGTACGCGGCGAAACCGAATGCGGAGATGCATGGCGTTGCAGCGCGCGTGCTGGTGGTTGTCTGCTGATGGGCGTCGACGGTCTGGGCCACGGATTGGGCGCCGCGCAAGCGGCGAATGAAGCGTGCCGCGTGTTCGAGGCGCACAAGCACAAGGCGCCGGGCGCGATCCTGGAAGAAATGCATGTAGCACTACGGCCAACACGCGGCGCAGCAGCCGCCGTGCTCGACATTGACTTCGACGCCGGACAGATCGTATTCGCCAGCATCGGCAATCTGGTCGCGGCGGTTGTCACCGATGGCGACGTCAAACGCATGGCCTCGTTCAACGGCATCGTGGGACATACGATGCCCAGAGTCCGGGAACTGAGCTATCCGTGTACGCCACGTTCCGCCGTGATCCTCCACTCGGACGGCCTGAAGGGAGCTTGGGAGCTCGACCGCTACCCGGGCTTGATGCAGCACTGCGCGTCGCTGATCGCCGGCGTGCTCTATCGCGACCACCAACGTGGGCGAGACGATGCGCTTGTCGTCGTCGTCAAGCGGGATGCTGTGTGAACAACCGGCTGCTCAGTCTTGAACTGACGACCGAGCGCGATACCGTGGCGGCGCGTCAGCGCGCCCGGCAGGTCGGCGCTCTGCTCGGCTGCGATGCGCAGGACCAGATTCGCATTGCAACCGCGGTATCGGAGCTGGCCAGAAACGCGCTGCGTTACGCCGGCCATGGCACGATCGATTTCAGTGTTGCGACTGCGGCAGACGGCGCTGCGAATCTGCAGATCGAGGTTCGCGACAAAGGTCCTGGGATCGCGAATGTTGAGCAGGCGTTGCTCGGTCACCCGCAAGGCGCCGGCGAGTCGCGGCTCGGACTGATCACCGCGCAGCGCATGATGGACAGTTTCAGCATCGATTCGCGACCCGGCGCCGGCACCACGATCATCCTGGGTAAAGCCATCCCGCATCGCGCAGGGCCCATCACTTCCGAGAAAATCGCGGCCGTCGGCCGCGAGCTGAGCAAGCATCCGGTCGCCGACCCGCACGCCGAGATCCAGCAGCAGAACCGGGAGCTGCTGCGCAGTCTGGAGGAGCTGCGTCTCAGGCAGGAGGATCTGACGCGCCTGAACGCCGAACTCGAAGACACCAATCGCGGTGTGATGGCGCTGTACGCGGAGCTTGATGAACGCGCGACGCAACTGCGCGCCGCCGATGAAACCAAGACGCGTTTTCTGTCGAGCGTCAGCCACGAGTTCCGCACGCCGGTGAACTCGATCCTCGCGCTCACGCAGATCCTCCTGCACCGGCTGGATGGGGCGTTGAGCGTCGAACAGGAAAAACAGGTCGGTTACATCCGGCAGGCGGCGGAACAGCTATCGACATTGATCGACGACCTGCTCGATCTGCGGAAGGTTGAGTCCGGCAAGATCCAGATGCGCATCGAGTCCTTCGGGATTGTGGATCTGTTCGGCGCATTGCGCGGTATGTTCAAGCCGCTCGCCAAGCCCGGCGTTGCGCTGCTCATCGACGAACCGGCCGAGCTGCCGGAATTGCACACCGATCACGGGAAGTTATCGCAGATCCTGCGCAATCTGATCTCCAATGCACTCAAATTTACCGAGCGCGGTTCGGTGCGAGTGTCGGCACGGCTCGCGAATGACGGCGACAACGTGGTGTTCGACATCGTCGATACCGGCATCGGCATCGCGCCCGACAATCATCGACGCATTTTCGAAGAGTTCACGCAGGTGGAAAATCCGCTGCAGAGCGCTGTGAAAGGAACCGGGCTTGGCCTGCCGCTGTCGCAGCGGCTGGCCGCGCTGATTGGCGGCCATATCACGGTTCGAAGCGCTCTCGGTGAAGGCTCCGTTTTCTCTCTGGTCATACCACGGCTCATCGAAACGGATGATGCGTCGTCGGAAGTTGCGACGCGCACGCAAGCTGAGTGCGTACTGATCATCGACGACAACGAGATGGAACGCTACGCCCTGCGGCAGTTCCTGGCGCTGGCGGAGTATGACGTCATGGAGGCTGAGGGCGGCTACGAAGGACTGCGACTCGCTCGACAGCATCAGCCGAACTTCATCTTCCTGGATCTCTCCATGCCGGATATCCACGGCCTGGAGGTGCTGAATCTTCTGAGGGCGACCGACGCGACCCGGGACATTCCCGTTGTCATCTTTACCTCCTTCGTACCCGAGGACGCGGATCGTGACAAGCTGTCCCGCGCGGATGCGTTGCTGTTGAAGAAAAACCTGTCACGGGACACGGTCGTGAGCGTCCTGCACCGTGTTCGCGCGCAACCGAGGATCGATCATGAATCCAGAGCCTGAAGTCATTCTCAACGTCAACGACACCGAGCCCAATCGGTACGTCACCACCCGAATCCTGAGTCGCGCCGGCTTCAGGGTCCTGGAGGCTGCAACCGGGGCCGAGGCGCTGCGCCTCGCTCGCAAGGAACAGCCGCCGCTCGTGGTTCTCGATGTGAATCTTCCCGATATCAGCGGAATTGAAGTTTGCCGGAGGCTCAAGGAGCAACCCGACACCGCCTCGATCATGGTGCTGCAGATGTCGGCGACGAATATCGCCGTGCTCGATCGCGTTCACTCGCTGGGCGCCGGAGCAGACAGCTTTCTGGTCGAGCCAGTGGAGCCCGAAGAACTTGAGGCCGTCGCGCGCGCACTGCTGCGACTACATCGCAGCGAAGCCTCTCTGCGGCGCAGTCTCGCGGAACGCGAACTGCTGCTGAAGGAAGTCAATCACCGAGTCAAGAACAGCCTTCAACTCGTGATGAGCATGCTGAGTCTGCAGGGAAGTGAACTCGAGGATGCTGACGCACGCGAACACTTCACCAAGGCTATTGCACGCATCGCGGCGATCGCCGCAGTTCACGAACGCTTGTACCAGACAGACGATCCGCTCTCTGTCGAGATGCGAGGCTATCTCACGGGCCTGTGCGACGAGCTCGCTCGCGCCGGCATCAGCGACAGGAACGAATGCACGCTGCGCTCGGACATCGAAGCTGTACGCCTGCCGACGAACCAGGGCGTGTCGCTCGCGCTGATCGTCAACGAACTGGTCATCAATGCACTGAAATACGGCGGCCGTGTGGATCAACACGTAGTGATCAACGTGTGCCTGCGGCGCCTCACGGATAGTGAACTGCAACTGACAGTTGCAGACAATGGCGCGGGGGCGGCGTTAACGAACAAGGCAGAGAGCGGCCTCGGAACGCGACTCATCAAAATGCTCGCGCAACAACTCAAAGGGCGTGTCGAAACAGCGAACCTGGACGAAGGCTATACCGTTGTTGTCACGTTTCCGAGCGCCTGAGCATGGCGCCCGCCCGCGCCCCGGGCGCGCCTCGCTGAGGCTTAGTTGAGCGTCCGCAGCGGTGCGTCGCCTTCATCCGAGTAACGCGACTGCAGATCCTCCGCCATCTCTTCCACAGAAGTCACACCACTGCCGATGTGCGCTGACCATTCCTGCAGACCAAGTTCCTCCTCGATTGCGCGCAACGAGTTCAGCAGGACCAGCGCGTCGAGCATCGGCATCGATAGATGCAATGGATCGTCATCATCCAGACAGTGAAGCGTGACAGTGCCGCAGATGGCCGGCTTATCGTCCGGCGCCTCGGCGGTTGCGGCCGCAGTAATGATCTCGCGGGTTCCCAGAAGATCGGCCAGACACATGATGCAGTCTCCTGTTGGGCTGATGCGCCGCAGCGGCATGTAGGCATTGCGTGGACTTATCGCTGCAACGCGTGGACGGCCTCACAAGGTCCATACGTCTTCCGGAACTCGCCTGATGAGGGTTCGTTACATAAGCGCAGGTCGTGATTCGTCAGATGAGGCCGCCGCGCGAACGATGCGATCGATGTCGCAGCCCCTGGGAAACAGCAATGAGCATCACAGTACGCGTTAGCCGCAACACTTCATTCTTTCTGGCGCTGATGGGCTCGCTTGTGGCCGTGGCCGTGACATCCGTGGAGGCGCAGACACCGCCCGCGCAGCCCTCCTATCCCGCTGCGCCGCAGAGCCAGGACCCGTCCAATCCCCTTCCGCGCAACACGGATCCGGCCCCGGACGTCGAGCCACGCTGCGACAGGCTGAGTGGACTCGAAAAGTCCGAGTGCGAGCGGCGCGATATCACCGATGACAACGCGCCTGCGGGCGTGACGACTTCGACGCAGCAGCAGCAGGACGAGAAAACGCGCGACCACAACGAAGTTGCACCTTCCGCCAGCGAAGCCGAATCAGACACGGACACCATGGGTGAAAGGCCAACCCAATCGAAGACGCGCATGCGCCAGGCCGCGCGCGACCGTGCGGATCGAAACGAGACCGGCGCGGATGAGGAGCAAAGCGACGCAGCGCAGGACGAGGACGCGAATCGGCGGGAACAGCAGACCGAGAGCAACAGCGAGACGGATACGCTGGGGCCGCCTGACTCTTGAGATTGCCCGCTTGCAGACTGAGACCTCGGGCAGGGCTCATGCAGAACGGAAGAAGCTGAAAAGATTTCCCTCTGTCTCGCCGTTTGCCCTGAGATTTATGGATGAGTACAAGGCGAAAGAGCCTTTCGACCCGGCTCAGGGTGAACGGAACAAAGAAGTAATTCGTGCGGCGGCTCCGCTCTCGTAAATCACGCGTGGCGTTCAGGCGCCGAGGCGCACTCCACGTAGCGCGCCAGCAGCCGCCTGATCATTGAAACCGCCGATTGTGCGTGCTGCGGATCCCAGCCGCCGGGAACCGACTCGTCCATGTATGCGCGCTGCGCGAGTTCAAGTTGCACGGCGTAGATGCGATCCGCCGGCCGACCGTAGTGACTGGTGATGTACCCGCCGCGAAAACGACCGTTCAGCACTGCGCCGAACTTTCCGTCGGTCGTGACGAGTTCCAGCAAGGAGTCGGCCACAGCGCGCGGACACGACTGATCATCGCGCGTGCCGAAATTGAACTCAGGCAGGACGCCAATGAACAGATCGGGGATCTCGCTGAGAATGGAATGTGCATCCCACAACAGAGCGATGCCCTGCCCGGCCCGGATGCGCTCGAGTTCCGCCGCGATTTTCACGTGATACGGACGCCAGTACTGCTCAATGCGCGCGCCAATCTCCGCATCGCTGGGCTCCGAGCCACTCATATATATAGGCTCGCCGGCGAATGTCCGCGTCGCGCACACGGGTGTGGTCGGATGCGAGGCGTACAGCGAGGAGGAATCTACAGAACGATTCACATCGACCACGTACCTGGAGTAGTTCGCCTTGATGATCGAGGCGCCGAATCCGCGCGCCAGGTCGTACAGATCGTGCACGCACCAATCCGTGTCAGGCAGTCGCCGCGCGGCCGCCGTAAACCGCTCGCCGATCTCTTCGGGCACGAACGTGCCAGCATGCGGAATGCTGATCAGAAGCGGCAGGTGGCCGCGGTGGAAGTCGAAAAGCTGCATGCGAGGGTAACCCCCTAATCAGGTGGTCGGTGTGAGTTGTCCGTTGTGAGTTGTGCGCCGGAACCGCTTCGTCGCGCGATGTGCCTGTCTGCGGACAACGGACAACGGAGAACTCACAACGCGCCAGGCGCTACACCATCGGCAGGTTCAGCCCATTCTCCCGCGCACAGTCGATTGCTTCCTCGTATCCGGCATCCGCGTGGCGTGCGACGCCGGTGGCGGGATCGTTCCACAAGACTCTTTCAATACGTCGCGCCGCCGCATCGGTTCCGTCGCATACGATCACGACGCCGGCGTGCTGCGAATAACCCATGCCGACGCCGCCGCCGTGATGCAGCGACACCCAGGTGGCGCCGCTTGCCGTATTGAGCAGCGCATTGAGCAGCGGCCAGTCGGAGACTGCGTCCGAACCGTCCTTCATGCCTTCGGTTTCGCGGTTGGGACTCGCCACCGATCCTGAGTCGAGGTGATCGCGGCCGATCACGATGGGCGCCTTCAATTCACCCTTTGCGACCATCTCGTTGAAGGCGAGTCCGAGCCGATGGCGCTGGCCGAGCCCGACCCAGCAGATCCGCGCCGGCAAACCCTGGAAGCTGATGCTCTCGCGCGCCATGTCGAGCCAGCGGTGCAGATGCGCATCGTCGGGAATCAGTTCTTTCACTGTCGCGTCGGTGCGATAGATTTCTTCCGGATCGCCCGAGAGCGCGACCCAGCGGAATGGCCCGACGCCGCGACAGAACAGCGGCCGGATGTATGCGGGCACAAACCCTGGAAAATCGAACGCGTTCTTTACGCCCTCATCGAAAGCGACCTGACGAATGTTGTTGCCGTAGTCGAAGACCGGCACGCCAGTCGCGTGATAGTCGAGCATCGCCCGGACATGGATCGCCGCCGAGCGCTGCGCTTCTTTCACTACGGTTGCGGGATCGCGTGTACGCATCTCATTCCATTTGTCCACGGTCCAACCGATCGGCAGGTACCCGTTCACAAGATCATGCGCGGAGGTCTGATCGGTGACAGCATCGGGACGTACGCCGCGGCGCACGAGTTCCGGCAGCATTTCGGCTGCATTGCCGAGGACGGCGACGGAGATTGCACGCCCGCTCTTCGTTGCATCGTCGATCATCCTCAGCGCTGCATCGAGCGACGGCGCATATGCATCGACATAGCGCGTATCGAGCCGTTTCTGGATGCGGCTCATCTGACATTCGATGCACAGAATGCTCGCACCGGCCATGGTCGCAGCGAGCGGCTGCGCACCGCCCATGCCGCCGAGTCCAGCCGTGAGTATCCATTTGCCTTTGAGGCTGCCGCCGAAGTGACGCCGGCCCATTTCGACAAACGTCTCGTGCGTCCCCTGCACGATGCCCTGACTGCCAATGTAAATCCATGAACCGGCGGTCATCTGGCCGAACATCATGAGCCCGCGCCGATCGAGCTCGTTGAAATGTTCCCACGTCGCCCACTTCGGCACGAGATTGGAATTCGCGAGCAGCACGCGCGGCGCATCTTCGTGCGTGCGAAACACGCCGACCGGCTTGCCGGACTGGATCAACAGCGTTTCATCCGCGTTGAGTGCGCGCAGCGTGTCCACGATGCGATCGAAGCACTCCCAATTGCGCGCAGCGCGACCGATGCCGCCATACACCACGAGCTCATCGGGGTTCTCCGCAACCTCCGGATCGAGATTGTTCATGAGCATCCGCAGCGGCGCCTCGGTCAGCCAGTTCTTCGCCGTGAGCTGCGAGCCACGCGGGGCGCGAACGACGCGGGAACCGGAATTACGATCCTGAGAGGGAGAAAGTCTGGCGTTCATTGCGCGGTCCGGAAAGGCGAGGAGTCGATATTCGTGCCGTTAGAATGGTATGGCAACAGCGGCGAATGTGCGATCTACGGTGGGGTGCGAGGCGTACATCAGACGTTGGAGAGCCGCGCCATCGCCCTCTTGTAGCCCGCCGACACTGCGGTTTCCGCGAAGTGTCGTCCTTCCTGGACCAGCCAGCGGCCGCCGACCATGACGTCGCGAACGGAGTCGGATCCGCCGCTGAATACAAACGTGTCGATGATCGAATCATCCGTGCGGCCGGCGAACATGGGCGCATTCAGATCGAGAACCACGAGATCGGCGCGGGCGCCGACTTCGAGTACGCCGATGTAACGACCGCTGGCGCGTGCGCCGGCTTCGCACGCTCTGCGCCAGAGCAAAGCGCCGCTCGACGGCTCCGTTTGCGTCGCAAGTGCATTGCGCTGTCGGCGCGCCAGTCGCGTCTGATACTCGAGCCAGCGCAGTTCTTCACAGGGCGAGAGTGTGACGTGGCTGTCGGAGCCGATCGCGAATGCGCCGCCCGCCTGCAGCCAGGCTTCCATCGGAAACAGCCCGTCGCCGAGGTTGGCTTCGGTCGTCGGGCACAATCCAATGACGGCGTTCTTCGCCGCGACGCCGGCCAGCTCTTCCGCCGTGGCGTGCGTCGCATGCACCAGGCACCAGCGATCGTCGACACGCGCGTTCTCGAGCAGCCATTCGATGGGCCGGCGTTGCAGATGCTCGAGCGCTGCCGCCACCTCGCGTTCCTGTTCGGCGATATGAATATGGATGACTTTGCAGTCGTGCCCGGCGGCCAATACGATCTCCATCGCAGCCGGCTGCACCGCGCGCAGGCTGTGAAACGCGACGCCGACCTGCAGCTGCGTCGAGTACTGCAGCGAGTGTCGAAAGCGCTCGACGAGCGCGAGGAATTGATCGGTTTCGAGCGTGAATTGCTTTTGCCGCTGTGAAGGCGGCGCACCGCCGAAGTCCGACGCTTGATACAGCGTCGGCAGCAGCGTGAGCCCGATGCCGGAAGTGGCCGCTGCGTCGATCAACGATTGGCACATGACGCTCGCGTCATCGTACGGACGGCCGTCGGGCTGGTTGTGCAGATAGTGAAATTCACAGACCGAGGTATAGCCCGCCTTGAGCATGTCTGCATACAACTGCGCCGCGATCGCATTCAGTAGTTCGGGCGTCATGCGGCTCGCGAGCTGGTACATGATTTCGCGCCATGACCAGAAGCTGTCGGCATGCGAGCTGCGGCGTTCGGCGAGGCCGGCCATGGCGCGCTGAAACGCATGGCTGTGTACATTCGGCATGCCGGGAATCGCGGCGCCGTTGACCAGGCGCGCCGTGGTGACGACGTCGTCGGTCGAGATGTCGACGATATCGCCCGCAGGATCGACCGAAATGACCACGTTGCGGCGCCAGCCTGAAGCCAGCCAGGCAGTGGTGAATCGATAACGGGATTGCAGGGACATGCCGGCGAGTATATGACTGGCCGTTCCGTCAGGAACGCGTTTGTAAGGAATGTATTCGATGACCCTCAGTTCCCCTTCTGGCGCAAACCACGTAGCGAAGTCCGGGATGGCGAAAACGGATCGGGATCCGGATTCAGGCGCTCACGTCCCGTGGGATCGGGTCTGGATGGGCGTGCATCTCGCGACCATGGCGGGAGACGATATCGGCCACATTGCGGATGGCGTGCTCGCGGTCGCAGACGGAAAAATTGCGTGGCTGGGATCGCGCGCCGATCTGGCGTCGATGCGCTGGTCCGCGACCACCGTGAGTGAGGGTGCGGGGCTGTGGATCACTCCGGGGATGATCGAGTGTCATACACACCTTGTTTACGCGGGCGATCGTAGCGATGAGTTTGCCGCGCGATTGCGCGGCGCGACGTATGAGGACATCGCGCGCGCCGGCGGCGGAATCGTGTCTACGATGCGCGCGACGCGACGCGCGAGTGAGGAGGAGTTATTCGCACAATCCTTGCCGCGTGCGCAGGCGCTGGTCAGCGAGGGCGTCACGACGCTCGAGATCAAATCGGGTTATGGGCTCGATCTGGACAGCGAACTGAAAATGCTGCGCGTGGCGAAGCGAATTGGCGAGCACCTCGGGATCACGGTGGTGAAAACGTTTCTCGGCGCCCACGCGCTGCCGCCGGAGTACGCGAATCGGCAGGACGAGTACGTTCGACACGTCTGCGACGACATGCTGCCCGCCATTGCCGCCAAGAGCCTTGCGGACGCGGTGGACGTGTTTTGTGAGCGCATTGCATTCACGCGTGAGCAGACACGCGCGATTTTCGAACGCGCACGTGAGTTCGGGCTGCCTGCGCGGCTGCATGCGGATCAGCTGAGCGACGGCGGCGGCGGCGAACTGGCGGCGCAATGCGGCGCGTTGTCAGCGGATCATCTGGAATATGCATCCGATCGATCGCTGCGGCAGATGGCGGAGCACGGCGTCATCGCCGGCGTACTGCCCGGCGCCTTTTATTTTCTGCGGGAGAAGCAGCCTCCACCCATCGATCGACTGCGCTCGTTGGGCGTACCTATGGCGGTTTCGACCGACTGCAATCCCGGCACGTCACCCGTCGCATCTCTGTTGGTCGCGATGAACATGGCGTGTGTGCTGTTCAGGATGACTGCAGCGGAAGTGCTGCGCGGCGTGACGACAAACGCGGCGCGGGCTGTCGGGCTTGGGGACGATCGCGGCAGATTGAGCGTCGGGATGCGTGCGGATC
>JBOHZJ010000045.1:0-8363 GCA_050738395.1 Steroidobacter sp.
TTTTTCAACGTCGCTTGCCCAAGTCATATGAAAGACACTGGGCGTGGTTTTCACTGCGCTCCCGAAATCAAGCACATAAGAATGTGCATGCCACATCTGATGTACTTGGGCCAGGCCATCCGTGGCGTGGACTAGCAGGCGGTTGAAAGAGTTTTTCAACAGCCTGCTAACATCTCGCAGAGATCGATGAGTACCCGGAAGACGAGTCGATCTCATCTCTCCATCCACACCTCATCCTCGGCGATCTACGCGCTCCTTGCGAAAGATCCGTCCTGATGAGCTCGGGACCGGCGTTCGTCCCCCGGTTTCGGGCTGTAACCTCGATGAGCAACCCTCGCGCTGCTTGCGGCCAGCGTCTGGCTCCGGCCGGGTGGGTTTCCTTGGGGAAAGTTCTGTGATACCAAACGTCTCTCACAAGAGCCGCTCGCTGGTCCTCAACTGATCAGACATAACAAGGGCGTCTCCCACGCGGGTGCGTGCGAAAAAATGGGGAAGGAATCGTGACAGCGCTCCGCTTGCTGCGCTTCAAAGGGACACCGCAGTTGCAGACTCTGCGCAGGCCCGCGCGCCTGCATCGCGTTCTCACCGCCTGGCGCCTGCGAGTGGTTGCGCCTGCGATTTTGCTGGTCGCGCCGACGCTCCATGCGGATCCACCCTCCTTCTCGGGCAGCGACATCGTCGCGTCCGGCCCGTCGACGATCGTCAACCTGCGTGGCCAGGGCGCCGTCAACGGAACTGCGCCGCTGGATGTGCGCGTCAACGCCGTTCGCGTGGGCGGCATCCTGTCGCCGCTCATTTCGGTGTTGCGCGCCGTGCTGCAGCCCGGAGCAAATGCCTCGGTATGCGTGCAGGTTCAGAATCTGCTCGGCCTGGATCTCACGTTTCTCGGCGTAGAATTGGACGTCACTGCGTTTAATGCAGAGTCGCCCAATGGCGTGAACGGTCGCATCGTCGTGCGCACCGGGATCGGTAGTGAAGACGTTTCACCGCTCGCCTGCGCGGACGCCGTGCAGTTGCCTCCGGTCGCCGATGCGGGGCCCGATCAGAATGTCGCGGACACGGACCAGCAGCCTGGTGAACAGGTGAGTCTCGATGGCGGCGCTTCCGACGATCCCGACGGCGCGATTGCTCTGTACGAATGGCGCAATACAGCGAATCAGCTGCTTGCAACGGGCGCGACGGCGTCGGTGCGACTCGCCGACGGCCTGCATACGATACGACTCACGGTCACCGACAATTCCGGCGCGCGTGCGACCGACACGTTGAACGTACGCGTGACGGCGCCTGCAGCGAACCAGCCGCCGGTCGCGGAAGCGGGGGCGAATCGCATCATCTCCGATACGGACGAGCAGGCCGGTGAGAACGTAAGCTTCGATGGTGCGCAGTCCACTGATCCGGACGGGGCCATCGTCAGCTACGAATGGCTCATCGGCGCATCCACGCTGATCGCGACGGGCGTCAATGCCAACGTGCGCCTCCCCGATGGTGCGCAGACCGTGACGCTGCGAGTCACGGACAATGACGGCGGCGTTGCGACCGACGCCGTCACGATCACCGTCGGAGCGTCGAACCCGGCGATCGTTCCCGTCGCCAACGCTGGAGCCGATCGGATTGTCGCCGATACCGACGCAGCGCCGGGCGAGAGCGTCATCCTGGACGCTAGCGCATCGACCGATCCGGATGGGGTAATCGTCGCGTACGAATGGTCGCTCGGCGGGCAACTGATTGCGACCGGCGCAACCGCCGCCGTGCAACTTGCCGACGGTGAAAGTTTCATTACGCTCGCGATCACCGACGACGGCGGCAATACCGCCTCTGACGGCGTGTTGCTCACGGTGCTCGAAGTATCGCGGGCGCCCCCAATCGCCGTCGCAGGCGCGGATCTGGTCGTTGCAGACACCAACGCAGAGCCCGGCGAGAGCGTCGTTCTCGACGCCAGCGGCTCGAGCGACGCGGACGGCGTGATCATCGATTATCAGTGGTCCATCGGCGGACGCCAGATCGCCACGGGCGCGAACGCCACAGTACAACTGCCGGATGGCTTGAGCCTGGTGACCCTGACCGTGGTCGATGACGACGGAATTTCAGCCACGGACAGCATTCAGGCGTCGGTCGCGGCTCCGCCTCTCGTGCGCGTGCTCTCCTTGCTGCCTGGCCTCACACCGAACCAGCTCTCAGTCGCCGAAGCGCTGGACTCGATGTGCCCGCGACTACGCGGCCGGGCCGATGAACAAGGGCTCGAAACCGGCGCAGCAAGCCTTCTTGCGCATTGCGACTCCATCATGTTCTCGAGCACCACATCCGAACAGGTGGCTGCGCTCGATGAGATCAGCCCCCAGGATCTGAACGCGACGCGCACGCAAACCTTGAATCTGTCGCGCTCCCAGCTGGCGAATGTCGCGGACCGCCTGATCGCGCTGCGCGGCGGCGCCAAGGGCCTGAGTCTGGTGGGGCTCAATCTGCAGATCGACGGCCAGGCGGCGCCGCTGCAGCAACTGGCGGATGGCGCACGAATGCTTCTCGGCGGCGGCGCCGGCGCTGACGATGCGAACCGCGAGCACGCCCTGGATGATTTGCTCGATGATCGGCTGGGTGTGTGGTTGCGCGGCAATTACAGCTTCGGCGATAAAGACGGCACCCTCGCGGATCACGGCTTCGAGGCCGATCAATGGGGATTGATGGGCGGCGTGGATTTTCGCTTCTCGTCCACAAACGTTGCGGGAATCGCTCTTGGCTATGGGCGTTCCGCAGTGACGTTCAGCCCGGTCGGCGCCGGCACGCTCGATACCGCGGCGATGACGGGAGCCGTTTACGCGACGATGTATTCGAAGAACGGCTTCTATGTCGATGCGATCGCCAACTACCTGCAATCCAGTTACGACTCGCAGCGGCACATCCTGTTTACCGAAGGCGGCGCCCCCGTGGATGTCACGGCAGCCGGCGAGACGACGGGTGAAACCATCGGCGTGGCCTTCGTCCTCGGCTATGACATCGTATTGGGTGCATTCACGGTAGCCCCGAGTCTCGGCTACAACTACATGACGTCGAGCATCGATGAATTCCGCGAGAACGGCGCCAGCGGACTCGACCTGCGCTACGAACGACAGGACTATCTCTCCGCCACCGCGAACGCCGGCCTGCGCCTCACCTTTGCGTGGAAGACCAGCATCGGTGTGATCGTTCCGCAGCTTCGCGGCGAGTACATTCGCGAATTCGTCGATGACACAGAAGCTTTTGGCGTGCGCTTCGCGAGCGATCCCTTCGAGGAGACGCCGTTGATCGTGGTGCATACTGATGTCCCGGACCGTTCGTACTGGCGCGTCGCCGCCGGACTTGCGGCGCAGTTCAAGTACGGAATCTCCGGATTCGTCGAATACCAGCGCCTCGAAAGCCTGGAATTTCTGGATTACGCCGACGTGGCGCTCGGCATGCGGTTCGAGTTGGGGTTCTAGCTGGTCGCCCGCATCATTTCCGCTCCCGTTCTGCGCAAAAGCAGTACAGTTTGGCCATCATCCTTCGACAGCGCTCGCCGTCGTATGAATCGACACGGGGAAACGATCCGCGGATTTTGCATAGCGCTAGCCGGGTTGTGGCTGGCGCAGTTGTATCTGCCTGCGCATGCACGTGAAGTGGTCGGCCCGTCCGCAGTCCAGAAAGCGACATCCGACCCTGCCGTCATTGAGCAGGCGCGACGCTTGAACGATCTCGCGGATCGCTCGGCCACCGAAGAGCTGACGAGAGCGCTGGAACAACTGCCGCGAGTCGCAGCAAAAGGCACGATTGCGCACGAATGGCTGCTGGATCGCGGCCTGCACCAACTGGCGCGCGTGAAGCCGACGCCGGCCGCCAGAGCGTTGGTGGACCAGATCGCGCAACAATCTCCACAGATTTTCGTTCGCGTCGATCCCGATCACGCAGAGCACGCCGTACCCTTGTATGACCCGGCCGCGACGGCGCGCTTCGTGCTCGGAGCATGGGAGCGCACGGCGGCGCGCGAGAAGGCTTCGGCTGCGCTCGCTGCGCATCAGAGCTGGCCCATCGAACGCTTCGCGCAGAATGACGCGGCCGCGGAAAGCGATCCGACGAAGGCAGGCATCGTCGACGCGTTCAGGACCGCCGATCCAGAAGTACTGATTCAACACCGGGGCGCGCTGGTCGCTGCGGTTCAGAATGGCGAACGCGTCGATGAGCTTGCCGCCGTCGTTGCAGAACGACTGCGCGATTCCGATCTGTACAGTCTGATACTGAGTCATGCGGACCCGATCATCGCGCTCGATGCACTCAGGCGCACCCGCGAAATTTTCACCGATTCGATAGCGCTCGATGCGTTGATCGTGGCCAGCCGGCGGCCGGAAATCGCCTCCGCGGCCTTGCTCGAGATCGGTCGCAGCGCATCGCAGGATTCCAGAGCGCGTGCATATCTGTTCGAGATGCTGCGCGACGCCTCTACGGGTCCTTCAGCGGCGACAGCGCTCGCCTTGCTGCATGACGCTGACGTCGTGGCCGAACTCGGGCGTCAACTTCGCACCAATGTTCCGGAAACCATGCGTCGCCATCTGGCGCTCGCGCTGCGGCTCGAGGACTCGCCCGCGGCGCGCGGACAGCTCGCTCAATTTCTCAAGACGAACGCTGGTTCTCCCAAACTGCGGAAGGAAGTGGGCGCGTGGCTGGCGCAGTAATCCGCACGGGAATCCGCACGGGCGCATGGCTCGCGGTCCTTGCCGGCGCGCCGTGCGCACATGCGGTTTGCGTTATCGACGTCAATGATGAGATCGCGAATCCGTTCGCGCCCGGTTGCGGCGACGTCATATTCACGTACACACAGGACGACAACTCCGGGAACAACATTGCACTCGGTTTTCCGGTTCCGCTGCCGATCGCGTCACTGACGCCTGTCGATGGCTTTCGCACCTATGACGCACTCCTCGCCCAGCATCAGGGGCTGCTCACGACCCATGACGAAGTCGCGGGCCGGGTTGTCGGGCAGACCGTTGCCGGCAACGACATCTGGGCCTACGCCATCGGTGACGCCGACGCACTGACTGCAGATGGCTTTGCCGAAGCCGCGGTGCTGGTGAACGGCGGTATCCATGCGCGCGAATGGCAGACTCCGGAAGCCGTCACCGCCGTGTTCGAAGCGCTCATCGCGGGCAAGAGCAATGCAGCCCTCGAACAGTATCTGGTCGAGAACCTCACGACGGTGCTCCTGCCGGTGAACAACGTCGATGGCTTCATTCAGACGCAGCTCTATCCGGATCGCACCAGCGCGCATCGAGACCAGCCGCGCGAGGGACGCATGCGGCGCAAGAATCTGCGCAATCCACAGACGAATGGTGCGATCGATTCGGATCTGGCGAGCGTCGGCGATAACTTCTGGGGCGTCGACCTGAATCGCAATTCCGCTCAAGGCTTCGCGCAAGCCAATCGCAGCAGCGGCAGTCTCACCAGTCTCATCTATCGCGGTGCAGCCTCGAATTCCGAACCCGAGTTGCTGGCGCTGCAGAACGCGACGACGCTCGGTCCGGCCTCGCGGCTGCGATTCTTCAGCGACACACATTCCTTTTCTCAGGTGCATTTCGCGCCCACCACCGCCAATGCGCGACGCAACGCGATCACAGCGGAGCTTTCTACGCGGATGCGCGCCGTCTCTGAACGGCCCTATCGCTATTCGCCGGATCCGCAGGATTCCGCTGGAATCGGCTCGGCCGCAGACCACTTCGCGTTCACGTATCAGATACCCGCGTGGACGTTTGAACTCGAACCGTTGAACGGCGGCCAGGAATATGGCGGGCTTGCAAGCCATGGACACAGCGGCTTCATTCTTCCAGCCCGTGAAGTCGCGCGCATGCGCGACGATGTCACCCGGATGTACCTGCTCGGCTTCTATCGCCAGAGCGGGCCGCCTGCCGCGATCGCCGCGCAGATTCGCGATACGCAAAGCGCCGAAATCCTGTTCGATGCACGTTGGGACGCCGTATCCGCCTCGACGCGTACTCAGAACGTAGCGACGAATCGCGCCCTCGTTCCGGGGCGTAGCTATCGGCTATGGATCGCTTTCAACAAACCTATGCGCGTGCGCGATGCAAGCGGCGTCGTGACGTCTTATAGAGGGCAGACGGCAGGCGCCAGCGTTGGCGCAGTGTCGCTGCAGATCCCGTCGCTTGCGAATCAGACCGTGGACCTGGGACCGGGCGCCGCGTGGCTCAATGCGCCAGGCGGCGCGCCAAACGGCTACCTTCATTATGCCGATGACGCCTTCGCTGTCGATTTCACTCTACCGGCCAGCATCAACGCAGCCAGCTCGATTTCGGCCGTGCTCGCATTGACGGTGCGTGATCTCGCGCAAATGCAGCTTGATGCGAATCCGGCGACTGCGACGGACTGGAACGACGGCCACTGGGTTCGCTATGAGAATGCGACCAACGTGGAAGGCGATAGCGGCGGCCCCGACTGCGGATTCAAACCCTTCATCGCAGCCCAATCCGATGCAGCGCCGCCCGCGACTGCGGCTGCCTGCCTCATCGCTGGCCTCGAGCCCACACCTACTCCGCCTCCGCCGCAGACTCCGCCAGCCCGATCCGGCGGCGGCGGCGGAAGCAGCGGTGTTCTTTTCCTCGCCGCTCTCATCGTGTTTCGCTCCGCATTCAGATGGAGCAGAAGGATTAATTAGCCGCAAAAAAGCACAAAGGGCGCAAAAAGGAGAAATTGCAAGTCCGTGCATCTGGAACAGTTTCTTTTTGTGCTTTTTGTCCCGCGGGATTTCCTTCGGTCACGCTCTTTTGCGGCTAATCATGTGGTCCAGTCCTTTTCTCCGGCTCTTTGCGGCCCAGGTATCGTAGGCGACGGAGTCTTGATGCGCGCCGTTCCTCCCATCTCGCGCCGACAGGCGCTCATCGGCGGTTTCTGCCTGTGTTGCACGCCGCGCCTGGCGCGCGCCCGTGGCGCTGCACTCGATACTGAAGAAATCGCGCCCGGAATTCACATTCGACGCGGCATCGACGAGATTGCTACGGCGCACAATCACGATGCGATCGCCAACGTCGGATTTATCGTGGGCCGTGATTGCGTTGCGGTCACGGATTCGGGCGGCAGTCGCGGCGACGGCGAGCGCCTGCGAGCGAGGATCCGACAGGTGACGAAGCTGCCTATCAGGTATGTACTGATGTCGCATGTGCACCCGGATCATATCTTCGGTGCAGGCGCATTCCTGCAGGACGAACCGATGTTCGTCGGGCATGCTCAGTTGCCGCAAGCGCTGGCGCAACGCGGCGAGTACTACCGCGAGCGCCTGGAAGAAGTCCTGGGAGTCGGCAATGCAGGTCCGATCGTGCAACCCACGATGCTGGTGAATGGGCAGGCCGGTATCGATCTCGGCGGGCGGACACTGGAGCTGCGAGCGCATGGCGTGGCGCACACCAGCAACGATCTGAGCACGCTCGACTCTCAGACCCGAATTCTCTTTGCCGCGGACCTGCTGTTCGTCGGCCGAATTCCATCTCTTGATGGCAGTCTGAAAGGATGGTTGAAGGAGTTGGCGATGCTCGCATCGCTCGATGTGAAACACGCCGTACCCGGGCATGGACCGGCGAAAGTGGAGTTCGCATCATCTTCGCAGAAGCTGATGCAGTACCTGGATGCGTTGCTGCGCGAAACGCGACAGGCCATCGCCGCGGGCGTGGAGATCGATGCAGCTCCTGATTCCGTCGCACAATCTGAGCGCGACAAATGGCTGCTCTTCGACGAATACCACGGTCACAACGTGACGCAGGCGTTCAAGGAGCTCGAATGGGAATGAACAGACGAGAGTTGATGTCGGCTGCGTTGTTCCTGCCCTGCATCGCATTCACGCAGGCTGCTCGCGGTGATGCTGAAGCAGTCGTTCGCGCCGAGCGCTGGGCAGAGTTGCAGCGCGCGATTTTTCCGGATCGCACGATCAGGGACGGGAGCGGCGTCATTCAACTCGATGCACCGCTGCGTGCGCTGGATGCGGCGCTGGTCCCGCTGACAGTGACGATCAGCGAGGGTAAGCCGATCAAGGCCGTTTACCTGGTGATCGACAACAATCCCGGTCCGCTCGCGGGACGGTTCACCTTCGGACCTGCGGCAGATCCGCGCACGCTCAAGGTGCGGATGCGAGTGAACACGTACACGAATATTCACGCGGTCGCCGAGGACGCGAACGGCGCGCTCTACGCTGTCGAGAAATTCGTGAAGGCAGCCGGCGGATGCTCGGCGCCCGCGGGCTCCAACGATCAGCAATCGCTGCAGAGTCTCGGTCAGATGAAGGTGAAGCTGCTGAACGAATTCTCGGTCGGCGCGCCGATGCAGGCGCAACTCATGATCCGGCATCCGAACTTCAACGG
>JBOHZJ010000046.1:0-6727 GCA_050738395.1 Steroidobacter sp.
GGCCGAGCGAATGGGGCGTCGACTGAAACTGCGTGTGCAGCTACGCAGCTTCGATTCGGTTTGCCGTCTGGTCGAATGCAACGTGGGCATCGGCGTCGTGCCGGAAACGACCGCGGCGCGCAATTCAAAGACGATGTCCTTGCACCGCATCGCTCTGAGCGACGACTGGGCGCTGCGCAATCTGACGATCTGCGTGCGCAAGCTCGCGGACCTGCCAATCTATGCGCAGGACCTCGTCAAGGCGCTCGCGTCGTAGGTCGGGTTTCAACCCGACTCCTGGATTCGGATAACTTCACAAGCTCAATCCCGCGCGGACAACAGTCGCTGCACGAGCGGCCCGAGTTCCTCGACGGTGTTCGGCTTGAGGATCACTTCGCGTACGCCGAGGGAACGCGCTTTTTCAATTTCAGCCGGTCGCAAGTATCCGGAAGACAGCACGACCGGAGCATCGGGGCGGATGCTGATCAGTTGCTGCGCCACGTCCATGCCTGACATGCCCGGCATATTGAAGTCGGTGATGATGAGATCGAAGCTCTGCGCGTCCGCGCGGAACGCGTCCAGCGCCTCAGACGCGCGGGTGTATCCCGTGACGCGATAACCAAGACGCTCCAGGAAACGCACAGCGAGATAGACAAGCGGTTCCTCATCATCGAGATAGAGTATGTGTTCGCCGTGACCATGAATATCGGCGGCAGGCGGGGCAGCCACAGTTGCGGCGGCCGGTTCGGTGCTCGCCGGGAAGTAGAGGTGGAAGGTCGAACCGCGTCCAGGTTCGCTTTCAACGACGACGGCGCCGCCGTGACTGCGCATGATGCCGTGAACCACTGACAGGCCGAGTCCGGTTCCCTGGCCCGCCGGCTTGGTCGTAAAAAATGGTTCGAAGATGCGCCCGAGGATTGCGGGGTCGATTCCCTTGCCGGTATCGCTGACCGAAAGGCGCACGTGCGGCCCGGGCCGAAGGTCGGGGTTGGCTTGCGACAGCCTCGAATCGACACGGCATTCCTCGAGCCGGATCTCAATGCGGCCGCCACAGCTCTCCATTGCGTGCCAGGCGTTCGTAGCCAGATTGAGCATGATCTGATGGATCTGCGATGCGTCGGCTTGAACAGCCGGCGCGCCCGGCGCCGCACGGACGACGAGTTCCACTCCGGCCGGCAGCGTTGAACGCAGCAACCGCACCGCTTCTTCCAGGATCGGTTGGAGCGCGATGGCTTCGCGTTCCGGTTCGTGCGGTCGACCAAAGCTGAGCAGACGCTGCACCAGTTCCTTGGCTCGTTGTCCGGCGCGCAGAATTTCCTGAATGCTTGCGAGTGCGGCGTGCCCGTGGCTCAGGTCCAGCCGCGCAAGTTCCGCGTTGCCGATGATGGTTCCAAGAAGGTTGTTGAAATCGTGCGCGATGCCGCCGGCCAGCTGGCCGATGGCCTCCATCTTTTGCGACTGGCGCACCTGCTGCTCCAGTCTGCCGCGCTCGGTGATGTCGTGCGCCAGCACCAGCTTGGCCTGGCGCCCGCCGAACTCCAAGGTGTGCGAGGCGACCTCCACTTCAATCGTCCCGCCATCCTTCCTGCGATGTCGCCACACCCCGGACTGATCGAGTCCGGCGGTCGCCGAGCGCAGATTGTCTATCAACCGCGGCAGCTCCTCGGCAGGACGAATATCGGCAATCGTCATCTGCAGGAACTCTGCCTGCGAGTATCCGTAGTGCGCGACTGCCGCGTCGTTCACCGCGAGGAAGCGCAACGTATCGAGGTCGTAGACCCACATCGGATGCGGATTGGCCTCGAACAGCTTCCTGTACCGTTCCTCGCTTTCGTGCAGGGCGGCCGTCGCCTGCTCGAATTGCAGCGCTTTTTCCTTCAGCTCGCGCACCAGCATCGGTCGCTTGCTGCTTGGCTTCGATCGGATTCTGGATTTCATGAGTCGGCGCCCGCGAACACGAGAACCATAGGTCAATCAGCCGCCGCCGCTGTTGCTGGATCTACTGATTGTGATTAAGGTCGGTCTCTGCCTCGCGCATCCAGCCTGACCGGTCGGGGCGCGTAGATCACTAACAACATCGACATTTGCACCTATGAACGTTCGTCTCTGCTGCGCCATTCTGCTCGGCTTCCTCGCGCTGCCCACCCATTCGCAAACGCTGATCGTTCACTCGATCCACGGCTACACGCCCGACGCCGGCGGAATCAGATCGTTTTCGGGCCTCGTAGTCAAAGACGGCAAGATTGATCGCCTGCTGACTTCGAGCGAACTTCCGCGCATTCCAGGCGCCGCACTCGTGGATGGCGGCGGCAAGACGTTGCTTCCGGGACTGATCGACGCGCACGGCCACGTACTTGGTCTCGGGCAGGAACGCATGCAGGCGGATCTGCGCGGCAGCGCATCGCTGCGTGAAGCGCTGGAGCGCACGCGCATCTTCGCGGCCGCAAACACAGATCAGCGCTGGGTCGTCGGGCGCGGCTGGAATCAGGTGCTATGGAAAGAGAATCGATTTCCGACCGCGCGCGATATCGACGCTGTGATTTCCGATCGTCCCGTCATTCTCACGCGCATCGATGGGCATGCGGTGTGGGTCAATAGCGCTGCGATGAAACTCGCGGGCGTAACCTCCGCGACGCAGGACCCGGACGGCGGCCAGATCGTGCGCGACGCCTCGGGACAGCCGACGGGCGTGTTCGTCGATGCCGCGAGTGTACTGATCGAGGGTCATCTTCCCCAATCCACCGATGCGCAGATCAAGCGCGCCCTGCACACGGCCATGCAGGAACTCGCGTCGCTGGGCATGACGGGCGTGCACGACGCCGGTGTTGATGAACAACAGTATCGCCTCTATCAGGAACTCGGCGCTGCTGGCGAGTTGCCGGTCCGCATCTACGCGATGCTCGCGGACAACGAAGCTGCCCGTCGCGTGATCGCATCCGGACCCAGGCGCCCGCAGTTCGATGATCGGCTGCAGATGCGCGCCGTCAAGGCATGGGTGGACGGCGCCCTCGGCAGTCGCGGCGCCGCCATGCTGCACGACTACAGCGATCAGGCGCAGCATCGCGGGCTCACGCTGTACACGCCGGAACAGATCAACGAACTGGCGGCGCTCACTGCAGGAAAGGGCTGGCAGCTGAATGTTCACGCCATCGGCGACGCCGGTAATCGCACCATGCTCGACGCCTTTGAGAAGCAACTTACGGCGCAGCAGCGCAAGGCGCTGCGGCCGCGCATCGAACACGCGCAGATCATTTCGATCAGCGACATCCCGCGCTTCGCGAAGCTCGATGTGATTGCATCGATACAGCCCACGCACGCGACCTCCGATATGAATATGGCGGAAGACCGCGTCGGCGCCGAACGCATCAAGGGCGCGTACGCGTGGCGCAAACTTCTCGACGCCGGTGCGCGGCTGGCCGGCGGCAGCGACTTTCCCGTGGAACTCGCGAACCCGTTTCACGGCCTGTACGCCGCAGTCACCCGCCAGGATCGCGACGGCCGTCCGCCGGGCGGCTGGTACGCGCAGGAAAAGCTGACGCGCGAGGAAGCGCTGCGCCTGTTCACCATCGACGCCGCCTACGCGGCGCACATGGAAAACGTCGTCGGCTCGCTCGCACCCGGCAAGTGGGCGGACTTCATCATGATCGACCGCGACTATTTCAAAATCCCGGAGAGAGAGATCGACGATGTCAAGGTCGTCGCGACGTACGTCGCTGGAGAGAAGGTCGGAAGATAGGTCTGCGGTGTGCGGTAGGAGAGTTTGATTCGCGAGTAAACGTGTCA
This sequence comes from Steroidobacter sp., assembly GCA_050738395.1. Lineage (GTDB taxonomy): Bacteria > Pseudomonadota > Gammaproteobacteria > Steroidobacterales > Steroidobacteraceae > Steroidobacter. The sequence continues at coordinate 3,763 of JBOHZJ010000046.1, forward strand.
GGTAGAACTGAGCCCTTGGCCGCGGACTGCGGACTGCGGCTCGCTCCTGCCTGCAATCCAGACCCCGATCATCACTACGACGCCGCCGATGATCGCTTTGACTGTCAGCGTCTCTCCCAGGACGACGACGCCCGTAATCACCCCGACGATCGGAATCAGGTTCGTATAAGCGCCCACATGACTCGCATCCATGTGCTTGAGCGCGTCGTTGTAGAGCATGTAAGCCGCGCCTGAAGCCATCGTGCCGAGATAGATCAGTCCCGCCCATCCCGTGCCGCTCAGCGTCGGCCAGCCATGACCGGCGAGCTCATAAGCGGCGATCGGCGCAAGCATGACCGCACCGATCGCAGTGATGCATGCGGTCACGACCACGGCGTCGAATGCGGCGACTCGTTTGGCGAGCGAGGTGTAGACGCCCCATGCGACGACGGTGGCGAACATCAGCAGATTGCCTAACAGCGTCGCGTTCGTGCCGTTGGCTGCACTTCCGGAGAACACGATCAGCACCCCGCCGATCGACAGCGCGATGCCGAGCCAGCGAATCAGGGTGGCGCGCTCACGCAGCCAGAGGACGGCGATCAGTGCAGTCACCGCCGGAATCGAGCTTTGCACCAATGCGCCCTGCACGGCCGAGGTGTACGTAAGCGCAACGTTGAATGCGAGGTAGTAGAACGCGACGCCGATCAGCCCGAGCGCAGCGAGCGGACCCCACGGCAGTTTCGTCCCGCGCCGATAGCGCATCCACGCGAAGGGCGCGAGCACGAGGGCCCCGATCGCGACGCGCGCGAACGCAAGCGTGAACGGCGGCAACTCCGTGATGATCTCTTTGGTCACGACAAAGGTGCTGCCCCAGATCGTCATCGTGAGCAGCAACAACAGGATCGAGCGGTGTTGAGGCGACAAGCTTGCTTCTTGTAATCAGGCGAGGATCTTCGCGGCGGCCATGCTCTACAAGACGCCGTCATTCGGCAAGCGCTGTGTTTCGGTGTCGCGGATCAGACACAGCATCGCGATGCCGGCGATGCGCCGCATCGACTGATGGGCCTTCGCGCGCAGCCGCAGTGTGTTGGCAATCACCGATGCGGATGACGGCTCATGGCGAGCCGCGACCCTCGGCAAGACAGCAATCCGATCAGCGGATACGGCGCAACTCGCGCGCCGGCTCGGTCGCGCCGACACAGTGGGCGGCGTACTCGTTCTCCAGCGGAGAAGCGCTGACGCAGGCCGCCTTTCTCCCGCTGTTCCTCCTGGCAGTTCCGACGCACGACCTGGTCCTCAACGTCCCGGCTGCGGCGCCTTGCGCAGCAAGGCATACGCAAACCGTTGTGCGCCGCCCGAAGGCGTGCGATGCACTTCGCGTCTTGACTCGACCAGCGAGAACGCGACGCCGAACAACGCCGCGATTTCCGGAGGGTCCCGACGAACAACAGGAAGTCCGCTACAGCGCTCAGGCCCATCCGCGGCAAAACAGCCGACAACCGCATGTCCGCCGGGCGCAATGGCTTGCGTCGCTGCACGCACATAGGCGCGTGCGGCCTCCGGCTTGACCAGGAAATGAAGCGCAGCCCGGTCATGCCAGAGATCGAAGCTGCCTTGGGGCGCGTCCAGCGTCGTGACGTCTGCGGCCATCCGGTTGACTCGTGTCGCTCGCTCGCCGAGGCGCTGTCGAGCGACCGCCAGGGACGCGCCCGAGAGATCGACCACGGTGACTGTGCGCACACCGAAGTCGAGCAGATCGTCCACCAGCGTTGACGCACCTCCGCCGATGTCGATGACCCGCGACTGTTCGTTCAATCCCGCTCTGACGAGCAACTCGAACGAGACCTCGAGGTGAGGACGATGCCAACTCACCTGATCGGCTGACCTGGTCGAGTAGACCCCTTCCCAATGAGCGCGGGTTTCAGCCGTCACGATGCTCACTCCACGTTGGCCCACTGGCATTCAGTACTCCGGCAGCGCAATCGACACGTTCATGCGCGATCCAGGTTCAACACCATCGCTGTACGAAGGCGCCGCTACACAGATCATCCTCCAGTTTGCGCAATCGCGCTTCATCTGGCCGATCTCCCTCTGCTGGCTCGCGACGATATCTGTACACAGGCGCACGGTCTCCGGATCGTCGACTCGGCGTGATGCGGGATCATCGATCTCAGGAATTGGCGATCGGCGACTGCCGCCTGCTGCCTGCTGCCTGATCGAAGTCCAGAAGACAGCTAGCGCAACCACGCTTATGCTCGTGCAGATCACGACGGACAGGGGAAGAATTGTGCGCACCGACGAAGCAGACATCAGAACAATCTTCGCATGATCGCTCTGCGTTTCCGCTTGCGATCACATCGGCGAACCGCGCGGGCGACTAGATTTACGCCTGCCCTCGCAGTCGAAGCGCATTGCTGATCACGGAAACTGACGACAGGCTCATCGCGAGCGCCGCGATCAGCGGGCTCAGGAGCCAGCCCGTCATCGGGTACAGAACACCGGCCGCGAGGGGAATGCCGAGTGCGTTGTAGCCGAACGCGAAGAACAGGTTCTGACGGATGTTGCGCACCGTCGCGCGACTCAATTGTCGAGCGCGGACGATCCCACCCAGATCGCCCTTCACGAGCGTGACCTGCGCACTTTCCATCGCGATGTCCGTCCCCGTGCCCATCGCGATGCCGACGTCCGCTCTGGCCAACGCGGGTGCATCGTTGACGCCGTCGCCCGCCATTGCAACGCGTCGACCCTGCGACTGCAGCCGCGCCACGACATCCGACTTGTCCTTCGGCTGCACTTCCGCAATGACTTCATCGATCGGCAGCCGCCTTGCGACCGCGTTTGCCGTGGACCGACTGTCGCCGGTGAGCATCACCAGCCTGAGCCCATCGGATCTGAGCGCCTGCAGTGCATCCGGCGTCGTGTCCTTGATTGAATCACCCACTGCGACGGCGCCGGCGAGCTTGCCGTCGACACTCAGGAAAATAAC
>JBOHZJ010000047.1:0-9317 GCA_050738395.1 Steroidobacter sp.
AACCGCTAACCGCTAACCGCTTCTTCTGACCATTTTCTCGATCGCGAACACCGCGATAAGCGCTCCGCCGAGGCACAGCGGCAGGAAGACCACCCCTTGCGGCAAGGGTGCGCCTGCGATCGGGTAGTCCCATGCGTGCAACGCCATCTGTCCGCCCCAGATCGCGAGCATGGCCCCGATGGCTGCAGCGATGAGTTGCGCGATCAGGCGCAGGGCTCGACGCACTCCGGGTCGCGCGCTTTCCGCGACAATGAAGAATCCGAAGTGCCGGCCCGAGTGAACGCCCGCAGCCGCGCCGAACATCATGGTCGTGCTCATGCAGAGCAGCGCGAACGGTTCGGTCCAGCTCGGTGAATCGTTCAGGACATAGCGCGCGAAGACTTGCCACGCCTGAATGGCGGCCATCGAGACCAGCGCGACGCCCGCAACGGCGACAGTCATGCGCGCCAGCGACGCAATCGCGGATCGTGAGGGTGTGGTGTCGGCGTCGATGATCCTTCCCCGTCTGCCGCGTCAGCTCAGGCGAGCGCGCGGATGTTCTTGTACAGCATGCTCAACCCTGCATCGTCCAGATAGCGCTCGAGTAGCGGGGAGGCGGCGCGATGAAACGCTTGCGCATCGACGTCGTTCGCCTTCACGCCCGCGGCGAGCACATGAGCGCGCGAATCTGCTTCCATCTTGTCCCACAACTGCCGCATGTACGGCACGCTGTCGCGTGCTGCAGCGAGCACGATTTCGCGATCCGAAGGTGCAAGCGCGTCGTAGGTTCGCTTCGAGAGCAGCAACGCCTCGGGCGAGTACGAGTGATCCGATTGTGACCAGTAACGCGCCACTTCGAACTGACGACTGGTGTGGAACGTCCGCCAATTGTTCTCCGCGCCCTCGATCAGATGCGTTTGCATCGCCGAGTAAACTTCGCCGAAAGGCAGCGGCGTCGGATTGCCGCCAAGCGCTCGCACCAGCTGGATGAAAATATCCGACGGCGGCACGCGGATCTTGAGGCCGTTCAGGTCCGCCGGCTCATGTATCGGCCGGCTCACGTTGTAGAAGGAGCGAGAGCCTGCATCGTAGACCGCAAGGCCGATCAATCCGCGCTTCTGGAATTCCTTCAGTACGACACGACCCGGCTCGCCATCGACCGCGCGACGCATGTGCTCCACCGAATCGAAGACATACGGGAGCGAAAAGATCTGCGTCGTCGGAAACGGATTATTGAGCGGCGCGAAATTGACGCGCGTGATGTCGAGGGCGCCGAAGCGGGCGAGATCGATCGTGTCCGATTCGCGGCCGAGCTGGCCTGCGAAGTACACGCGGATTCGCAGGCGTCCGTCGGTCTGCTCTTCGATGCGCCTGCCCATCCAGCGCACGGCTTCGACTGTCGGATAACCGTCGACGTGCACGTCCGCGGCGGTCATCACGCTGTTCGTCGCGGCGACGGCAAATTGCGCCTGCGACAGGCTCAACGCACCCAAACCAATGACCACGTCGCGTCTATTCATGGACGCCTCGCGCCAGCATGCGCGACAGCACGCACCGCGCGGCAGCTCACTTCGCCGAAGCCCTCGAACACGTGACGCGAACGCTGCCCAATGCGAATGTCATGCACGCCCGTAATCATGCCGGTGGTGATGACATCGCCCGCGCGCAGCGGTCGGCCGCGCTTTGCGCACTTTGCCAGCGTAAACGCGAGCGCACTCAATGGACCGTGCCGCAACGACGACGCGCCGCGCCCGACGAACTCATCATCGATGAAGCTCAGCGCGATGGCTTCGTGAAGCGTACGCCAGCCGGCGATGGCGCCGCCCACCACGATGCCCCAGTTATTACCGAAGTCCGAAATCACGGCGCCCGCGCCGAGGTCGTTCAGCGTCGCGAGCGGACTACTTGCGACTTCAATGCCGATGCATAGCTCACCGACGATCGCCGCCGCTTCGTCGAGCGTCCATTCGGTTTTCTGCGCCGGCGCGTTGATCCCGACGCGAATGATGAGTTCGGCCTCGACCGCAGCAAAACCACCTTCGAAGACTGGGCACTCGAGAACTTCGCCGGGCCTTGCGGTGCGAATGTTATTTCTGAATGCTGGACCGATCAGGCGCTCTTCGCCGTATTGGCCTTGCTGCGCGGGCGGGATGCGCGCGACCTTCCAACCCCCGACGCGCTCTGGCCAGCGCTCGATCGCCGCCTCCTGACATCGATACGCCGCTTCGATGTCGGACGGAACAATTCCGGGATAGGCCTTCAATGCCCGCGCTTCCAGGCGCGCGCGTACGAACTGATCCGCGATCATCGCCGCGGCGCCGGTGGAAGAATCGTGTCGCGCCAGACCGCTCATGCTCGAGGGCGTCTCCAATCGAAAATCATTGCAGCAAGTGCCTAAAATCAAGCACGAATCCGCTTGCAGGGCTGTATATAGGAAACCGGTGTCATTTACAATCCGATCGGCGTAGAGCGGAGGGCGGCGGATGCGTTCTCGCTCTACGTTTAAAAGTCATACTCGAACGTGCATTGCCCGTTGCGTGCGGGCCGCGGCCAAAGGGGAATTCGATGCGAACAGACTTGTTATCGTTGCTCACAAAGGCGGGCCTGCTCGCCTCGCTGCTGTCGTTGTCGCTCGCCATCGAGGCCGACGAACAGCTGCTCGCATTTCCCGGCGCGCAGGGCGCCGCTGCACAGACGCCAGGCGGTCGCGGCGGCAGGATTCTGCGCGTCACCACGCTCGCGCCGACCGGCCCGGGCTCGCTGCTGGAAGCGATCAATGCTGACGGGCCGCGCATCGTCGTGTTCGAGGTCGGCGGCGTCATCGATTTCGCCAGACATGAAATCAGGATCACGAAGCCGTTCCTCACGATCGCGGGACAAACGGCGCCTTCGCCGGGCGTCACACTGATTCGCACGGGCGTCGACGTCATGACGCACGACGTCATCCTTCAGCACATCCGCGTTCGCACCGGATCCGCCGATGCGGCGAAGCGCAGCGGCTGGGAGCCGGACGCTTTTTCCACGCAGAACGCATACAACGTCATCGTCGATCACTGCTCGATGACGTGGGGTGTGGATGAAAACCTTTCGGCTTCCGGGCCGCGCTTCACAGGCAAGACGCCGGCGGAATGGCGCGAGGGAACCTCACGTCGAATCACGTTCAGCAACAACATCGTTGCGGAAGGCCTCGCCTATTCGACGCATTCCAAGGGCGAGCACTCGAAGGGCTCGCTCATTCACGACAATGCGTCGGACATCCTGATCGTCGGCAATCTGTACGCACACAACTACGAGCGCAATCCCCTGTTCAAGGGCGGCGTGCGCGGCATGGTGATCAACAATCTCATCTACAACCCCGGTGCGCGCGCCGTGCATTACAACCTGATTGCCGAGGAATGGGGCGCGCAGCCGTATCAGAACGGCCAGATGACGCTCATCGGCAACGTGTTGCGCGGCGGGCCGTCAACCCCGCCGGGTCTGCCGCTCTTCATGCTCGGCGGCTCCGGAGATATCGAGCTTTATGAAGACGACAATCTGGCGGTCGATTGGGTCGGCCGCCCGCTCGAGAAGATCGGGCGTTACACCACAGCAAGTGCGAAGATTTTGCCGCTCGCACGGCCTGCGCTGCCGCTCAACGTGAAGCTTCTGCGCGCCGCCGACGTGCAGGATTCGATCATCCGCAACGCGGGCGCACGCCCCGGGGAACGCGACGCCATCGATGCGCGTATCGTTGCAGACACGATCGAGGGTCGGGGCGAGATCATCGACAGCGAGGCGGAGGTCGGCGGTTATCCGCAGTACAAAGAAACACGTCAGCCCTTCGACCCGAAAAAATGGGATCTTCGATACATGATTCTCAAGCGATGAGCGATGAACTCTGAAGCGGAGTGCGTGTGGCCGGTGGGCGCGCAGCTCGGCGAGGGGCCGATGTGGTCTGCACGCGAACAGGCGCTCTGGTTCGTCGACATCAAGGGCCGTCGGATTCACCGCCTCGATGAGGCGAGTGGTGAGCAGCACACGTGGCAGGCGCCTGAAGACGTCGGCTTTATCGTTCCTTCTGCTGATGGCGCATTTGTCTGTGGACTGAAGAGCGGCTTGCATCGCTTTGATCCAGGCGCCCCGTCATTCACGCTGATCGAGCGCGTAGAAGCCGAGCGACCTCACAACAGATCGAATGACGCATGCGTCGATCGGGCCGGTCGGCTGTGGTTCGGCACGATGGATAATCGCGAGGCTCAGGCGACGGGTGCGTTGTATCGCTACGATGCACAGGGCCTTCGCTGCGTCGATGACGGCTACATCATTACCAACGGTCCAGCCGTGAGCCCTGACGGCCGCACGCTCTATCCTGTCGATACGACTCAGCGCGTGATCTGCGCCGCCGATCTGAACGACGATGGATCGCTCTCGAACGGCCGTGTGTTCGCACGCATCGATATTCCCGGCGCTTACCCTGACGGTCCGACGGTCGATGCCGAAGGTTGTCTGTGGGTGGCGCTTTTTGGCGGCTGGGGCGTGCAACGTTACTCGCCCCAAGGTGCGTTGCTGGAAACCCTGCAACTGCCAGTTGCGAACTGCACCAAGGCCGCGTTCGGCGGCGCGGAGCTGCGCGATCTGTACGTCACAACCGCATGGAACGGGCTCGCCCCGGCGCAACGCGCTCAGCAGCCGCTCGCAGGCGGCCTCTTCAGAATACGAACTGATGTGACCGGCCTCGCCTCGCCCGAAATGCATTAGGCGCTTGCCGTCGAGTTCGTCCCGCCCGCTACGGAGCTCATTACCCATGACTGCAACCCGTCGTCAGACGATCAAATCCCTGTTGCTCGGCGCAGCCGCGAGCGGCATGCCGACTGCCCGCGGCGCCGCTCGCGAGAGTGAACAGCCAACGCTCGGGTGCACGTCAGCCGCGATGACGGTAAACGGTACCTCTTCCTGAGCGGCGGCGATCGAGTGCGGCTGAGCGACGACGGGCTCGCGACCGACGGCCCGGTCGAGCACGTTTATGATCCGTGGCGCTATCCGGAAACCTGGGATGTCGAATCGTTTGTCACCCTCCGCCACAGCGTCGATGGTCGGCAGTGGCGGAAGTTCGACGTGCAGATGGAAGTTTCGGGATATCACCATAACGTCGCGGGCGACTTTCTGAGTCTGCGCCCGGCGATCTACGTGGCGGGCAAAGGCGAAGCGCGGATTCGTGGAGTGCGGTACGAGGCGCTCTGAGGGAAGGAGCCGTGAGTCCTCAATCGGCGCGTCTCGTCCGATTCACAACTCACGATTCGACTCACAAATCACGACTCACGACTTGTCCGGAGGCGGATACGCGACGATCACCACGAGATCTTCGTCGCCCTTCTGCCAGATTCCGACGTCGGCGCCTTCATGCATGAAAATCGCCGTTTCCGGGCCGACCTCCACCCTCCGATCATCCACACGCAACTCGCCGCGGCCGCTCACGACGTAGTACACCTCGTCATGACTGAGCACGTGCATACCGATTGATGCGCCCTTGTGCAGTGCGCGCTTGCGAAAGATGACCCTGGCGTCCGTGACGTCATCGAAGTATCGATATGCAGTCGTTTCGCCGCCGCCGTCATGCGGACCCGGTTCCACCCGCGTTACCGCCGCATCCTGGCGAACGAAAAATCGATTACGTACATGCCGCGACGCGTCGACGGACGCCGCGGGTGTTTGCGCACATCCCGTGATCACTGCCGACAGTGCAAGCAGCAGCCCGATCGATCCAATTCGCATTCGCCCTCCTCGTACTGCTCGATGCTGAATCCAGCGTCGCCTTCTGTCCGACATGCTCGATTGTCGGAATAAACCCCGACCTGCAGCTCTCACATCTCCACCCGCCAATCGCCAGTCGCCGGCTTCAGTATGTGCCGCGCTGCGTATAAGGGACTTGCGCGAATAGCTGCCGCTCGCCGCCGCGCGGATCGTTAGCGAGCTTCGCTCGTGCATCGAACAGCATCGTCGCGCGATCCGGCAGCGTGTACCGGCGCCATTCCGGCAGGCCCGTGTGATTCGGATCGCCTGTGCGTGCGAATGCGATCAGGGCGTTGCTCATGTGATGAGCAGTCTGCTGCGCCTCGGCGCTCGATCCTGTGAGCGATCCGGGTTGCGCGATATTGTCGAACATGAGCGGAATATCCATCGTGTGCATGGCGCCGTAACGGCCGCCTTCGAGCGGCGAGCGAAAGTCGAGTTGATAGGCGAACACCGGCGAGCCTTGGGCTGCGCGTAATTCTGCTTCGATCACGGCGCCGCGCCACGAACGGCCTGCGGTGGTTGCCGCGAAGAACACTTCGGTCGGCGAATAGTGCGGGTACAACGCTCGGTACTCGGCGACGACGTACTCGGGTTGGATGTCTACGTACAGTGCGGACAGCAGGCGTTCCGGCAATTCCCGCCACGACAGTTCGTGAATGCCCGGATCGTTCCCATTGAACGCCCGTGTCTCGTCGCGCGTATTGCCGATGATCATCGGAATGTCTTTCGATAGCTGCGGTGCATCCGGGTAGAACGGATGACGCGACAGCGCAGCATGATCGAGCACGGGGCCGAAATAAATGGAGCGATCGGCGAGCGACGGATCCGCGGCGTGCGTCGCCTGGATCAGGCGCTCGGTATCCGCTTGCAGCAGTGCTTCGAGATTCTCCGGGTCGATCTGCATCGCGTCGAGACACGCCCGCGCACGCAACGTCGCGCTGCGCGGACCGGATGCGGTGATCTGCTGGCCGCTCATCGTCGCTGCGCGGTGAAACAAACCGCGCGCCGCGGGCATCGCCATCAGCGTTGCAATCTTTGCGCCGCCGCCGGATTGCCCAAAGACCGTCACGCAGTCCCTATCGCCGCCGAACTCTGCAGCGTGATCCCGCACCCACGTGAGCGCCTGCACCAGATCGAGAAGACCGACATTGCCCGAATTTGCGTACGACTTGCCGCCGAACCGCGCGAGATACAGATGACCGAAGATGTTGAGGCGATGGTTGAGGGTGACGACGACCACGTCGCCGCGACGGCACAACCCGGCGCCGTCATACAGTGGGCTCGAGCCCGAGCCGCTGCTGAATTCACCGCCGTGGAAGTACACAAGCACCGGCCGCTTTCCTTGATCGCGCAGACCCGGCGTCCAGACGTTCAGACAGAGGCAGTCCTCGCTTGTCGGCTCCGCGGCGTTTGGCTGCGGGCATGAGGGTCCATACTCCAAGGCATCGCGCACGCCCTTCCATGGGTCCGGCGGCGCCGCGATCTGAAAGCGGGTCGCGCGCGTATCGGCGCCATACGGAACGCCTTTGAAGACATGTACACCGTCGCTGCGAACGCCGGCGACTCTTCCCGCGCGCGTCGCGGCTACGCTATGCCGCCAGGGCGCGGCATAGCCATTCCTAGCGCCGGCAAGCGCACTGAACGCGGCAACGCTCACTCCCGCCTCCAACAGTAGGCGGCGTTCAACAGATTCAGGCGGCGCGTCGTCGCGTTCGTTCATGGTGCTGTCCCGATTCCGGAAATGGGAAATGGGAAATGGGGACAGTCCCTATTTCGAAATGGGAAATGGGGACAGTCCCTATTTCGCGGTTTCGAGGGAAGAGTGCGCCGGCGGAAAAAGGGGGATGTCCCCATTTCATCGCGCGCACGGGAAGATGATGGCTGCGGGCGCCGATTTCGGCGCGATTGGGTCGGGGATCTGGTCAAAATATAGCGGAATCAGCGCTGCATTCCCGCGCGCCGCCGTTGCGGCGGTCGTGAGACCGCCCGCAGCGGCGCCGATCGATCAAACTGATCCATCCGCGCGGTGCGCCGTCGCCATGGTTTAGTAAATGGGCCCCGTAAGGACGGGAACAAGGATCGGCGTGGTCCATGCCGGCAAGAGCTGATGGTCGAGCGTCGGCGTCCAGCCGGCGTCGAAGCCCAGGTCAGGATCATTCACTGCATTCCATGCAGCAATCACGTCGACCGGATTGCGAACCCGCGGGCCGACGACGAGCGTGCCTGACGCCGACAGCGCCGTTCCGTTGAAGCGCTCGATGATCTGATCCACGCTGAAACTGCGATTGGCTACGAAGAAATTCTCTTCTGCATAAATCGCCGATTCAATTCCCACACCCCAGCTGTAGCTGTAGTTCGCCGTATCGCGAACATCGTAGTAGTTGTTATAGAGGTGCACCTGTCCGAAGCGCACTCGCGGCGCGCGCTGACCGATGCCGTCGAAGTGATTGTGATGAAGTGTGACGCGCAGCTTGCCCCGGTCCGCCGCAGCGCTGTCGGATGATCCGATCAGCATCATCTTGTCGTGATAGCGAAAACGATTCCACGACACTGTTACGAGATCCGAAGCATTCGTGATATCGAGCAGACCGTCATGAACCTGGTACAACACGCCGAAATGCTGCGGCTGATTTGCATCGAGCGTGTCGCGATCCTCGAACGTGTTGTGGTCGATCCAGACGTTGTTCGTATCGCGCAAGGAAATGGAGTCGTACAGCGCGTTCCAACTGCCAAGATCGCCGTCCGTCGGATCCCATTCTGGAAAGCAGTCGAACGTATCGCGGAACGTCAGATTGCGAATGATGATATTGCTGCGCTTGTTGGTCGCGCTGCCGCGTAGATCGAGCCAGGCTCCCTTGATCGCCGCGCGACGATCCGCGCCTACGATGGTCGTGTTCGAGCCGACACGGATGCGCACACGCGCCTCCTGAGCTCTGCGGGAAGCATCGCGCGCGTCTTCCAATGCGCCGCTCGGTTCATCCTCACGCCCCCAGACGGCTGGATCGTACGCCGCGAGAAAAGCTTCGAGCGTATAACCGTCGCGGTAGTAGGCAGTGCACGCGAGCGGCTGATTCTGATCGTCGACATTGGCGTCGATATCGCCTTTCACGTAGATGATCTTGGGCGCGCTCGATGGCGTGGATGAAGGCGGGGGATAAACGCCGTCATTGAGCGCGGCGATGAGTTCCTGTCGGTTCGCCACGACGTAGATCTGTTCAGCGCTCGCGGCCGATCCGCCGCTCACGCCGGCGCCGCTGGCTCCCCAACCATTCTCCGGGTGAAGCGTTTCGCGTCCGAGATCGCGGCTTCCATGTGCGTATGACGCTGTCGCAAATGACGCTGCGGCCAGACACAAGGCGCGCAGAAGAATTGTTGTAGTGCGCATGATTCCCCCTATCAGTTGATGCAGAGATTTGTAATCGATGAAATCTTCCGTCAAAAAAAAAGAGGCGTCGAGCCCGCGAGGACTCGACGCCAATAGTGCTGAGGGTCAGGGGGATCCTCAGAATTTGTAGCGGGCGCCGAGGAAATACTCGCGCCCGGTGTGGTGGTAGTAGGAGAGTCGA
>JBOHZJ010000048.1:0-2684 GCA_050738395.1 Steroidobacter sp.
CGACTACATCGAGCGCTTCTACAATCCGAAACGACGACACTCCACGTTGGGTTATCTAAGCCCCGCCGACTACGAGATGCAGGCGGCTTAGGCTGAAGGTGGTGTCAACCGAATCGGTAGCAGCCCACATAGAGCGCGCGCGGGACCATCGGTCCGATACGGATGATCAATCAAGAGGGAACGACGAGCTCGCGTTCTTCAGCGGCAGCGGTGATCGAGCTTAGGACAAACGAGCGATGCGTCCTCGCCCTGAACACCCATCGATTCGTAACAAAGATTGATGCCTGTCCTGGCCTGCGTCTTCCCCCTTTTTTGTTTCGACCCGAAGTTTCATCTTCGGAGGGAGCTCAAACGGCCCGCGTGTAGTCACTCATCGGCCACTCGCACCACGCACTTTCCAAAGTTGCGCCCCTCCAATAGGCCGATAAGCGCTGTCGGCGCGTTTTCCAGTCCGTCAACGACGTCTTCGCGCACCTTCACTTGACCAGCGCGGACCCATTCGCTCATGTCCCGTCGGAAGGCTTCGAAGCGATCGGCGTAGTGGTCGAGAATGATCAAGCCCTGCATACGGATGCGCTTCTGCAAGATCGCTGACATGGTGTGTGGAAGGCGATCCGGGCCGGCTGGTGGGGCGCTGTCATTGTAATGAGCGATCACGCCGCACACTGGTACACGCGCACGGATGTTGAGCAGCGGCAACACTGCGTCGAATACCGCGCCGCCCACATTCTCGAAATAGACATCCACACCATTCGGGCAAGCCGTGCGAAGTTGCTCCGCAAGCTGCGGATCGCGGCGGTCGAGGCAGACGTCGAAGCCAAGTTCCTCGACTGCGTAGCGACGTTTCTCCGCACCGCCTGCGACGCCCACCACGCGCGCGCCCTTGAGCTTGGCGATCTGCCCGACAACCGCGCCAACCGCACCAGTCGCCGCCGCCACAACCACTGTCTCACCCGGTTGAGGTTGACCGATGTCCAGCAAGCCGACGTACGCAGTGAAGGCGGGCATGCCGAGGACACCCAACGCTTGAGAAGGCTGGGCCATTTGACCGAGCGCCATGAGATCGCCTCCATCCGACAAAGCATAGTCTTGCCAGCCAGAGCTGCTGAGCACCAGATCTCCTGCTCTAAAACCCGGATGCCCGGACGCAACGACGCGACTCACCGTACCGCCCACCATCGGCTCTCCGAGGTGTACTGAAGGGGCGTAAACCGGGCCGAGTTCCTCCATTACGTTTCGCATGTATGGATCCACCGAGAGATACAGCGTCCGCAGCAACACCTGACCCTCACCTGGCGCAGGAACAGCGATCTCCTCGAGGCGAAAGTTGCGCGCTGTAGGCAGACCGCTTGGGCGGGAGGCGAGAACGATGCGACGATTGACGGTAGCTTGGTGCGGCATGAACGCCATCCTCTAAGACAAACGAGCGATGTGTTACGAACTGACGAACATCGCCGTGACCGACGCTGCGCTGACGCAGCGTCTCAATCTGCGTAACACATCGCGGCTAGGCGAGCTCAAGCCTAAGGAACATCAGGCGTCGCGAGTAGCCTTGAATGGGAAACTCATAATTTCCATATCCGCGCGTCAGCATCGACGCACGCAGATGCTCAGGCTCACGCGGTCGCGCTGCTTGCGCGGTTTGCAAGCGTCCTGGTCAGTCGCGTCCGTCTCGTGGATGCGAATCGCAAGACCTGACCCGACGTTTCCCCTAGATGGATCGCAAGACCTGACCCCGACGTTTCCCGCACGTTTGCCGTAGCCGGCGCGTGTGAGATGCTCCGGCAATGCGGACCGCGAATCGAATCATCACTCTGAGCGAATGAGGAAGAAGCCATGTCTGAATCCACGCGCACACCGAACGGCCTGGATCGCCGCGAGTTTCTGACTGCGGCGGCGCTGGTAGGCGGCTCGGTCGTTTTCGGCTCGCGCGACGCGTGGGCGGCAGGCGATCTGTACCCGGCCGTCCGCAAAGCCGCAGAAGCCGGTCGCGAGGCCGCGATCAAGCGTATCCAGGATTGGATCGCGCTGCCCTCCATCGCTGCGGAGAACCTCAATATGCGCGAGGGCGTTGAGTACATGGCGACTCTCGCGCGCGAGGCGGGCTTCGATCAGGCCGAGATCGTACCTACTGACGGGCATCCCGGCGTGTTCGCGACCATGGACAACGGCGCAAAGCGCACGCTCGCTCTCTACTTCATGTACGACGTCAAGCAGTTCGACCCGGCCGAATGGTCCTCACCGCCGCTCGAAGCGCGGATCGTCGACAAACCTGGGTTCGGTCGGGCGATCGTCGGCCGCGGCGCCGTCAATCAGAAAGGACCCGAGGCGACCGTGCTTGCCGCGCTTCATGCGATGCGTGCGGCCAAGGTGAAACTCCCGGTCAACCTCGTGCTGGTTGCCGAGGGCGAGGAAGAAATTGGCTCGCCGAATTTTCACCAGATCGTGCAGCGCTCCGATATCTTCGCCGCGCTCAAGAAGGCCGAGGGCATCTTCATTCCCGCAAGCTGGCAGGACATCAATGGCGCCGTTGCGGTCAATCTCGGCTCCAAGGGCATCGTCGAGCTGGAGCTGATCGCAAGCGGCGAGAAGTGGGGCCGCGGCCCGAAGGGGGACATTCACTCCAGCAACAAAGCGATGGTGGATTCGCCGGTCTGGCGCCTCGTCAGCGCGCTGAACACGCT
>JBOHZJ010000049.1:0-29220 GCA_050738395.1 Steroidobacter sp.
CGACTCACGACTCACGACTCACCAGTCACGATTCACTTTACGGTCCACGACTCACATGACGACTCTCGCCGCGGGCTCCGAACCTATACTTCTCGCCTTTTCCGGCGGCCTCGACACGTCCTTTCTCGTGCCGTGGCTGCGCGAGAACTACCAGCGACCGATCATCACGGTCACGGTCGACACCGGCGGCATCGATGCAGACGCGGCGAAAGTGCTCGACCAGCGCGCCCGCGCGCTCGGCGCGAAGGATCACATCCTGGTCGAGGCGCGACAGGATTACTTCGAGCAGGTGATCAAGTATCTGATCATGGGCAACGTGAAGCGCGGACAGATGTATCCGCTGTGCGTCGGCGCCGAGCGAGTGATGCAGGCGCAGACGATCGCGGAATACGCCCGCAAGCTCGGCACCAAAGTCGTTGCACACGGCTGCACGGCGGCGGGGAACGATCAGGTACGTTTCGAGGTCGCCCTGCGAACGCTGGCGCCGGAGCTCACGATTCTGGCGCCCGTGCGCGATCAGGCGTTCAAGCGTCCCGAGCAGCTCAAGTATCTGGAAGATCGCAATCTCACGATCCCTCCGTATGGCGCGGCGTATTCGGTGAATCGCGGCTTGTGGGGTGTAACCATTGGCGGCAAGGAGACGCTCACATCCGATGGCGGCATTCCCGACCATGCGTGGGTGTTGTCGAAGGATGCCTTCACCAGGCCGCAGTCGGCCGAGTCGCACACGATCGGTTTCCAGCAGGGCGCGCCCTCGAGCCTCGACGGCGTTCCGCTCGACCCCGTGACGCTCATCGAGAAAGTCGAAGCCATCGGCGCGAAGTTCGGCGTGGGTCGCGGCATTCATCTGGGCGACACCATCATCGGTACGAAGGGTCGGGTCGCCTTTGAAGCGCCCGCCGCCGAAGTGCTCATCAGCGCGCATCGCGAACTCGAGAAGCTCGTGATGACCGGTCGTCAGCAGCGCGTGAAGGAAATGCTATCGGGACCGTACGGCGATCTCGTGCACGAAGGTCAGCATCTGGATCCGGTGTGCCGCGATATCGAAGCCCTGTTCGTGTCTTCACAGGAGCGCGTCACGGGCCAGGTAAAGGTACTTTATCGCTCGGGCAGCGTGTTTATCGAAGGCGTAACGTCGCCGTTCTCGATGCTGGCCGCATCGAAAGGCGTTTATGGCGAAGCCGCAGGCGAATGGACCGCCGCGGACGCGCTCGGCTTCTCGAAAATGGTGGGCCTGCCGGGCATGTTCTGGACGAGAGCCGGAAAATCGAAGTGAGTTGTGAATCGTGAGTAGTGAGTAGTGAGTAGTGAGTCGCAAGATGTCACTCCGATCACTCACGGCTCACGGCTCACGACTCACAACCTGTTCACCAGTCACTAGTCACTAGTCACAAGTCACAAGTCACAAGTCACAAGTCACTACCAAGATGAAAACCGTCGTCGTCGATAAAGTCGCATCGATTACTCAGGCCTTGAACCTGGGGCATGAATTGCGAGTCGCCACAACGGATATTCCGTGCGAGGAAGGCGTCGTGCTCGTCGTTGAGATTCTCAACAACAAGTCGACGTACAACACGCTGGAGCTGACGAGCGGCCGGATGGCGAAGGTCTCGAGGGGCGACGTGATCGTTGGCGCGCTCGGCCATCGGCAGGCCCTGTTCGGCTATTCCGGGCACCTGCCCGAGTCCGTGAAGGAAGGCGACGTCATCCAGGTGTTGAACATCGGCGGGGTCCTCGGCATCGTCGATTCGGTCAATCCCGAGAAAGGGCGGCCCTTCGATGCGCGCGTGCTTGGCGTCGTGCTGCAGTTTCCGTATCTTGGCGAACGCATCGGCGTACCTGCGCGCGTCGGTTACAAGCGGCTCGACTTCAACGCGACGTTGAACACCCGCAACGTTCCGGTCGTGGCGCTGGCAGGCACCTGCATGGAAGCCGGCAAAACGGCGGCGGCCTGTCAGATCGTCTCGCGCATGCGCCATCGCGGTTTGAATGTGCACGCGTTCAAGGCGACCGGCGTGTCCCTGCGCCGCGATATTCTCGCGATGGAAGACGCCGGCGCACGGCGCAGCATGATCTTCACCGACCTGGGCGTCGTCACGACGACGGCGAAGAACGGCCCGGCGATCACGCGTGCATTGCTCACGGAAATGTCGCAAGGCGAACCGGATGTGATCGTCTTTGAATTGGGCGACGGCATTCTCGGCGCATATGGCGTCGAAGCGATTCTGTCTTCGCCGGACATCCGCAGCGCATTGACGTCAGTAGTGTTGTCTGCAAATGACCCTGTGGCCGCATGGGGCGGCGTAAAGCTGCTGCGCGAGAAGTTCGGCATCGAGCCCTCGGTTGTGACCGGTCCCGCGACCGACAACGCGGTGGGCGTCAATATCATCCGCGATCAGTTCGGCGTACCGGCGTTCAACGCGATTACAGACGGCGCTGCGCTGGGCGATCGGGTGATCGAGGTTCTCGGTTTGAAGACGAAGCCGATCGCCAACACGGAGGAGTCGGAATGACCGACCTGCAGGGATGTAGGGAGCGCCGATCCTGTCGGGAGCATGGAGCGGCCGACATGCGGCAGAGCACATGACCATGACAGAACGACTTCCGACTCTGGTCCTCGGCGGCACCGGCTACGTCGCCGGCGAACTGCTGCGCCTGATCGCCGCGCACCCGCGACTCGAACTCAAAGCGGTGCTATCGGACAGTCAACCTGGCGAGCTGGTTGCGAAGTTCTTTCCGCATCTCGCGCCGGTGTATCCGACGCTCGCGTTCTCGAGTCTTGCGGACGTTGCCCGGGTTGCGAGTTCGGCGTCTCAATCGGCGATTCTCTCGGCAGCGCCTCACGGCGTCGCCGCCAAGCTGATCGACGATGTGCTGCGCGCGGCTGAAGCCGAGGGCGCCAAGCCGCGCGTCATCGATATTTCCGCCGACTATCGTTACGCAACGCCTGGCGCGTACGAAGCTGTCTACAAGCATGCGCATGGCGCGCCTGATCGCATCAGTCAGTTCAGTTGCGCAGTTCCTGAGCATCTGGAGGTGCTGCGCACGCCGCATGTCGCACACCCGGGCTGTTTTGCGACCGCGGTGTTGCTCGCGAGCGTGCCGCTTCTGAAGCTGGGTCTCGCCGAGCCGCGCATCTTCGTCAGCGGCATTACCGGCAGCACGGGTTCAGGACGTACGCCGGGTGCGGGCACGCATCATCCGCAGCGCCATAGCGATCTGTACGCGTACAACCCGCTATCGCATCGACATACGCCCGAGATCAAGGCGCTTGCACAGATAGCTTCGGGTGTGAACGCTGAATTCAGTTTCGTGCCGCACTCAGGTCCGTTCGCGCGCGGCATCCATGTGACCGTGCAGGCGACAGCGAAGCGCGCAATCAAAACGCCCGAGCTGCTCGACGCATTGCGGGCGTTCTATCCCGACAAGCCGTTCGTCCGGGTTGCGCCTGCGATGCCGCACATCAAGGATGTCGCCGCCAGCAACTACGCGTATCTGAGCGGCGCCGCCGATGGTGAAGCAATTGCGGTGATGTGTGCTATCGACAATCTCACCAAGGGCGCGGCGGGCGGCGGCATTCAATGGTTGAATCGAATCTTCGGTTTCCATGAAACCACCGGGCTGCTGACGCCGGCGGCGGGGTGGACGTGAGAGGGAAGTGACCAGCCGCTGGTCGCTTAGAGAAATGAACAACGTAACTTCAATCAGTAAAGCCCTGCCGGATCACCTTGCGCCGGTGTTCGCCCAGTTTCCGCTGGCGGTGAATGATGCGCAGGGCGTCTATCTGCATACGACCGGCGGACGCAAAGTGCTCGATCTCTACGGCGGGCATGCTGTCGCGGCGCTTGGCTATGGGCATCCGCGGTGGGTCGAGGCCCTGACCTTGCAGGCGCGTGCATTGTGCTTTCAGAGCAATGCGGTGCCGCTGGATGTACGTCGGCGCGCGGCGACGAAGCTGGCGGACTTCTGCGGGCTCGGTCTGGACACTGTTTTTTTCGTCAACTCGGGGGCGGAGGCGAACGAGAACGCGCTCAAGCTCGCCTGCAAAATGACGGGCGGGACCAAAATCATCGCCATCGAAGGCGGCTTTCATGGTCGAACAGCGGCCGCCGGCGCGGTGACATGGGGAGCGCAGAAGAAGTGGTATGGCTTTCCGCAGAAACCCTTCGATGTCACGTTCATCAAGCCCAGCGACATCGGTAATCTTGGTTCACTGATCGACGACGACACCGCTGCAGTGATCGTCGAGCCGGTGCAGGGCGTCGCCGGCGCCGTCGATCTGCCGCAGGTGTTCCTCGAGGCGCTGCGCTTTCGCTGTAGCGAAAACGGCTCGATTCTGATCTTTGATGAAGTTCAGTGCGGCGTCGGCCGCACAGGATATCCGTTCGCCGCGAACATGTACGGCGTCACGCCCGACATCATCACGACAGCGAAGGCGCTCGGTGCAGGCTTTCCCGTCTCGGCGATGTTGGTCGCCGACCACGTCGCTGCGTACCTCAAGACTGACACGCTGGGTACGACGTTCGGCGGCGGACCGATGGCTTGTGCAATCGTCGAAGCAGTGATCGACATCATCCAGTCCGAAAAGCTGCTCGATAACGTACGTCAGCGTTCGAAGGAAATTCGCGCGACATGCATGGTCGGGCCGATCGTCGGAGCGCAGGGCGCCGGCTTGTTGCTCGGCTTGCGTACTTCGCGACCGGCCAAAGATGTGCAGGCCGAATTGCTCGAGCTCGACATTCTCACGGGCACGAGCGCCGATCCGGATGTGTTGCGCATCCTTGCGCCGTTCGTGCTGGAGAGTCAGCACGTCGCGCAGCTGCGCGACGCATTGCAGCGGCTCGCGAGCTAACGCAAAAAACGGGTATGACATGAATCGCTTTCTGGATCTGGCCGATTTCCCGCGCGAGCAGGTACTGGACTTGCTCGGGCTCGCAGCACGACTGCAGCAGCATCCGCAGCCGCAGGCGCTCGCGGGTAAGGTGCTGGGGCTGTTGTTTCTGAATCCGTCGCTGCGCACGCTCGCTTCCTTTCAGAGCGCGATGATGAGACTCGGCGGCACTGCGGTCGTGATCACGCCCGGCCAGGGCACGTGGCAAATGGAGACGCGCGCCGGCGCCATCATGAACGGCGCAGCAGCCGAACACGTGCGCGAAGCGGTCCCGGTGCTTGCGTCCTACTGCGACGCCATCGGCATTCGCATGTTCGCGGAGGGTCGCAATCTCGCGGCGGATCTCGCCGAGACCGGTTTTCGCATGATGGCGGACCTGTGCGACAAGCCGCTGGTGAACATGGAATCCGCGATAAGCCATCCATGTCAGGCGCTCGCCGACTGGCGAACGATGGATGAACTGCGCGTACCCGAACGCGGCAAGTTCGTGCTGAGCTGGACCAATCATCCGCGCGCATTGCCGCTCGCGGTGCCCTCCTCGACCGTACACATGGCTGCGCTGCGCGGAATGGATGTGGTCGTGTTGCGACCCGATGGGTTCGCCTTGCCCGAGCCGATCATGGAGAAAGCGCGTATGGCCGCGAAGGCGTCTGGCGGATCGGTGCGCGAGAGCACTGAACGATCTGAGGCGCTCGAGGGTGCGCACGTGGTCTATGCGAAAGAATGGGGTTCTCCGCAACACTACGGCGACGCCGAAGCGGATGGTCGCCTGCGCGAGTACCTGAGCGACTGGTGCGTGAAGGACAGCTGGTTCAAAACCGCGGACCCGGATTGCTGCTTCATGCATTGCCTGCCGGTGCGCCGCAACGTTGCAGTCGCCGACGAAGTGCTCGACGGAACGCGCAGCGTGGTGATCCGCGAAGCGTTCAACCGGATGGTGGTGCAGATGGCGGTGTTGTATCGCTTATTGCGGGGATAGCCAGGAAGCTGCTAGCGACTAGCTGCTGGTCAGAATGACTGTTGACTCTTGCTAGCGGCTAGTAGCTAGCAGCTTTTTGTTTGCATTTACGTTGTATCTACGAGGTATCCCTCCCGTGCTCCGTACCGACCCGTCCGTTGCGATTCGCGCATTGCGCAGCGCCGCCCCGTACATCCGCATGTACAAAGGCAAGGTGTTCGTCGTCAAGGCAAGCGGCGGCGTCTTCGGCGACCTCGAAGCGACGCGCGCGCTCATCGAGCAAGTCGCGATCCTGCATCAGGTCGGCATCCGGGTCGTGCTGGTGCACGGCGGCGGACCGCAGCTCTCGCATCTTCAGCAGAAGCTCGGCATCGAACCGCGCATGGTCGCTGGTCGTCGCGTCACGGACGAGAAATCGATGGAAGTGACCAGCATGGTGCTGAACGGTCTGGTCAACACCCAGATCCTCGGCATCTGTCGCGAGTTCGACATATCAGCGATTGGCGTGAGCGGCGTGGATGCCGGGCTCGTGCGCGCGCACAAGCGTCCGCCAGTCACTGTCGAAGGCGAGGTGGTCGACTACGGTTTCGTCGGCGACATCGATCTGATCGACGCGAAGGTGCTGCAGCAACTGCTCGATGACGGCATGATGCCGGTGGTGAGTCCCCTGTCCGCCGATGACAAGGGCACTCTGCTCAATATCAACGCGGACACCGTCGCGGCGGGCATCGGCGCTGCATTGAAGGCGGAGAAGCTGATGCTGTGCACCGGCGCGCCCGGCATTCTCGAGTCGCTGGACGATCCGCGCTCAATTATTTCGTACACGGATCTCGCCGGTCTCAAACGCCTCAAGGACCAGGGCAGTCTCAAGGACGGCATGCTCCCGAAGGCGAAAGCCATTGAAGATGCAATTCGCGGCGGAGTACGTCGCGTACATGTGACTTCGTACAAGTCGCCCGACGGCATTCTTGCGGAAGTGTTCACGAACGAAGGCACGGGCACACTGATCGTCGAGAACATCAGTGCGCTGTCGCCGGCGGAACAGCAGGCGGTATGAACGCGGACTACGGACTACGGGCTACGGGCTACAGCCAGATGGTTCGAAAGACGGCTGCGACATCTCCATTAGATGTCGTTTTACCTAAGCGGGCGCGAACTCCGGCTCTGCCTGTCGCCTGTCGCCTGTCGCCTGTCGGCTTGCGTCATGGGGACTCTCCATGACGCGCCTTTGGGACAAAGGCGCACCGCTCGATGAGCGGGTGCTGCGCTACACGGCGGGCGAGGACCATGCGCTCGACAACCGGCTGGTGCAGTACGACGTGCGCGCATCGATTGCGCACGCGGAAATGCTGAATGCGCAGGCGCTGCTCTCCGATATCGATCTCGCTGCGATCCGCGATGGTCTGACGGAAATCGCGGCCGCGCACGCACGCGGTGAATGGCAGGTCGTACTCGAACACGAGGATGGCCAGACTGCGCTCGAGAATCTGCTGACTACGCGCATCGGCGAAGCGGGCAAGCGCGTGCATCTGGGACGCTCACGCAACGATCAGGTATTGACCGCGGTGCGGCTGTATCTGCGCGATGTCGTTGAAGCTCTCAGGGACGGTGCAACCGCAGTCGCCGACGCGCTGGATGAACTTGAAAAGCGCCAGGGCAAGGTCGCATTGCCGGGCTACACGCATATGCAGCAGGCGATGCCGAGCTCCGTGGCCTTGTGGGCCGGCGGTTATTCGTCGGAGCTCCGCGACGACGCGGAAGCGCTGAGCAACGTTCATCGCAGACTGCAAAAGAGTCCGCTGGGTTCAGCCGCCGGCTACGGCGCGCCGAATTTGCCGCTCGATCGCGACGCTACGCGGCGGCGGCTGGGGTTCGAGGTCGCGCATGAACCGGTCACCGCCGTGCAACTGTCGCGCGGCAAGGCTGAAGCGCAGCTGCTGTTCGAAATCGCACTGGTGATGCAGGACGTCGGCCGCCTGTCCGCCGATCTGCTGTTGTTCTACACGCAGGAATTCTCGTTCGTGGAACTGCCCGATGCGTTCACCACGGGCTCCTCGATCATGCCGCAGAAGCGCAATCCCGACGTGTTTGAATTGATTCGCGGTCGCAGCGCGACGGCGCAGGCGTGTCTCCTGGAAGTCATGGGCATCGTCGCGAAGCTGCCTTCCGGCTATCAACGCGATCTGCAGCTCATCAAGGCGCCGCTGTTCCGCAGCATCGACCTGTGTCTCGATACACTCGCGATGCTTCCCGCGGCGCTCGCAGGCGTTCGCTTCCGCCCTGACAAGATCCGGCTCGACCCTTCGATCAACGCCGCGGCCGAGGCCTACGACCTGGTGGTGAAGGAAGGCGTTTCCTTCCGGGAGGCGTATCGGAGAGTGGGCGAGAAGCTGAAGAAGAAGTGACCGGCGACTAGTGACTGATGAATAGTGCGCTTCGGTCGCACACGGGAACCTCGCCAAAGTACACTACCGCCTCCTCTGACCAGTCACTAGTCACAACTCACCATTCACTTCATATGATCTGGTTCGAACCCCACACAATCGATCAGGTCCGCTTCTTCGGCGCGAGCATGCCGCAGCACATCGGCATCGAGTTCACTGAACTCGGCGATGACTACATCCGCGCGCGCATGCCCGTGGACGATCGCACGAAGCAGCCCTATGGCATCCTGCATGGCGGCGCATCCGTTGCGCTCGCCGAGACGCTCGGCAGCACCGGCGCCGGTCTGGCCGTCGATCGCAAAAAATATCGGGTCGTTGGTCAGGAGATCAACGCGAATCACGTGCGCGCGGTTTCAAGCGGCTGGGTGATCGGCACCGCGCGTCCGGTGCACATCGGGCGGCGCAGCCACATCTGGGAGATTCGCATCACCGATGAGCAGGATCGACTGGTCTGTATTTCGCGCATTACGATGTTCGTGCTCGAACGCACACCTGCGGAATAAGAAAGAATGTTTTCGGCGTACACGAAACACCTTGCACCGGGTCTGGTCGCACTGTTGATCTCGGGCTGCGGCCTCAAAGGTCCGCTGTATCTGCCTGATCAGCCGCAGCAGGAACCCGTCGCCCCTGCGTCCGAAACGACTGCGCCGCGCAAGCGACGGACCGCGCCGAACCCTGCGCCCCAATCGCAGAAGGAAGACGCTGCCGAGAGCGCGACTGCGCCGTCGGTTCCGCCGCCTGATCCGGACCGACCCGCGGACGCCCAACCAGTCCCGCCGCCCGGCCATTGATGAACGCCAGACGCAAGCTCGTCCTTGTGGACGGGTCCTCCTATTTATATCGCGCGTTTCATGCGCTGCCGCCGCTGACGAATTCGAAAGGCGAGCCGACGGGCGCCGTGCTCGGCGTGCTCAACATGCTGCAGAAACTGTGCAAGGAAGAAGCGCCGCAATTGATAGCAGTCGTGTTCGATGCGCCGGGCCGGACGTTTCGCGATGATCTGTTCGACGCTTACAAGGCGCAGCGCGCGCCGATGCCCGATGATTTGCGCTCGCAATTGCAGCCGCTGCTCGATTGCGTACTGGCGATGGGGCTGCCCCTGCTGCGGATCGACGGAGTCGAAGCAGACGATGTGATCGGCACGCTTGCGAAACGGGCCGCTGAGAGCGACATCGATGTGCTCATCTCGACCGGCGATAAGGACATGGCGCAGCTGGTGAATGAGCGCATCACACTTGTGAACACCATGACCGGATCGCGGCTGGATCGGGCCGGAGTCAAAAACAAGTTCGATGTGTTTCCCGAGCAAATCGTCGACTACCTCGCTCTCGTGGGCGACACCTCGGACAATATCCCAGGCGTCCCCAAGGTAGGACCGAAAACTGCGGCGAAGTGGCTGAACGACTTCGGCACGCTCGACAAGCTGGTCGAGAACGCGGCGACGATTTCCGGCAAGGTGGGCGACAGCCTGCGCGCCAGCCTCAAGGACCTTGAACTCTCGCGTCGCCTTGCGACGCTTGATTGCAACGTCACGCTCGATTACGCGCCCGAGGCGCTGATCCACTCCGACGCCGATCGCGAACGCCTGCGCGAGCTGTACACGCGGCTTGAGCTGCGCGCGTTCCTGCGTCAGCTCAGCGAAGGCGGCGACGAGCAGACGGCTCCGAGTTCGACAGGGCCGGTCGAATCTGCGGCGCTGCGCGCACCACGCACCTATGAATGCGTCATGACGCTCGAGGACTTGCAGCGCTGGACCGATCGCCTGCAATCCGCGGATCTGATTGCGTTGGAAGTGGAGACGACGTCGATCGACTACATGCAGGCGCAGATCGTCGGCGTCTCGTTTTCGATCGCACCGAATGCGGCGGCCTATGTTCCGGTCGCGCACGACTACGCCGGAGCGCCGCAGCAACTGTCGCTGGGGGTCGTACTCACGGCGCTCAAAGGAGTGCTTGAAAGCGAGCGTCCCGCAAAACTCGGACACGATCTGAAGTACGTCGCGCATGTGTTGAAGCACGCCGATGTCGAATTGCGAGGGATGCGGTTCGATTCGATGCTGGAATCGTACGTCTGGAACAGCACCGCGACTCGCCATGACATGGATGCGGTTGCAAGAAAATATCTCGGGCTCGACCCGCTGCGCTATGAGGGAGTGACGGGAAAGGGCGCGAAGCAGATCAATTTCAGCCAGGTCGCGCTCGACGCGGCAACGCAATACTCAGCCGAACGCGCAGACGTCACGTTGCAATTGCATCAGGCGCTCTGGTCGAAGATCGAATCGGCGCCGGCGCTGCACAAGCTGTACGAGGAGCTCGAGCAGCCGCTCGCGCCTGTGCTGCTTCGTATGGAGCGCACTGGAGTCCTGATCGACGGCGCCCTGCTCAGACAGCAGAGCAGCGAACTCGCCGTGCGGATGCGCGAAATCGAAGCGCAGGCGCATCTGGCCGCGGGCGGACCCTTTGCACTGGAGTCGCCGAAGCAGCTCCAGGAAGTTCTGTTCGGCAAGCTCGGGCTGCCGGTGCTGCGCAAAACCCCGACCGGGCAGCCATCGACCGCGGAAGACGTGTTGGAAGAACTGGCGGAAAAATACGAGCTGCCGCGGATGATCATGGATTACCGCGGCTTCTCGAAACTGAAGTCGACTTACACGGACAAACTGCCGGTACAGATCAACCCAGCGACTCACCGCGTGCACACCTGTTATCACCAGGCCGTCGCGGCGACCGGCCGATTGTCCTCGGCGGATCCGAACCTGCAGAACATTCCGATCCGCACCCCTGAAGGACGGCGCATCCGCCAGGCGTTCGTCGCGCCGGCCGGCCGATGCATCGTCGCTGCGGATTACTCGCAGATCGAGCTCCGCATCATGGCGCACCTTTCCGGCGACGCGGGTCTGCTGCGTGCATTCAGTGAGGATCGAGACATTCATCAGGCGACGGCCGCCGAGGTATTCGGCATGTCCCTCGATGAAGTGAGCGCGGATCAGCGCCGCTCGGCGAAGGCGATCAACTTCGGTCTGATTTACGGCATGTCCGCCTTCGGCCTTGCCGCGCGGCTCGGTATCGCGCGCGGCGAAGCGCAGCGCTACGTCGATCTGTACTTCCAGCGCTACCCGGGCGTAAAGCGGTACATGGAAGAAACGCGACAGCAGGCGCGCGAGCGCGGTTATGTCGAAACCGTGTTTGGACGACGGCTTTATCTCAACGAGATCTCTTCAAGAAACGCCGCGCTGCGACAGGGCGCCGAGCGCGCCGCAATCAACGCGCCGATGCAGGGCACGGCGGCCGATATCATCAAACGCGCCATGATCGGCGTGGATCGCTGGCTGCGAGAATCCCGGATCGACGCGCATCTGATCATGCAGGTGCACGACGAGTTGGTCTTCGAAGTACGCCGCGAGTCGGTCGAAGAACTCATCGGCCGCGCGCGCGAGCTGATGAGCAGCGCTGCGCAACTGAGCACGCCGCTGAAGGTGGACGTCGGCGTCGGAGACAACTGGGACGAGGCGCACTGAACGGGCCACAGGCAACTGGCGCCAGTCCACAGTCGGAGAAAGGCAACCGCTGCTTCTGGCTGTAGCCGGTGGCCTGTCGCCTGTAGCCTTTGTTGTCGCTTCATTGCGACTCCTACCCGGGGTCCCATTGGCTGTAGCCTGTCGTCGCTTTTTCACTCATGGAGGCTTTATGCGTAAAGCGATTCTCGCAGCCGCCCTACTGGTTGCGTCAGGTTCGGCGTTGGCGGCCGACAACGGGATTTACATCGGCGGTTCGGTTGGTAAGGCGAACCTGGAGATCGATAATCTTGCCGGCATCGACGAAGCTGATTTCGAAGGTGACGATACGGGCTACAAGTTCATCGTCGGCATTCGCCCGCTCGACTGGTTCGGAGTCGAAGCCAGCTACGTAAACTTTGGCGAGGCCGAGGACACTGTGCTGGGATTTCCTCTGGAGGCGGAGGGCGACGGGATTTCCGCTTTCGGCGTCGGTTTCCTTGCGGTGGGCCCGGTGGACCTGTTCGCAAAGGGCGGGCTGATCAGCTGGGACTCCAAGGTGACCGGGTTCGATGAGGACGGCACCGACCTTGCCTACGGCGTGGGCGCGCAGTTCCGCGTGTGGAGCATCAGCGTACGAGCCGAGTATGAGATTTTCGACGTGGACGACGTCGATGATCTCAGCATGATTTCAATCGGAGCAACCTTTACGTTTCTGTAGTTGGTCGGCTGGCTCACTGGGCGACTGGTCATGGGCCAGTCGAGCCAAGTTGGCCGTCGGCCGGTAAGAGCCCGCCTATTTTTTGTTGCCGCTGTGCAACGAATCGTCGGTCAGGGCGTCGGCGCGCCGTTTCCCGGGCGTCATTCGCGTCGCAGATAAGCGACTGAAATCATGAATATTTTCTCATGATTCGGAAGCCTGATCGGTCGGAACTTTATAAGCAGCCGCGCGTCTGAACTATCGAGCGTCGGCCAGGACGCTTCCGCCCGCTGACCTCCCTGAGCGGACGGCTAACCCGGTCCATCCCCATGCCGGGTGACACTGCCCCGATGACTCTCAGAGTCATCGGGGTTCTTTTTTTGGGCCGCTGATTCGCTCGACAGCCAGCATCCGGAGCACCTCGCGGCGAGCCTCCTCGATGCCTGTTTTGGCGACCGCTGAAAACAACTGAGCGCTGGCTCGTCCTTCCACCTGCACGCGAACCTGATTCAGCGTCGACAGCCCGGCGCCGCGGCTCAACTTGTCCGCTTTGGTGATCAACAGATGCGCTGCGAGATCCTGCGCCTGCACCCATTCCAGCATTTGCCAGTCGAAGTCCGTCAGCGGCCGGCGCGCGTCCATGACGATGACGATGCCCCGGAGCGAACCGCGGGATTCCACGTAGCTCGTCAGCAGTTCGCGCCAGTGCCGACGCATGTCCTCCGGCACCTTGGCGTAGCCGTAGCCTGGAAGATCGGCGAGACGATTACCGTCGGGCAGCTGGAAGAAGTTGATCAGTTGCGTGCGGCCGGGCGTCTTGCTGATGCGCGCCAGGCTTTTGCGACCGGTGATCGAATTGAGCGCGCTGGACTTCCCCGCGTTTGAGCGGCCGGCGAACGCAACCTCAGCGCCCAGATCGGGCGGACATTGATCTGTGCGCCAGGCGCTCGTCATGAAACTGGCTTCAGGAAACTTCAGCATGGGGAATCCGCAAAGAAAAGAGATGTGACGCCGTTCGGGACGCTGCTGCGGCCCGTGACCGCGCGCTTGTCCACGTGTTTGCTCGGGGGCGCCGCATCATCGCTAGTGTACAATTCCGCGCCTTTTCAGGCCGCTGGACCAGCACAGCCCGAAGGCGAACGAAAAATTCTGGAGAGTGCATGATGAAGCATCAGCCGATGGTCCTGCTGTCCGCCCTGTGCGTTTTTTTCGCCCACGCGAGCGCGGGGGCCGAGAGCTCCGCGGACGAGGGACAGGCCAAGGCCGCAACCTGCGTTGCGTGCCATGGCGTGAATGGCAACAGCACCAACCCGCTGTGGCCCAACCTCGCCGGCCAGCACCCGCAGTACGTCGACAAACAATTGCACGCGTTCAAAAGCGGCGCGCGGCAGGATCCGCTGATGACGCCGATGGCTATGACGCTCTCCGAAGACGATATCGCGGATCTCGCGGCTTACTACACCGAGCAGACACCCACGGGCCTCGAGGCGGATCCCGGCAAGGTCGCGCAAGGTCAGCGGCTCTATCGGGGCGGCGACATGACTACGGGGGTCGCGGCATGCACGGCTTGCCATGGTCCGTCCGGCGATGGCAACCCGACGGCGCTTTACCCTGCGATCGGCGGTCAACACGCGGCGTATGTCGCGAAACAGCTCAGATCGTACCGCGAGGGAACGCGTCAGACCGACCCGAATCAGATGATGCGCAATGTCGCGCACGCCATGTCGGACGAACAGATCGAGGCCATTGCGGCCTACGTCCAGGGTCTGCGCTGAACGCTGCTGGCTGCAAGGAACTCAGTATGAACAAACTCTCCGCGTCTTCGTTGTGGATCATCCCGTTCTTCGCGCTGGCTGCCTGCGGCAAACAGGCGCCCGCCCCAGCCGAACCGGATCGATCGGCGGCGCCGGCTGTCGCCGCCGAAGCACCCGCAGCGCCTCCCGAGGCAGACTCTCGGTCCCCGGCAGAAACAGAAACGCCGCAACCCGCAGAAGGCGCGACCGAAGCGATCAGCGAAACAGACGAAGCCGTTGATGCGGGCGCGCAAACATCAACCGTCCAGCCCTCGTTTCGACTTGGGGCCAAGCCCTCGGGCCCGCCGACCTCCGCGCAGTTCCGCGAAGGCGCCCACTACCAGAAGATCGTCCCCGCGCAGCCCACCGGCGTAGCGCCCGGCAAGGTCGAGGTAGCCGAAGTATTCTGGTATGGCTGCACCCATTGCTTCTCGCTCGATCCCGCCATCGAATCGTGGCGCAACAAGTCCAAGGCGCCGTACATCGAGCTGGTGCGCGTGCCGGCGATGTGGAATGAGGCGACCCGGATGCATGCGCGCCTCTTCTACACCGCCGAATTGCTCGGCAAGCTGGAAGCCGTGCATCCCCTGATCTTTCGAGAGTTCCACGTCAACGGCAATCAGCTCAACACCGTCGAGAAGATCACGGCGTTCTTCAAACAGCATGGCGTGAGTCCGGAGGAATTCACCAAGGCGTTCTCCTCGTTCGCGGTCGAGAGCAAACTGCAACGCGCTGATTTCCTCAACCGTCGCTATCGCGTCGAGTCGGTGCCGATGTTCGTAGTCAATGGCAAGTACCGAACCGACCTCACCGACGCAGGCGGCGAATCGCAACTATTTGCACTCATCGACGAACTGGCGACGCACGAACACGGCGGCTGACCCGACTTCCGCGTTGTGAGTTGTCCGATATCCGTCGTCCGCGAAGCAGGGACGCGAGAAATCTCTCGTTTCTGCGCACAACGCACGACGCATGACAGACAACCGGGAACGTCGCCATGCTGAACATCTTTACTACGCAGCCTCACGGGCTGGTTCGCGTCGAGCCCGCTTCGCCGCCAGTCATTCCCGAGAATGCGGTGTGGATCGATCTGCACGAACCAACGCAGGAAGAAGAAAGATTCGTCGAAGCGACGCTGGGCATCGACGTGCCGACTCGCGAAGAGATGAAGGAGATCGAGACCTCCAACCGGCTCTACGAGGACAATGGCGCGCTCTACATGACCACGACGGTCGCTGCGCAGCTCGACACGGATCGTCCCGTGAGCATGGCGGTCACCTTCATTCTCGTCGGTCAGCGACTGGTCACGAACCGCTATCTCGACACGAAGCCGTTTCAGCAGTTCATCGCCTACGCACAGAAGCACCCGGCTGCGTGCCAGAACCCGCTGTCGATACTGGCGGGTCTGATGGAGGCGTTAACCGAGCGCATCGCCGATATTCTCGAACGCGTCGGCGCGGATCTCGACAGCATCTCCGGCAATATTTTCGCGCGCGAAGGCGCTGGAACGCCGCATAGCAGAGACTTGCGCAGAATGATCGAGCGCATAGGCTTCAACGGCGAACTCGATTCCAAGGCGCGCGAGAGCCTCGTCAGCCTCGGACGATTGCTGATGTTCGTGCAGCAATCCGGCAATGTCGGCATGAAAGGCGAACAACGCGACCGGTTCCGCTCCATCAGTCGCGATGTGACCTCGCTGTCCGATCACGCGAGCTTTCTCGGCACGAAGGTTTCGTTTCTGCTCGAGGCGACGCTCGGCCTGATCAGCGTCGAGCAGAACAACATCATCAAGATCTTCTCGGTGGCCGCCGTGCTGTTCTTGCCGCCCACGCTGATCGCCAGCATCTATGGGATGAATTTCGAGCTGCTGCCGGACATTCCAGGACGCTACGGTAATTTTCTGTTCTCGATCGGCTTGATGGTCGCCTCGATGGGCGTAACGTATGCGTTGTTCAAGCGAAAGGGATGGCTTTGAGGAGAAGCGATCAGTGAATGGTGAATGGCCAGAAGCAGAGCCGCACCAGCGCATGCTTACTCAACTCACAACTCACGACTCACTGATCTGCCCGACGCTCCTGCACTATTCCCCAGTCACCAGTCACTAATCACTTCCCCAAAATGGCCCACACAATCACCAGCATGGCGCTGTTCTGCGACTTCGAGAATATTGCGCTCGGCGTGCGCGACGCCAAGTACGCAAAATTCGATATCGACCGCGTGCTTGAACGGCTGCTGCTGAAGGGCAGCATCGTAGTGAAGAAGGCGTATTGCGACTGGGACCGCTACAAGGAATTCAAGGCGCCGATGCACGAAGCGTCGTTCGAGCTCATCGAGATTCCGCACATCCGCATTTCCGGCAAGAACTCGGCCGATATTCGTCTCGTCGTGGACGCGCTTGATCTGTGCTACACCAAATCGCATGTCGACACCTTCGTGATCATCAGCGGCGATTCGGATTTCTCCCCGCTCGTGAGCAAGCTGCGCGAGAACAACAAGACCGTGATCGGCGTGGGCGTGAAGAGCTCGACGTCGGATCTGCTGATCGCCAATTGCGACGAGTTCATCTATTACGACGACCTCGTGCGGCAGGAAGAGAAGAAGAAGCAGCGCGCTCGTCGCAAACCGACGCCGGCGAAACAGCCGACGGACGCCCCGAAAGCCGCGGTGAAGCCTGAGCAGGCCGAAGAGGATCGAAAGCAGAAGGCGTTTGATCTCGTGATCGACACGCTCGAAGCGCTCGCCGGCGAACGAGATCAGGATGAGAAGATCTGGGGCTCAATGGTCAAGCAGGCGCTCAAACGGCGCGACCCGGGCTTCAATGAAAGCTATTTCGGCTTTCGCACCTTCAGCGATCTCCTCGAAGAAGCCCAGCAGCGAAAACTTCTCACGCTCGAGTCCGATCAGAAATCCGGCGGCTACATCATTCGCAGAACGGCGCAACGGAGCGACTAGCGACTAGCGATTCGCGACGAGGCGCAGAGGAAATACTTGTGGCCGGGACGAGATGTTTGCGTCGCACGCTCGCCTATCCCATCTGGCCTGGTCGCCAAGCGCTAGTCGCTAGTTGCTTCCTCCTTTAGCGCCAGGTCCGCAATCACCGGTCGATGATCCGAGCCGACGTGCGGTCCAGTGCGTACATCGATGACGCGCCAGTGTCGCGATGCGAGGCAATGATCGATGCGGATCCCAATCCATGTTGCGTATGACGGCCAGGAGGACGCGAAGCCGTTTCCGCGAGCGCAATCATTCATCCCCGACTGCGCCAGCGCATTCTGAAAGTACGGCGACCAGGGCGTGACATTGAAATCGCCTGCGATCAGCAACGGACCGGTCGCAGCGCTCGCGATGGCTGCGACGCCGAGCAGCTCCTGATTGCGCAGTCGGGCGTTGCGCGGTCCGAACGGCCAGTGAAGATGCACACCCACCAGGGTCACTACCGATCCGCGCCAATCAATCTGCACATGCGCAGCTTGTGAGCCATGAGACGCGAGCGGCTGCGCGGATGCGCTGATCAGCGGCCATTTCGAGAATACGACTGCACCGTACCCTGAGCGGTCGAAGTGAGCATACGGATAGGTTGGCAGCAGCGCGTGCAGACGCCGCGCGACGGGTTCGATCGCTTCCTGCAGAACGATCGCGTCGGCGCCTGTCTGCCGCAGATACCCCGCAACACCTGCATCGTCATCATTCCGGAACCAGATGTTGAACGAGACCAGACGGAAGATCTCGCCGTGCGCCGCTGCAGACTGCATCGGCGCCATGTATTTCAGAACAGGGACGGCGCTCACGACGGCGCCGATGAGTGCTGCGACTGCGAGGATGCGGCGCTGCAGGAACAGCAGCGTGATGCCGAATGCAAGGAAGATCGCGCAGTAGTGGAGGCGAAAGTGCGCGAACAGATCGAGCGGCCACGCATACCGTCCGAGCATTCCTGCCAGCAGCGCCAGCCAGCTCAGGATGACGCCGGCGAGGGCGATCTTCCGGATCAGGATGAGGGCCGGCCTCTCCTCAACGGCCTTGACCCAGCTCACACCGGCTGCAAGTCAGACTGCCGCCTTGGTCTCGGCGCGCCAGCGACTCGTCGCGGCGCGCCCCGTCGCGTAATAGAGCTCCAGCCGCCGCACGCCCTTCACGCGACGGGTCGATCGGCGTACTTCGCGCAGGAGTTTCAGCAAGAGCTGTTCGTTGGCGCGCGGTCCGCCGCTTGCGAATTCCGCGCTGATGCCGAGATGCATGACCGTCACATGCTCCACATCCTGACGCGCATATACCGCTACGCCGACCGGCCGACCCGTTCTGACATCGATGGCGAACAGCGACTGCACGTCCGGCATGTCCTTCATATGGATGCGCAGTCGATCGCGATCCGCCACGATTTCCGGCGCGCCGAACTTTTCAATGGCGTCGGCGATGCACGCGCTCACGCGGCCCTGACATGAATTGAAAAATAACAGCGCTTCCAGCGCGGTGCGCTGCGTCGCGGGCACATGCGATTTGAACTCGATGGTTGCGCTCATGTTCCCCACCGCCTGCGGCCGGGGCGGCCGTGCGTTCGCCATCATGAGCGGGGTTCCGACGCTTTGTCGAGCAGCATCCACGTATTTTCAGGTTCGTAAGTACTTGGGTTGGAAGCAAAAATAGCTCGTTGTCGCAGAAAAGCAGCAGTTCGCGTCATGGGCGCGCGCCCAACAATCACCGAGAGTTGCAGGCCGCGCTGTGAAGCTCAGATCGACGCTGTTGCAACCAGATCACAGCGTCGTAGGGTCCGGGATGCACCTGGCGCAACGGCGGCTCCGCTCCGGCTCAGGCGAGAACTGGCGCGAGATGCAGTGTTTTGCCCAGATTCTTTGCGCTGAATTGCTGAGGCGTCTGCACGAAACTTTGAACTGGAGCAACTTTCAACGCTTAAAAACGGGAACTGGTTCGAGCGCTGACGGAGCGCTTATTGTCAGATAGGCGCACAGTAGTTCGCCCGTTCGGGGAGCGCCGCGTCGCGGTGGAAAATTTCCGGATCTGGCGTCTAGACACACCGACGGCTGGGCGTCGCCTGCGTCGAATACTTGAGTTATAGGGGAATCGTTCAATGGGCATTCTAGATCTGGGCCGATACAAGGGAATCGTCTTCGCGATCACCGGCTTCCTCGTGTTCATCGCGATCATCCTCGCGGTGAATCACGGCAAGGCTGGCCAGTTTTCCGACAATGTGGCCGGTGTGAAATTCCTGGTCGAGCAGCAGGCGCAGCCGCGAACGGTGTACGACTCGGGCGTCGAACTGACGGCGCGGCTCAAGTCCGGTCAGAAGATCGATGAAACCCTCGAAGCCTTGCGCAAAGCGGCGACATCGTACGATCAGGCGCTGAGCGGGCTCACTCACGGAGCCATGATCACCGACAGCTCAGGCGACGTGATCGTGCTGCCTGCGCTCAACAGCGACGTTTCCGAAACCGCGCTCGCCGCCAGCACCAAGCTGTGGGATGGCTACAAAGCCAAGCTCGATCCGGTGCTGCGTTTCTCCGGTTCACCTTATTCCTCACAGCCCGCAGCCGTCGAAAGCGCGGATGCAGCGCCATCGGCAATACAGCTGAGCCCGCGCGGCCGACGTCTGCAAACCGCCCTCGCCGAATTGAATCAGTACGGCGCCTCATCGCACGCGCAATTGTCGCGCGTCATGGGCGATCTCGCCGTTCAGGTTGAGGGCGACTCCCGGAAGGCGTCGGGCGCGCTGCGCGCGATTCAGGTCGGCGGCATGGTGGCCGCGCTGCTGTTGCTCGGCGCGATCTTCCTGTACTTCGCTCGTAACTTGCGCAAGGAAGAGGCCGTAGCGAATCGTGCTCGCAAGGAGACGGCGGACATTCTGCGCACGGTAGGCGAGGGTCTGTTCCTGCTCGACAAGGACCTGATGCTCGGCAGCGAGCGTTCGATGGCGCTCAATACGATTTTCCGCCGCGAAGAATTCGCCGGCATCACGTTCGATCAGCTGCTGAGGGAGATTGTCCCCGAGAAGACGCTCAGGACAGCGATGGACTACGTCGCGCTGCTGTGGGGCGAACGCGTCAACGAGAAGCTGGTCAAGACGATCAATCCGCTGAATGAAGTCGAAGTGCACTTCGACAATCCCGCCGGCGGCTTCGACACGCACTTTCTCGAGTTCGATTTCAACCGCGTGAAATCGGAAGGGTCGCTGTCGCACCTGCTCGTAACGGTCAACGACGTGACCAAGCGCGTGATGCTGTCGCGCGAACTGCAGGAGTCGCAGGAGAAGGCGCAGGCGCAGCTCGATCTGTTGCTGCGCATCCTGCACGTCGAGCCTGACAGCCTCACGGGCTTCCTCACCGACGCCGATGTATCGCTGAAGATGGTGAACTCGATTCTGAAAGAGCCCGCGCGCGAGGAATCCGCGTTCCGGGCCAAGATCGACGGCATCTATCGGCAGGTGCACGCGGTCAAGGGCGAAGCCTCGGCGCTTGGACTCAAGACGGTCGAACAGCGCGCCCACGCATTCGAAGAATCGCTCAACGATCTGAAAGGTCGGACATCGCTCTCCGGCAGCGACTTCCTGCCGCTCGTCGTCAAGCTCGATGATCTTTTCAACCATCTCGCGCAGGTTCGCGAGATGCTCAGCCGCCTCGTCGATCTGCACCAGGCGATCGCCTCGCGCAGTGCGGCCGGCGGACAGGTCGAAGCCGAGAAGGTCGATCAGTGGCTTGCAGGCAAGCACGATGCAACTGTGCAGACGAAGGCGCTGGTTCTGCCACGCGAAGGCGAAGCCAACTCCGGTCTCGACCGGACGCTCGAAGACCTGGCGACGCGCGTCGCGACCAGTCAGGCGAAACAGGTGCAGCTGCGCTGCAATGGTCTTGACGTGGTGCCCGAAGCGTATCGGCGCGCGGTCAAGGACATCACCATTCAGCTCGTGCGCAACGCGGTGGTGCACGGCATCGAGGAGCCGACCGAACGCGCGAAAGCGAACAAGGCGGAAACCGGTTTGCTGGCTGTGGAATTCTCGACGCGCAACGACGGCTATGAGCTGATCGTGCAGGACGACGGTCGCGGGCTGCAGCTCGAACGCATCAAGGAAGTCGCGGTCGAACGCGGCCTCATTTCGCCGGCGCAGGCGGCGATGCTTGATCCGCGCCAGACCATGGCGTTGATCTTCCGCCCGGGATTCTCCACTGCGGATCGCGTCACGACCGATGCGGGTCGCGGCGCCGGTATGGATCTCGTGCGTATCCTCGTCGCCGAGCTCGGCGGTCGCGTCGGCCTGGCCTCCGCCGGCGGCAAATTCTCGAAGTTCAAGATCTGGCTACCGGCGACTCAGCGCGCCGTCGCTGCGTAATCACTACGAAGACTCGATAAAAGATTCGAAGAGGGACATCAATGGCGCTCGCTACTGCAAAAGCTCAACCGTTGACGAACGGGAAGCTCAAGCTCATGATCGTTGACGACTCGAATATCATTCGTCGCAAGATCGAGCGTGAGCTGCAAATCGATCGTCTGCAGGTGATTGCAACCCCGGCGAACGGCAAACAGGCCGTAGAGGCATTTCGCAAGGAGCCGGCGGACGTCGTCACGATGGACCTCACGATGCCGGAAATGGACGGCATCGAGTGCGTCGAGAACCTGGTGAAGATCAAGCCAGACGTTCTTATCCTCGTGATCTCGGCATTGTCCGACAAAGCCACTGCAATCGAAGCACTGAAGAAGGGAGCCAATGGCTTTCTCTGCAAACCATTTACCGACCGCCAGCTTACTGAAGCGCTGGAAGAGCTGCTGAGGGGCGCCGGCAATGATGACTAAAGTTGAACTGGAGACATTTGTCGAGGGAACGACTCATTACTTCGCCACTGCGGCGAATCAGCCGGCGTCGGTCGGTTCGCCATATATCGTTCAGGAAGGCCGTCCGACGATTCAGGAGTTCACCGGGATGATCAGCATCGCCGGCAAGCGTCGCGGCATCGTGTACTTTACCGCCTCGCGTCCGATGCTCACCGTCATGCTGATGCGCATGGGTGAAACCGAGCTCACACAGGAAAACATGTGCGATCTCGTCGGCGAAGTCGCCAACACGATTTCGGGCAATGCGCGCCGCGACTTCGGCAAGGACTTCATGATCTCAGTGCCGACCGTAGTCGCGGGCGAGCCCGAAAAGATCGTTACTCCCGACAACATTCGCTCGTTCGTCATTCCGATCAACTGGCGCAGTCACTCGGCGCAACTGGTCGTGTGCCTCGAGTGATCCGGGAAATGAAGTGCGCAGCACGCGGCATGATTCCAACCTCGCTGCGGTGCATGCGGGCGCGACCTTACCCGGACACATCCTCGACGTCGTAGTCCTCACGGCCGACGCAGGGCTGCTCGCAACCCTGCGGGAAGCCTCCGGCCCTGAGCACGCCCTCTGGCACGCCCAATCTGCAGAGATCGCGGTCGACCTCCTCGTGGGCGGCCGTTGCGGAATTCTGATCGCGGATCTGGGCGCGCTGCGCGGCGACGCGGCTGCGCTTCTCGATCGCCTGCAGGCGCAATTTCCTGAGCTGGTCCTGATGGTCACGGGGCGGCGCGATGAAGAAGGCGCGGTCGCGTCATTGGTGAGCAACGGGCTCATCTATCGTTTTCTGCACAAGCCTGTATCGCCTGCGCGCGCCGGCTTGTTCATCGCCGCCGCGACGCGCCGCTACGAGGAGCTGCGCAATCTCGAGCCGATCGGCATGGCGACTGTGAGAACGTTCGCCGCGCGTCCGCAAATCGGCAGGATCCTCGCAGGCGTCGTAGCGCTGATCGCGGTCATCATCGGGCTCTTGCTGTGGCAATCCGCCGATCAGCCCGCGCCCCTTTCGGTGCAACACTCGTCCGTGAATGCGCCGACGAGGGCCGAGCAGATTGCGGATCAACTCGCTCGCGCACAGATCGCCTACGCGACCGGACGACTTTTCGAGCCGCGCGGCGATAACGCGCTCGACTACTTTCGGGCGGTGCTCGCGTTGCAGCCCGATCACGCGCAAGCCGCGGCCGGCGTTACGCGCGTGGCGACGGCGCTGGATGCGCGCGTCGTTGAAGCGCTGCAGGCGCGCGATGCGCCGCGCGCAGTCGCAGCTCTGGCTGCCCTGCAGCGTGCGCAGCCTGATTACCCGCGCCTCGACGCCTTGCGCGTCGAACTGATTGCGCTGTCTCGCAGCGTCGCTGCGCCCGCACCGAACCGTGTAAACGCGCCTTCCGGAATCGCCGTTGAGGTCACGCCGGACGCACTTGCTCCATCATCAACTGACCTGACGTCCTCGATCGCAAATGAAGCCTCATCGAATGAGACGCTTCAGTCCACGGCTCTCGAGTCGGGAGCGCACGGAACAGCGGAACCGACCCCCGATCCGACAGCGCTTCTGTCGCCCGGCGTGGACGACCTGCACCGGATTGTCGACCTGCGCGAACGCGGCGTGCTCATTGAACCGGCGGGGGCCAACGCCTACGAGGCGTTGATGGTGTTACGCGAGCAGTTCCCCGATACCGATGAAGTTCGGGCCGAGCAGCAGCGACTGGCGTTTGCACTTCTGGCGCGGGCGCGCGCTGCGCTCGCGGCGGACGCCATCGATGAAGCCGCGATCTATCTCTCGCGCGCGGATTCGCTGGTGCCCGGCATGGCGACGACGCAGGCCCTGCAGCAGCAACTCGCCACGGTGCAGCAGCAACGCAGCTTCGCCGCCAACGTGGTGCAAGCGGCGGCTCTGAAGCGCGTTCGCGACGCGG
The DNA here is from genome assembly GCA_050738395.1 of Steroidobacter sp. GTDB lineage: Bacteria > Pseudomonadota > Gammaproteobacteria > Steroidobacterales > Steroidobacteraceae > Steroidobacter. Next base: position 24,015 of record JBOHZJ010000049.1, read on the forward strand.
CCGTTGTCTATCCGCGCGACGCGCAGCGCGATGGCGTTGAAGGCTGGGTGGATGTCGAATTCACTATCACACCCGACGGTTCAACGCGGGATCTCGTCGTTCGCGACGCACTGCCCCGCGAAATCTTCGAAAAGTCCGCTCTGGATTCAGTGCGGCGCTGGCGCTTCGAACCAGTGATGAGGGATGGTCAGCCTGTCGCGCAGCGCGCGGTGCTGCGCGTGCGCTTCGCCCTGGAGTAAGAGTGAGATTGTTGGCGGCTTGCCACCAGTTTGATGTCCACGAATAGATCCCAGGGATCTTCCAGGCGAGAACAGCGGATCAGGATCGTTCTCGAACTTTCCGCAGGATCATGGCCGAGGCGAAGGTAATCCTCGGGGCGGGAACCAGCGCCACTCGCTGAATCCCTCATCTCTACGAATCGTGCGACCCCTCGGCCCGGCGTTGGACCAATTCACGCACGGCCGTGATGAGCTGCGCGACGTCGATCGGTTTTGAGATGTGCGCCTCGAAACCCGCTGCAAGCACGCGTGCACGGTCTTCTTCGCGTGCAAACGCTGTCACCGCCAGCGCCGTGAGTCGATCCTGACGAAACTCTTCGAAGCCGCGAACGATGCGGATAAGTTCATAGCCGTCCATCTCCGGCATGCCGATGTCGCTGACGAGCACGTCGAAGGCGCGATCGGTCGCCTCGCTCAACGAGCGCAACGCGAGCTCGCCAGACGCTACTGCACAAACTTCTGCGCCGTGTTCCTGCAGCGTACGCGTCAGGTAATCGAGCATGGCGGGTTGATCATCCACGGCGAGCACGCGCAAGCCCTTGAGGCTCTCCGGGCGCATCGCTTGCGGATCGATTTTCCACGACCCGGTCACGTCTTCGGGAGCGTGCGTACTGACGGGATTGAGCGGCATCCGCACGATGAACGTTGCACCCTTGCCGCGGCCTTCGCTGAGCGCCTCGACATGGCCGCCGTGCAGTTCCATGAGCTGCTTCACCAGGGCGAGGCCCAATCCGAGGCCAGACCGACGCGCACTCGATCCGCTCGCCTGTGTGAAACGATCGAACAGCTGCGACAAAAATTCAGGTTCAACGCCCTCGCCCGAGTCGCTCACGCGAATTTCGCAGCACCCTTCAGAGCAGTGACCGCGGACGGTGATCTCCCCGCCGGCCGGCGTGAACTTGATGGCGTTCGAGATCAGATTCCATAGCACCTGCTGCAGTCGCACGGGATCGGCAAGACCGATGTCGAACTCCCCGCTGAGTTCGAGAGAGAGCGAAACGCGTCTGGCTTCCGCAGCCGGCCGTTGAGCCGTGACCGCGGCGCCGATGAGCTGCGCTAAATCGACCGGCTTCAATTCGAGGGCGATCTTTCCGGATGCGATGCGGCTGATATCGAGCAGGTCGGAAATGAGTCGCGCCTGCGCCGCCGTGTTATCGGCGATGACGCCGAGACCTTTTTTCAGGAGATCATCGACATCCGAGAATCTTTCCTGCAGCACGTGAGTCCAGTTGAGGACGTTCGCCAGCGGCGTGCGTAGTTCGTGCGACAGCGTGGCGAGAAACTCATCTGTCTGGCGTATCGCGCGTTCTGCTTCGCTGCGCGCAGCGCGCTCTGAAATCAGGAACTCCTCACGCTCACGCGTGAACAGCTTCAAGCGGCTGGCTAATTCGCGCACCGCCTCGGCCGCGGCGCGTGCATCCGTGATGTTCGCGTCCGGGCCTTCGCGGGGCTGTTCGTCGCTACGGGGAGACAAATCCCCCGACGACTTCGTTCCATGTTCTGGCGTTGTGTCCATTCGATGTATTTACAACCAGGGCGCGATGGCGAGCCACCGTCGGCTTGTACGTAATTGACGATGACGAGCAGAGCTATTGAAGTTTCCCGGCGCGCGCATCACTGACCATTCCCACGGGCGCGGCGGCCGCCGCATCTCGTTCGAAGCGTCGGCCCAGCCACCAGCCGACAGCCATCCATGTCGCGGCGACGCCCGCGCCGAGAACGGCGACGCTCGCTGCTCCAAACCCTGCACCGGCGACGGCGTTGTTGACCTGAGCTGCAAGCGCATCGGCGCCCCGATACACCGGCACGTCCACCGTGTTCTTCGCCTTGTACTTCGTCTCTTTGTCGAGCGGGCTCCACAACATCTCGCGACCGGGGCGGACGAATGCGTATTCGCATGCGCGTCGCAGCACGAACACGACGGCGAGCACCGTGAACGTACCGCTTGCCGCAAGCGCCAGGAACCCGAACACCATCAGCAGCGGCACGAACGTAATGAGTGCAATCACACCGAATTTCTGTGCAATGCGGCCGGTGAGAAAAATCTGCGACACCACGGTGAGCGCCTGGACGATCCAGTCGAGCCGTGCGAACACCCGGGTGCGCTCGGTGGTGTCCGGAAAGGTGATCTCGACAAGACGCAGCTGCTCGAAGTAGAGCAGTGTGTTGACGGTCGAGATCATGACGATGAAGAGCGCGATGCCGAGCAGGTAGGGCGAGCGCAGGATAAGGCTCACGCCCGCGAATACGTTGCCGCCAAGCGGTCGGTCTTCTGCATGGGCGTCGCTCGAGCGCTTCGTCCAGATTCCGAGCAGCAGCCGCTGGCAGAAGATCGCCGCCAGAAACAGCGACGCGCCCAGGAGCAGCACCCCGGTATTGCCGATGATGCTGACGCTCAGATCGGAGGCCAGCGGACCGGCGAGCGCACCCGCGCTGCCGCCCGCAGCAATCACGCCGAACAATCGCTTCGTCTGACCGCTCTCGAAGATCTCGAGCAGAAAACTCCAGAACATCGAGATGAGAAACAGATTGACGACGCTGATGAACACATAGAAGAACTTGCCCACGAGGAGATTGACCGTATCTCCCTGCAGAGCGAACGCCACCGCAGCCAGCACTGCTGCGACGACGCCATAGATCCAGGGTAGGAACGCGCTGCGACGAAAGCGCCCGACGATCGCGCCATAGAGCGGGATGATGAGGATGGAGACGGTCGCGGTCACGATCCACAGATCGGCGAGCTGTTCGCGGCCGATGAGCGTACCGATCGTTTCACGCACCGGACGCACGGCGAAATAACCCGCCCACATGAAAAAAAACAGGAAGAATGCGGCCACGACCGCAGGAGCCTCGCGCGGCTCGATCGGGGCGAGCCGACTGAGGACCCGAGTAAAGACGGATGGGTTGTTGGTGTTGTTGGACATTGCTGCGTTCAGACAAACGTACGTCGGGTTTCAAGCCGACAACGCCGTTGCATAAAGTTCGACCTATTCCTTCACACCGGGCGTCTCGACGTCGCCGTACTCTTCCAGCGCCTTGCGCACCGTCGCTTCGTCGCCGACAGCGACAATCTGCAGCCGGTCCGGCGCGTAGTACTTTCTGGCGACACGCTGTATGTCCGCTGGGGCAATCGCCTCGACGCGCCGTGGGTACGTATCCCAGTAATCCGCCGGCAGGTCATAAATGATCTGCGTCGCGAGATTCGTGACGAGCGCCTGCGGTGAATCCAGCGACAGCGCGAAACGCCCAATGAGTGCGCGCTGTGCGTTCGTGAGTTCCTGCGGCGTGACCGGCTCGGCGCTGATGCGTTTGAGCTCCGCGGACAGTTCCTGCAGCGCGCCCTGCGTCACCGACGAGCGTACGTCCGTGCTTGCGACCACGACGCCCGGAAACGTGGACCCGTTGAAGCTGCTGTAGACGCCGTAGGTATAGCCCTTGTCCTCGCGCAGATTCATGAACAGGCGCGACGCCGGGCCGCCGCCGAGAATGTGATTCATGACGAGCACCGCGAAATAATCCTCGCTGTTGCGCTCGATGCCGAGGCTGCCCAGCCACAGCGAGGTCTGCACCGAACCAGGGCGGTCGATCAGCATCACACGCGCTTTTCCAGGGGGGATCAGCCGCGGGAGTTTTCGCTCGTGCGCCTTGCCCTTCGTCCAATCGCCGAAGACTCGTTCGAGCTTTGCGGTCAGGTCCTTGAGCGTCACATCGCCGTATGCGATCACGGTGACGTTATTGGGCCGATAGTGTGTGCTGTGGTAGCCCGCGAGATCCGCGCTGGTCAGCGACTTCAGCACGTTCTCCGGCGGCGCGATGTAACTGCCGGGATGCTCGCCGTAGACAGCGCGCATGAACTGCTCCTGCGCAAGAAATCCCGGCAATGAACGTTGATACTGCAGCTGAGACAGCAGGCGCGTCTTGAACTTGTCGAGCTCTGACTGCGGAAACGTTGGTTGCAACACGACCTCGGCGACGAGAGCCAGTGTGGCGTCGATATTCTCCGTGAGTCCGCTCACCGTGATCGTGCTCTGGCCGGAGGATGGCGAAGCGCCCGCGTTGAGACTCGCGCCCAGAGTCGCGAGTTGCTCGGCAATTTCACGACTCGTTCGCTGCTTCGTCCCTTCGCGCAGCAGTGCAGCCGTGGCCATCGCAAGGCCGCGCTTATCTTCCGGATCGGCCAATCCGCCGCCGGCAATCAGCAACTGCACGGAGAACGTCGGCAGCTTGTGATCCTCGAGCAGAGCAATCTGCAGGCCATTCGCCAGCGTTGCCTCCTGAGGCCGGGGCAGTTGCACGCGCAGCGTTTCAGGATTCACCGGCGCCTTGCCCTTGAGCTCGACGCTCTTGAGCGACTGCGGTTCGGCCGGCTGCGCAGCCGGAAGCTGCTGCGCCGTTGCGACCTGGGCCATCAGGAATACGAGGAGAGGAATCGATCGTATGACTTGCATGTGAAAGGTCCTCTCTCACGCCCCGGATTGAGCGGCTGCAGGCGGCGCTGCTGGCGCTGCAATCACGACTGTGCGGTTCTGCGGGCGCAGGTATTGCTTTGCGACGCGCCGCACGTCCTCCGCGGTGACGGCGTTGATGCGTTCGAGCCTTGTATTGATGAGATCCGGATCGTCGAATTTGACCGTGTACGAGCCCAGCATCGTCGCGCGCGTCTGCGCGGAGCGTATGCTTTGCAGGAGTCCGAAGCGCGTGCCGTTCTTCGCCTTCTGCAACTCCCATTGCGCGATGGGCCGCTCCATGAGGCGTTCGATCTCTGCATAGATCGCTGCTTCGACGTCTGCTGTTTTCCTGCCTGAACGCACTGTCGCGCCGATGTACAGAGCGCCGACGCCAATGCGTTCATCGACAAAGCCGCCGACGCCGATCACGAGCTCCTTCTCCTTGGCCAGGCTTTGATACAGGCGCGAGCTGTCTCCGCC
>JBOHZJ010000050.1:0-4101 GCA_050738395.1 Steroidobacter sp.
CTCCTGCTCCCTCTCCCCCCGCGGGAGAAGGTTGGGGAGGGCGGGTGCTCACGACGTGCGCCGCATTTCTTACCTTCGTACTGCTGACGACGAGCGCCTCCGCTGCGAATTGGGAGTTCGCGCCGCGCATCGAGGGCGGCTACAAGTACGACGACAACTACCGGCTTGATTTGCCGGGCAGCGAGATCGACGTGTCCGGCGCCGAGGCTGACGCGCGCTTCACGCTGCGAACGCTCGATCCACGCACCAATTTCGAGATCACTCCGAGAGTGCGCGCGACATATTTTCCTAACGAAGGTGAAGAGGACTCCACCGACTATTTTCTTGGCGGGAGCGTCGATGACGTCACTCCCCGCCGCCGCACCGGTGTTCGCGCGGATTTCTCCCACGAGGATGTGGTGCGCAGCGAGCTTCCTGACACTGAGTTCGAGGGCGGCCTCGGTGACCCGCAGGCGGGTGACTCGGGCCGGACGATTGAACGAAACAAGCGCGACCTCATTCGCGTGTCGCCCTATTTCTCGTATGAGTTCAGTGAGCGCTATCGCGCGGAGTTCAACGCGCACTATCTGCAAGCCGACTTCGACCGCCAATTCGTCGATTCCCAGCAGGATTTCAGCGAGTTTGGCGTGTCGGCCGGATTTGGCTATCGGACGTCCGAGCTGTCTTCGCTGACCTTGCGTGCGCTCGCCTCGGAGTATGAGACGACTTTCGATACTCAGGCCTACGGTGCGGAAGTCGAATGGCGCACCAACTTCTCCCCTACCGCCGAGATGTACGTGAGTCTGGGCGCGCAGCAGACCGAGCCGGATAACGATGACGGTCAGACAAACGTCATCGCGGGGGTCGGTGGTCGCTGGACCAGTCAGCGCAACGCTCTGTTTCTGGATTTCACCCGTACCGTCGGCGTCGTATCGGCGGGAACCATTGTGGAGCGCCACCAGTTGCGTATGAGGATCGACCACGACGTGTCGCCACGCTTGTCTTTGCTGCTGGGCGCACGGGTGTCGCGCGATGAAGACCTCGCCGAAGACGGCGGCTACCCCACCCGCGAGTACGCGACCGCCGAGGCGGGCGTTGAATGGCGGTGGCAGCGATTCATCGCGCTGAGGGCGACATACAACTACCGCTGGCAGGAGTATGCGGATGAGCCTTCCGACGCCAGTGCGAACGGCTTTCTGATCGGAGTGGTGTACGAACCGAAACGTCGGGATTGATCCCCGGGATTCATACTGAACATGCAGACCCATTCTTCTTCCGCCGCCGACGCCGATACGCCTGGATTCGGCGAATATTTCGGCATCATCAAGAAGCGGCGGCGCCTGCTCTTTACGGTTGGTCTGCCGATTGCGGTGCTGGCTGCGCTCCTCGCCATCGGCCTGCCGGATATCTATCGCTCATCAGGTCTCATCGAAATCGAAGAAGACGCGCAAAACCTCAATACGGTGGTTGCGCGCAACGAGGAAGAGGCGCCCTACGCCGATCAGTACGTGCAAAGCCTGAGTACGATCGTGTTGGGCTCGAAGAGCTTGAAGCGGCTGCTGACGGAGCACCAGCTCTATGACGATCAGCAGGCAATCGATTCTGCGCTGATCAAGCGCGCGCGCGACGACATCTCCGTCGATATCGTAACCGTCCCGATTCTTGATCCGGAAACCGGTCGCGAGCGCGAGATCGTGAGTGCATTCACGGTGGCCTACGACAATCGCGACCCGCAGCGTGCGCAGCAGGGCGCTGCGTGGCTCGTCGACGCATTTCTCGAGCAGAATCGCAGCGACCGTCAGGGATATGCAGCCAACGCAGCGCAATTCTTCGGAGGGGAAGCCGAGCGCATGCGCAAGCAGGTCGCGGCCATGGAATCAAAACTCGCCGATTTCAAGGCGAAAAACGCCGGCCGTCTTCCCGAACTGACGGAAGTCAATCTCGGCGCCATGGATCGCACCGAGAACGAGCTGCGCGGCCTGGAGGCGCAGATCCAGGCGCTGCGCCGCGAGCGCGTTTTTCTCGCCTCACAGCTACAACAGGCGAGCTCTGCAGCACCGGAGACTGCGAACCTGCGTCAGCTCGAAGAGGAGTTTCGTGTCAAAAGCGCCTCATACGACGAAAGTCATCCCGATATGATCTCGCTGCGGCGCCAGATCGACACCCTGCGCAGGGGCGGGTCCGCCGCCGGTATGTCGCTGAGCGGCCAACTGCAGCAGCAACGCTCAATCCTGAGCGAGGCGCGTCAGCGCTACAGCGAAGATCATCCGGACGTAAAGCGCATCATGCGCAATATCGAATCGCTCGAGACCCGCATCGCGTCGGGTGAAACGGCGGATCGCAGCATTTCCGCCGATTCCCCTATGTCGGTGCAGTTGCAGACGCAGATCAACGCCACCGATACGCAGCTCGGCGCTCTTCAGGTTCGAACGACCGAACTGCGCGCCAAGCTGGATGATCTGGAATCGCGTATGACAACCGCGCCGGAGGTCGAGCGCGAGTACCAGATCGTCACGCGCGATCTTGCAAGCGCACGCACGAAGTACGAAGAATTGCTCAAGCGGCAGATGGACGCCGAGGTGAGCGAGGCGGCGATCGCCGGCGGAACCGCGGACAAGTTCCGGGTGAGCTCATCGCCAGTCACGCCGGAAAAGCCGGCCAAGCCGCAGCGAATCGCACTCTTCATCATCGGACTCGTGCTCGGCCTGATCGCATCATTGACCGCGATCATCATGGCGCAGCTCTTCGACCAGACCGTTCGCGGCGTGCGGGATATCCGCGACATCCTCGACGTCACGCCGTTGACCGCGGTGCCGGTGATTCAGTCCGCGCGCCGTCCCCGGCTGGGGAAGCGGCGATCGCTGCAGTTTGCAACATCCGCAGCCATCGGGCTCATCGTCATGTCGTATGCGGCCGTGCAGTTCATCACATGACCGGCCGCCGCCAGAAATCCATCGCCTGACCGAGCACGACGAGACTACCGCCTATGAGCATCATCGAAGAAGCAGTGCGCAAAACCGCGGAACGACACAATCGCCATCCGCCGCCTGCCGAACAGATGATGAAGCGCGCGCGAGTTCGTCGGGTCGGCCCTGCGCCGGTTGACGCAAGCACTGTTCGCAGTTTCCAGGCCATCGATCTGAACGACGAAGCGCTTGCGGAAAATCACATCCTGCCGCAGATCACGGACGCGTCAGCTTTACGTGCGTACAAGATCTTGCGCACGCGCCTGCTGCGTCGTCTCGAAGCGAACCAGCACCGCTCGCTTACGATCACGGGCGTGACGGCGGGTGAGGGCAAGACGCTCACCGCCATCAATCTTGCGATCGCACTTTCGCAGGATGTAAGCACCTGGGTGTTTCTCGTCGATCTCGACCTGCAACGGCCGCGTATCGCGGACTATCTCGGGATGCGCGGCAAACATGGGGAGCAGGGATTGAGCGATTACCTGCTCGGCAACGCAACCCTCGAAGACGTCACTTACTCGCCCAATATCGAGCGGCTGGCGGTCATACCGAATTTCAAGCCGATCACACAGGCTTCCGAACTGCTGACCTCGCCGCGTATGTCCGAGCTGGTGCACGCACTGGAAGCAGAGAATCCTCGCCGCATCATCATTTTCGACATGCCTCCGGTCCTCGCAGCAGACGACGTGCTCGCCTTCGCGCCGCAGGTCGACGGCCTCTTGCTCGTCGTAGGTGAAGGAACAACGGGACGCGACGCACTAAAAAGTGCAAAAGAAGTCCTCGCTGAAATGAATCTCATCGGCGTCGTTCTCAATCGCTCCGCCGAACGCAACGACAACGCGTACTACTCCTACGCGAGAACTTAGCTCCCGCTTCGCCACTTACTGAGAGTCGCTTCGGCGCATCTATGCGCTGACGCCATTCGTCGCGATGCCACTCTCTTCGCCTCTCCCTGAGGAAGAGGCCGCTTTTTCACCTCTCCCTGAGGGAGAGGTCGCGCGCAGTGCGGGTGAGGCTCTCTGTCTACTTCGCCTCTCCCTTGAGGGAGAGGCCGCGCGAAGCGCGGGTGAGGGGTCTCTTCTATCCTTCCGTCCTCGCACCGCCCCCAAGCCAGCGGCGCGTCAGCCGCGCCGCCCGGCGTCACGCAGTTCGACGT
>JBOHZJ010000051.1:0-6357 GCA_050738395.1 Steroidobacter sp.
TATAGGTCGCAGGTTCAAATCCTGTCACCCCGACCATTGAAATTCCCCGCCTTTTTTTCACTGCCCTTCCGAAAATCGCCGAATTGGTTCCAGAAAAAATGGGTCGTTGGTTCCAGAATTGGTTCCAGATTTCGGTCGATGATATTCCCACCGCTCACTCGAGTGAATTCGCCCAATTTCGTCGACACGCTGCTTCAGGCGCACCACGATCGAGCGTCGAAATCGGCAAGCTCGCGAAAACTTTGACTCGAGCCTCGTCTGGCGTTCAAGAAACGGGCTGAATGCGCCACGGTATGACGGCATACAGTCTCGACGGAGGCAGCGCCATCACCCGGTCAATAAGCTTTCGATGCCCGATGACATGAAAGTAAAGAGGGCGAATCCGCATATGAAGGCGATCACCGATCGGCGGTTGTCTTCAATGGCTTCATGCGCTTCGGCGAGCATGTCCTCAAGCGCCGCGACGGTGAGCAAGCCAGCGGCAATCATGAGCGCTGCCATCTTGACGAACTCGGAGGCGTCGCGAAGCACGAGGTAGGAAAGGAGTGCCGCCATCATCACGAAGAGAAAGAATGAAGCGGAGAGCAAGAACCGATTCCGGCGCGCAACGCCCTTGCTGCGGAAATTCGCCACGGCTGCGTAGCCTTCCGGCAGGTCAGCAAGGATCTGACCGGACGCAAGGACGATTGCCAGACTGACCGAAGCGGCTGAGCCCGAGCCGATCATCAGGCCGTCGCTCGTCAGATCGACGGCGACAGCAACATAGATCATCCACATGCCAGTTCTGCTTTTGCCGCCGCCGACACGCTGAAGCCTCTCGGTGAGCGACTGCAACAACAAATAGGAGAAACCACCCGCAGAGAAGGCTACCGCGATCCATGAGTCTTCGAGCGCGCGGCGCGCCTCTGGGATCAACTCGACAGCGACAATTGCTATGACGATTCCGGAGGCGGCATGTAGGGCCCAATTCAGGACCCTTGGCGAGCTCTTCGTAAACTCCGCAATCATTCCGCCGGCGAAGTTACCCGCGCCCGGCAGCAATGAAATCAACAGCACGAACCAGAGTCCATCCATAACGGGATGTCCCAAGCAATCAGTTACCGGGCATGACAATCTGCAATCGGTCTGCCGTACGTGTCCCATCTCTTCGATCTGAGACAACGCAATGCAAAGCTGTCCTTACACGCGGGGCGATGGCTGGCCACGGCGGCGCCGCCTTATGTTGGCAGGCATCACCGCGCGGCAATTCGTCGTACATCCGCTCGCGCCTCAGGGTCTCGACCGCAAAGGTGATGAAAGCGGAGCCTACTCAACTTCATGAGTACGACTCCCTGATCTCGGTCGACGCAAGGGACGGCTGCCGTTCGCGCCATGTCATGCGGTATAAGCCCGGCAGTACGACCAACGTGAGTAGCGTCGAGGAAATGATTCCGCCAATGACGACGGTGGCTAGCGGTCGCTGCACCTCGGCTCCCGTACCCGTGTTGAGCGCCATGGGCAGAAAGCCAAGCGCGGCGACTAGCGCGACCATCAGAATGGGCCTGAGGCGCAGCATCGCGCCTTCACGAATCGCCTCATCAATCGTCGCGCCCTGAGCGAGCCGATCGCGGAAGGCGGACACCATGACCACGCCGGTGAGCACCGCGACACCCGAAAGCGTGATGAATCCCACGCCTGCTGTGATCGACAGTGGAATGCCGCGCAGCCACAGCGAGATCACACCGCCCGTTAGTGCGAGCGGTACGCCGCTGAAGACCAATGCCGCATCCTTCGCGGAGCCGAACGTCATCAGCAGCAGAGCAAAGATCATGACCAGCGTCATCGGCACTAGGAGCATCAACCGCTGACTGGCCGACTCGAGTTGTTCGAAAGTGCCGCCGTAGTCAAGCCAATAGCCCGATGGCAGCTCGACTTGCGCCTCGATCTTCTGCCGCACTTCCGCGACGAAAGTGCCTAGATCGCGTCCCCGTACATTTGCCGTCACGACCAGTCGGCGCTTGCCGTTTTCCCGACTGATCTGGTTCGGCCCAGGCGCGATCCGCAACGTTGCCACCTCTCCGAGCGGCACATAGCTGCGAGCATTCTCGCTGGCTCTATCTGGCAGCGGCACGGGCAAGCGCTCGAGTGCGGCGATATCGCTGCGCAAGCGCTCAGGCAGGCGAACAACCAGACTGAAGCGTCGATCGCCATCGAACACCTGGCCCGCCTCTTCTCCGCCGGTCGCTGCCGCTAGTACGTCTTGCAGATCTGCAACATTGAGGCCGTAGCGGTATAGCGCAGCACGATTCGGCTGCACCGACAGCACCGGTAGTCCGGCGACCTGCTCGACCTTAACGCCTTGCGCACCCTGAACCTCGTTCAGCACGGCGGCGATTTCATTGCCCGCCTCAAGAAGCTGGTCCAGGTCATCGCCGTACACCTTGATGCCCAAATCGGAGCGCACGCCCGAAATAAGCTCGTTGAAGCGCAGCTCGATGGGCTGGCTGATCTCGAAAGCGTTGCCCGGGAGCAGTTCCAGACGCTCTTGGAGTTCTTGAACGAGCTCCTCGCGGGATTTTTCCGGGTCCGGCCAATCGTCCCGGTCCTTGAGCATGACGTAGCCATCCGAGATGTTCGGCGGCATCGGGTCGCTGGCAACTTCAGCCGTGCCCACTCGCGAGAAGTAAGTCCTGACCTCGGGCATCTCCATGACAGCGCGCTCGATCTGCAATTGCATTTCCACCGACTGACTCAAGCTCGTGCCCGGAATGCGCAGAGCCTGTACCGCGAGATCTCCTTCGTTCAGCGTCGGGATGAATTCCGAGCCCATACGCGAAGCGAGCCAGCCGCACACGGCGACGAAAGCGACGGCGGCGGCAAGCACTGGCATGCGCCAGCGCAAACTGCCTTCAAGCACGGGGCCGTAGAATCGCTTGGCGCCGCGCACGATGACGTTGTCCTTCTCCTCGATCCTGCCGCGAAGGAAGATGGCGACCGCGGCCGGCACGAAGGTGAGCGAAAGCACGAGCGCAGATAGCAACGCGATGATGACGGCCATGGCCATAGGCCGGAACATTTTCCCTTCGACGCCGATGAGCGCGAGGATCGGCAGATTCACCAGGATCACGACCAGCACGCTCACCAGACTCGGCGTGAAGACCTCCCGCGTAGCGGCGAACACGGTGTCCAGTCGCTCATCGAGCTTCAACAGCCGCCCCTCATGGTGTTGCCTTTGCGCCAGCCGCAGAATGCAGTTCTCGACGATGATGATTGCGCCATCGACGATCAGACCGAAATCGAGCGCACCCAGCGACATGAGATTGGCGCTTACCTTTGATTCGACCATGCCTGTCATCAGCATCAGCATGGACAAGGGGATGACCATCGCCGCGAGTAGTGCGGCGCGGACATTGCCGAGCATCAGCAGCAGCACCACGATGACCAGTAGCGCGCCCTCCAGGAGATTCGTCTGCACCGTCGTAATGGTCTTCTCGACGAGCGTCGTGCGGTTGTAGACCGGATCGGCGGTTACACCTTCCGGCAATGTCTTGTTGATCTCCGCAAGTTTCGCGGAGACTGCTTTCGATACTGTGCGGCTGTTTTCACCGATGAGCATCACCGCCGTTCCGAGCACGGTTTCTTCGCCGTCGCGAGTGGCGGCGCCGGTACGCAGCTGCTTTCCAAAAGCAACTTCGGCTACGTCCCGCACCGTCACCGGCACGCCGTCGCGGTGAGCCACGATCACGCGTTCAATATCGGAGATGTCGGCCACCTGGCCGGGCGAACGAATGAGGTACTGCTCGCCGTTACGCTCGATGTAACCTGCGCCGACGTTGGCATTATTCTTTTCGAGCGCGTCGACCACGTCATCGAACGACAGCCCAAACGCGAGCAACTTCGCCGGATCGGGGGTGACGTGGAACTGCTTCTCGTAGCCACCGATCGTGTTGACCTCGGTAATTCCGGGCACTTGACGCAATTGCGGGCGAATCACCCAATCCTGCAGGGTACGCAAGGCCGTTGCGTCATACAGTTGACCGTTCGGTTGCCGGGCGCCCTCCTCCGCATGCACGGTGTAAAGAAAGATTTCGCCCAGCCCTGTCGCGATTGGACCCATTTCGGGCTCGATGCCAGGCGGCAACTGACTCGTGACCTGCTGCAGGCGCTCGTTGACGAGATTGCGCGCGAAGTAGATGTCCGTGCCATCCTCAAACACGACCGTGACCTGGGACAGCCCATACCGTGACAGCGATCGCGTGTACTCCAGATGCGGCAGACCGGAAATCGCCGTCTCGATCGGATACGTGATGCGCTGCTCCACTTCGAGCGGCGAATACCCTTCCGCCTGCGCGTTGATCTGCACCTGCACGTTCGTGATATCGGGAACGGCGTCGATCGGCAGGCGCTGATAGTTCCAGACGCCGAGGCCGGCGACCACGACCACCAGGAACAGGACGATCCAACGTCTGGCGATGGAGAAGCGTAGTAATGCGTCGATCATTGCAACGTCCTCTTAATGCCCATGCTCCGCTTCACCTTTGCCAAGCTCGGCTTTCAGGATGAAGCTGTTGCGGGTCGCATAGATCTCACCCGGTTCGAGACCGGCCAGCACTTCGACGACGTCGCCGTCGCTGCGACCGAGTTCAACGGCGCGCGGTTCGAATCCTTTCTCGCCCCGCACGAACACCACGGTGCGTTCGTCCAAGGTCTGGAGCGCCTCACTCGATACGGCAAGCGGCGCCGACGCGCTCGCGAGCGTCACATCCGCCGTAACGTAGAGACCTGGAGGCCAATGGCCTTGTGTGTTCTCCAGCAGCACACGAGCGGTCAGCGTCTGGTTGGTGGAGCTGCCGAAGGGCGCCACATAGACGACTTTGCCCTGTGCAGTGCGACCCGCACCTGAATTTCTCACACGAACGCTTTGACCCACGCGCACCTTGGCGAGATCGCGCGGAAACAAGGACAGCTCGACCCAGACTGTGCCCAGATCCGCAACCGTGAACAGCGGTTGATCGCCGGCATGTTCTCCAGGGTTGGCGCTGCGCCGAGTGACGACGCCTGTCAGGGGAGCGACAACTGAATAGGTCTGAAGACTCTCATTGCTTTCCACGGTAGCCAAGGTCTCGCCCTGGCGCACGGAATCTCCCACGCTCTTGACCACGCTACGGATGACACCAGGAAAGCGCGCCGTGACCTCGCGCACGCGCTCCGCGTTTGGAGCAACAACCCCATACAGCGATAGCGTCTCGCGAATGTCCGCAGAGCCTGCTTGCGCCAGACCGATGCCTGCCGCTTCGATTTGCTCATTGGTGAGTGCAACGCGCTCACCCGCTCCACCATGCTCATCGGCTGCTCCATGCTCATCCTCGGCATGTTCGTCGCCTTGCTCGGCGTCTACTGCGTTGCGTGTTGCTGCGCTCGTCGGGTTGTCGGTCTCGGATTCGCCGCAGGCAGTCAGGGTGATGGATATGGCAACGATCAAGAGCAGAAAATTCGCCTTCATAGAAAAGCTCGATACGAAAGTGGATCGGTAGTTCATGGCAGCGGCAGCTCCAACGCATCCGTCAGCGGTTCACTCGTCAATCGTTCGATTTCCGCACGCAGGCGGTGGTGATCAGCAGCGGCATCGATCGCGGCTTCCTGAAGCGCAAGTAGTTCCTGTTGCGCCGTGACGAGCTCGAGGTACGAAAAGCGTCCCCTGTCGTATCCGTACTGCGTTTGCTCCAGTGCTGTCTGCGCCTGGGGTATCGCTTCGCTTCGCAGCGTGTCGCTGCGCAGGCGAGCGGCGCCTACCTCCTGAAACAAACCAAAGAGCGCAGCGCGAGCTCGCGCAAACGCAGCCTCGCGCTCCACCTCGGACTGCGCACGGCGGACCTGCGCTTCGCGAATGGCGCCGCGGTTACGGTTGAAGACCGGCAAGCCGATAGAAAAGCCGCCTACGAGCGCCGTGTCGCTGGTTTCCTCGAACCTGCGTACTCCGAGGCTGAAGGTGATGTCGGGGCGCGCCTGAGCTTGGGCCAGTCGTACTTCGGCATCGCGCAAGCGCGCCTCGGATGCGAAGCGGACAAAGTCGGGATTGCTCTCCAGCCCTGCAAGCAGCGACTCGAAATCGCGAAGTGGAGGAAATGAAAACAGGTTTGCTTGCCCAGAGGCGAACGTGGGCTGCTCGTCTCCCCACAAGGCGACGAGTGCATACCGGGCGGTGGCCAACTCACTGCGGGCCTGCGCCTGTTCGACTTGAGCGCGCGTCAATGCGATCCGCGCGCGGCTGCGTTCGGCTTCTGGCGAACGCGCCGCTTCGACCCGCGCCGAAATCGCCTCGAGCGTACGCTGAGCAAGCTGAACCGACTGCTCAGCGAATCTCGCACGCTCCTGGGA
>JBOHZJ010000052.1:0-10840 GCA_050738395.1 Steroidobacter sp.
GCCCCGAGGATTGACTCCAAAATTCGTGAACCGAGAGCGTCTTCGTTCTTGCCTCGTAAATTAAAGCGTGACTACCTTGCCCGAGAGGCTCGAAATGCGAGCCTTGGTCGTGCGGGCGAAGAATTCATCCTCAAGTATGAACAGTGGCGACTGCAGCAGCTCAACTGCGCACATTTGGCCAAGCGAATCGAGTACACGGCCAGCGGCAATGACGCTGCAGGTTTCGATATTCTTTCCTACGAGGTCGATGGACGAGAGAGATTCATCGAGGTGAAAACTACTTCGTATGCGAAGGAGACCCCGTTCTTCGTAAGCAAAGGGGAGTTGGAGTTCTCGCGATCAAACGAGGCGAACTATCGGTTGTATCGGGTATTTGATTTTCGAGCGTCGCCACGTTTGTTCGAATTGGGCGGGCGAGTCGACAATCACTGCTTGTTGGACCCTGTGACGTACCGAGCCCAGTTCTCCTAGAGTCAAGCCTTCGGGCCAGCGGCAGCTCCTCAAGCAAACGAATGCGCCTCAAAGGCACTCTCACCGAATGGAACCATTCCCGCGGCTTCGGCTTCATCGAACCTGCCGGCGGCGGCGAGCCGGCCTTCTGCCATGTCAGCAAGTTTGCCGTTCGCTCGCGCCGGCCTTTGCTTGGCGAGCGGCTCACCTATGTCCGCCGTTTTTCCGATACTCGTCGCTGCTCTCGCCATGGCTGGCCGCGTCCCATGGTTCGTGCCCGTGGCCTATTTGATCGTGAGCTTCATCACCGTCTTTGCGTACGCATTCGACAAGAGCGCTGCAATGAATCGGCGATGGCGCACGGAGGAATCGACGCTGCATCTGCTATCGCTGGTTGGAGGCTGGCCGGGCGCCTGGATTGCACAGCAACTCTTTCGTCACAAGACGAGAAAAACCTCCTTCATGGTCGGCTTCCTGTTTTGCACGACGGCCAATATCACCGTGCTTGTGTGGTTCGCCGTCGCTGGGGAATTTTCGCTTCGAGATCTGCCTCTCTAGCGGGATTGGGTTTCGGAGCACCACGGAAGTATGGTGTGCGCGTCCGAATCTTGAGCCTTGGTAGTGCGCAACCAGACTGCGTGTTCTATTCACTCCGGCGCTCGGAGATTTTTCTGCTGTCGATTCGACATCACCGGCAGTAGGTCCGGGGTAGGAGGCTGCTTTTCTGGTGCATTTCATGAAAACAGCATCGCTTGGGTGCGGCGAACGAATCGAGTTCCTGGTTGGCAGACGGTCCCGTTCCCCTGTTCGCCGAGTGGCCGCGTCGGTTGCCCTATCGCGCCAACTCTGAAAGCATCGCGGCATGAAAATTCATAACGCGAGTTGCTGTCTGGCTGCGGCGACATTGTTGATGGCGTTCTCGGTCATCAGCACGGCGCAAGAGGAAGAGCAGGAGCAAGAACCGCCGCAAAGGCTATTTGTCTCCGACAAGCTCGTTCTGAACGTCTATGCGGAAGCGGATCAGAGCGGCGAGCGCGTTGCGACGATCGAGACGGGGGACGCGGTAGAGGAACTCGAGCGAGCTGAGAGTTTTGTCCGCGTGCGACTCGAGGATGGACGGGAAGGCTGGGTCGGCGCGAACTACCTGACGGCGGAAGCGCCGGCAGTGGTTCGGTTGCGCGATATCCAGCGTGAGCAGAAATCCGGAGTGCAAGCGGCCGACAAGAAGGCCGCGGACGAGATTGCGCGATTGAAGAAGCAGAACGCGGCGTTGCAGGGCGAAGTGAAGGATCTCAAGGCGAAAGCGGTCGCGCCGGTCGCCGCAGCGGTGGAAACTCCCGACGAAGAACCTGCGGAGCTCGAAGAGGATTCCGGGCAGGAACTGGCCGCAGCGGAGACGCCGCGCGAAGGCGGAGCGCCCTGGATCTGGCCGGTGCTGGTGCTCGTCGCCGGCGGCGGCGGATTCTTCCTTGGATATCAGATGCTGGCGCGCCGCATCCGTGAAAAGTTTGGCGGTCTGAAAGTCTATTGAGGAACTTGCGCATGACTCCGGAGAATGAGGTCCCGCATCATCATCATCGAAGCGGTCATCGGTGGATTGATCTTCTCGTGCCGATCTCCGCGATCGCGATATCGGTGATTTCGCTGGTCGTCGCCATCCATCATGGCCGCACGATGAGAGATATGGCGACGGCTAACGCGCGCCTCGTGGAGGCCAACTCGTGGCCGCTCTTGCAGTTCGCCACCGGCAACGCACAGGACGACGGCGAGCCGGTGATAGAAGTTTCCGTCGAGAACGCCGGCGTCGGCCCCGCAAAGCTCGTCACACTGGAAGTGTTCTATCACGATCAAGTCGTCAGGAATCCGATCGAACTGCTGGCGGCGTGCTGCGGGTTTGTTGCTCGCAGGGAGGTTGTCGGGGGATATGCGGAACAATCTGTTGCGCCGCCACGCTTCTTCTCATCGATCAGCGGCCCGACCGTCGTGAAGTCAGACCAGCAGCTGCCGCTGCTCGGGCTGCCGAAGCAGGCCGGACATGAAGATCTCTGGCGGCGGCTGGATCGCGCGCGTTTCGAGTTACGATTCCGCGCCTGCTACTGCTCGGTGTTCGATGAGTGCTGGCGTTCGGACCTGCAGACGCTGACGCCTGAGCGCGTCGAAGAATGCCCCGCAGCGCCGGATTCATTCTCATTTCTGGCGGGCGAGCAGTCGTTTCTGCAACGAACGAAGCGGTCTTCACAACCTGAGTGACGGATGATTGCGCGAAGGCGCCAGTGAAACCTTCCTGACGTATCAGCGCTTAGACTCCCATGACGGCGATCAAGTTGGGGCTTGCGAGACTGGGCGACGCGCCGCGCATCGCCGAAATGTCGCGCACGTTGATCGAGTCCGGCCTGCCGTGGACATGGACGCCTCGCCGGGTCGCCGCGCATATGAAGCAGCGCGAAAACCTGTCGGCAATCGCGACCACCGAGGGCGAGCTCGCAGGGTTTGTAATGGCGCAGTTTGGACGCGAACGCGTGCACGTCGCGCTGCTGGGCGTCGCGGATCACTATCAGCGTCACGGACTGGGCAGGCAGCTCGTTCGCTGGGTCGAGGAGAGCGCGGTGGTTGCCGGACTGTTCGAGATGCGGCTGGAAGTACGCACGAGCAATAAGACGGCGCGGCGATTTTACGCGGCGCTCGGGTACAAGGAATCCGGCTCTGTATTGGGCTACTACAGCGGCCTCGAGGATGCGATTCAGTTGTCTCGCGATCTGCGGTCGATCCAGCGGATAGTCTGAGCAGGAATTAATAGCCGCAAAAAGGCGCAAAAAGCGCAAAAAAAGACACACTGTTCAGAGGACTCGGATTCCTCCTTTATGCGCCTTTTGCGCCTTTTGCGCCTTTTTGCGGCCAATCATCTCGTCTTGCTCTTCGCCTCAGCCTTCGCACCTACGGTATGTTCACTCGGACCAGATAGTTCGTATCGGTTCCGAACCACAGTGCGCGACCGGGTGCGTGGAACACCATGTGCCGCACTGCGCCGCGAGCGTTTGTGAGTTCTGTGTCTGCGACGAATTGTTCTGTTTTCGGATTGAACGCCATCAGGCGATTCGGTTGTGCGCCGGTGTCGACGAACCAGAGGCGGCCGTTGTGGTCGAACGCCATCGCATACGGTCGGGCTTTCGCACCCGTCGGCGGCAGCCACTCCTTGAATTGACGAGTCTTGGGATCGAAGCGGCCAATGTACGCAGCGGCGTAATCGACGTACCAGACGCCGCCGTCTGCGGCGACCGCGATGCGTCGCGTGCGGGCTTCCTTGCGCGGAAGATCGATGGTTTCGAGCTTCATCGTTTCCGGATCGAGCGTCGCGAGCTTGTTCGTACCCAGTAGATTCGCCCAGGGCTTGCCATTCCTGTCGAGCGCAATGCCGTACGGCAGTGAGTTGTCGACGGGCATCTTCACGACGTCGACTTTGCGACCGGCCAGTGTCAGGCGGCCGATATAGTTCGCGCCCTGCGCGGTGAACCAGATGTGGCCCTTGCCGTCGCCGATCAACGTATGGGGGTCGCGCACGCCCTTGGGCATCGCGATCTTTTCAACGACGCCGTCGCCTGGATCGAGCCGGCCGATGTGCGCCGCGCGATTACCGGCGTACCAGACGACGCGGTCCTCCCCAATGATGAGGTTGTGCGGACCGACGCCATTGTCGAGATCGATTTTCCGGAACTGCTCGTTCTTCGGGTCGAACGAGGCGATGTAGTCGCCCGTCTGACCGACGAACCAGACCAGACCGTTACGATCCACATCGGGATCGCGGGGCCGCGTGTTTTCCCAGGGCACGGACCAGTAGTCGATTTTCGGTGCGGGCAGGGATTCTGCCGAGGCAATGCTGAAGCAGAGTGCGCTGAACAGCGCTGCAATAATCCGCATGGCGGCTCTCCGGCGTTCGGGATCAGTGCGCAGCCTAAATGGATCCGGTGCGGTGCGTCGATCCCGGATTACGCCTAAAGCACTTCGAGGTCTTTGCAGCCTGGGAGAGACATCCTGGTCGCGATCTTTGCGAGACAAACACGACACGTTGTTGCGGATACAGATTCACTAACCGCTTCTAAACGGGTATGTGAACAGCAGGAAGTGCGTCGCGTTCATTGCAAAGTGCGCGAGCATCGACATTTCGATGCGGCCGGTGCGGTGGAAGATCCAGCCGTAACCGCAGCCTGCAACGGTGGAAAGCAGGACGTACGTCCAACCGCCGGCGAGGTGCGCAGCGCCGAAGATTACCGCGCTTGCCGCCAATGCGATCGCGACACCGTGTTTGTGCGAGCCCAGTGCACGGGTCAGTCCACCCTGAATGAAGGCGCGAAAGAATGCTTCCTCGCTCAGACACGTCGACAGCAGATTCGCTGTCGCCCAGAGCCAGAAGAACGAATTCCACTTCGGATCGAAGCGCAGATAGCCCAGTGCAAGCGACAGCGCGACGAGCACTACGATGTTGATCGCGATCAACGGCGCAGCGGTTCGCAGTGCGGCGAAAAGCTCGAAGCGCGAACGGATGAGTCCCCGCCAGGCGAGTCCGATGAACAGCAGTCCGACGAGCGTCTTGTCGAAATTCAGGTAGAGGTCGTAGGGCGCTGCACCGGGCGAGAGAACGACATCGTTCGCCATAAGCGCGTTGTGAAAACCCGGCAGCACATGCAACCCGAGCTGCAGCGCGAGCGCTGCAATCGTGATGGTCGAAACGACGCGAGCGACGGCGCCGGGCTGCCGGTAGAGCCAGCATGCGAATGCAAGCGCGCCTATCCAGAGGATCGCAAGTCCGCTGAGTACGCCGCTCACATAGCCGAGAACGACCGCCACGACGAGCGCCGGAATCCACAGCAAGGCGCTCGCCCATAGAGCGCCGATGGAAACGGCGAGCGCGATATACGTTGCAATCGTGAGCGGATCGAGCTCAGCAGTGTGCATCAGATGATGAGTCGATGCCGCGAACGCGCGCGGGTCTCAACGCCCGGAACCGCCCGCCGCCGCGGGTGCAGCAGCGGCGCGCGCCGGTTCGGCTCGCAGACGACTTGCGGCGAAGAACATCGCCGCGAGCAGCGGCAACGTCGCCAGATTGAGCATCAGCCATCCGGCCTGCTGAACGGCGAGCCCGGCGAGCAGAGAAGCGCAGGCTTGCGATCCGAACACGGTGAATTCGT
Organism: Steroidobacter sp.; assembly: GCA_050738395.1. Lineage (GTDB taxonomy): Bacteria > Pseudomonadota > Gammaproteobacteria > Steroidobacterales > Steroidobacteraceae > Steroidobacter. Next base: position 5,634 of record JBOHZJ010000052.1, read on the forward strand.
TGATGGCCTGCGCACGGTGACGATTGGCGCCGCGGAAATTGCGAGCGAGGAGGGTAGTACCGGATACGAACAACAGATTCCAGCCGACGCCAACCATGACGAGGCCCGACCAGTAATGAACGATATGACGTCCGAAGAGACTTGCGACCGCGCACATCGCGAGCAGGACGCCGCCGCACAACATGACGTTGCGTTCGCCGAATCTGGTGACAATGCGGCCGCTGACGAGCGACGGCAGATACATCGCGAGCACGTGACTCTGAATCACCCACGTCGTCGCTTCCACGCTGTGATGATCCATCACATGCATGCTCACCGGCGCCGCTGTCATGACGAAGCTCATCACAGCATAGGCCACGACGCTGGCGAACACGGCGATGCGGAAATCGGGTCGCGCCAGAAGCTCTCCCACGGTTGAGTTGTCGGAATGATCCGCCGCCGCAACCGGTGCAGCCAGCTTCAAACGCGATAAAACGAACGCGGCAATCACGTAGAGCACACTCACTACCGCAAACGAACCGGCGTACTCCGCGCCGGACAGCCACCATCGACCGGCGAGGGCAAGTTGTGGCCCGATAACCGCGGCCGCGAGACTGCCGATCAGGACATAGGAAATAGCGCGACTCATCTGCTCGGGCGGTACGCTCTCCGCAGCGGCGAAACGATACTGCTGAGTAAAGGCCATGCTCGCGCCAAGCAGGATCGTGCCGCCGCAGAACAACCAGAAGTTCGCGGCAAGCACGCCCTGCGCCGCGACGATTCCCCCACAAACGCCGATCAGCGCGCCGATGATGAAACCAGCGCGCCGGCCGATTCGGCGCATGAGCATGGCCGCGGGAACGGTAGTCAGCGCCAATGCGACGATTGCGATAGAGATCGGCACAGTCGCCCACGACGGTTTTGGGCCCAGTTCCGCGCCGACGATGCTGCCCATGAGCACAACGACCGTAAGGCCGGATGCGGCAAGCATCTGGGCGATCGCAAGAATGACGACGTTGCTCAAGGGGGCGCCGGAGGTGTGAGGTGTTGGATATCAGATGTTGCCAGTTCTGCGTTGTGCGTTGTGCGCAGAATCGCCGGCGATTGCTCGCCTGCCCTCAAATGAGCGGACAACGGGCAACTCACAACGCATCAACTGCTTGCAGGCAGCACCACCCACTCCGGTTCGTCGAACTCTCCCAGGATCGTGATCTCGCAGTACTTCGCCGCGGATCTGATGATCTCGTCGGCTCGCGGATCGCGCCCTTGCGAGGCGTCGCGGTCCGCTTTGGAATCCCATTCGGCGATTGCGATCAGCACATTCGGATCGCCGATCTTCCGATGCAGCCGCGTGCCGCGTGCACCCGGCGCGCGCTGAATGATTTCGCTCGCGCGCACCCAGGCCTCCGCGTACTGCTCCGCGACGTAGCCGGGTTTGATGCGTATTTCGAACAGGAATTTCATGGGCGCCTCGGGCAAGGGGACAGCGACTAGTGACCAGTGAACGGCGAATAGTCAGAAGGCGCGTTGCGCCAGACGCCTCACCCGCGCTTCACGCGACCTCTCCCAAGGGAGAGGTGAGGATCGAGAGACACTCCTCTCCACATGATGAGGTGAGGATAGAGAGACCCCTCTCCTGGGGGAGAGGGCAGGGTGAGGGGACGCGAAGCGCTTCCGACTATCCACTATCTGACGTGCGCCATCCACTACCAATGCGCGGTACGATCCGCATACAACTTTAATCTGGCGGCGCGATGAACAGCACAGTTGCGAGCTCGAAGCGGTCGCGGAGCGAAAGGGTGCTCAAATGGGTTGGCGCCGTCACCGCCGTGTTGTCGCTCGTCTTTGGCGTACAGAAGCTCGCCCAGGTGATCTCCGAAGGCAACGCAGCGGATCGGCGCATCACGGAGCTGCGTGATGTCGGCCTGATGCAGCAGAAGGCGGGCGACTACGCTGCCGCGTGGGACAGTTTCGATGCGGCGCTGATGACTGCAGAGTCAGGCGGCATGCTCGCAAAGCTTCTCGGCCGGGTCGACGCGCGAACACAGGAGTTGCGCGCCGCGCGAGAGGATCTGGCCATGGAGTGGCTACGCAACATTCGTCTGCCGCAAGGCCAGACGTTCTCGGAAGTCACGGGCAACCTTCTGCCGGCGCTTGATCATGGTGCGGTCACCGCCGCAGCGGCGCGTAAGGCGGATCTGCTCGCCCACATCGGCTGGGCATACTTCCTGCGCAGTCGCGATGGCGCATCCGGCCTGAACCCGCAGCAACAGTACGAGACGGCGCTGCGAGTCGACGCCGAAAATGCATATGCGCACGCCTATCTCGCCCACTGGCTTGCCTGGAATCGCCGCGATGCTGAGCAGGTGAAGCAGCATTTCGACGCCGCGCTCGCAGCGGCTCGCGACCGGAGTTTCGTGCGCACGATGCAGCTTGCGGCTTTCAGAAATCAGGGATCGGCGGGGGAGAGGGAATATGTTGCGATCGTCGGCGACATGCTGAAGAACAACGAGGAGGTCAGCGATGATGCGCGTCGCGCTGCGCTTGCGGTCATCGTACGGTCCTGTTCGCGGCCGGAGAGTTCCGAGCTCGCGGCATTGAAGGCGACGCTCCCATCGAATGAGCTTGCTACGACATATGAATCGCTGCTCGCGCTCGAGTCTCAGCCCCAGCCATCCGGAAATGCGCCCACTGAACGTGACGCTTGCCGGGCAGTCCTCGCCCGATAACGAGAGCGCCATTCAGAATGTCCGAGGCCACGCTCACTCTTCGTATTGTCGCGAACGACGGCGTCGAGTTGGTCGCCGATATCTGGAACCCCACCGGCACACCGACGCTGCTCCTGCTTCCGGCAGGTGGAGAAGTCCGCAACGTCTGGCGAAAGGTGGTCGCCAATCTCACGACGGATGTGATGCAGCGCTGGCGCATTATCGCGGCCGACCATCGCGGGCACGGAGACAGCGGTCGCAGCCCTGCATATCGCTTCGCACATCTGTTCGATGATCTGCAGTGCTGGATCAGAGCGCTGAGTGCGAAACCGCTCGTCGTCGGCGGCGGATCCATCGGCGGCGCGCTTGCGCTGGTCGCAGCCGGAGAGGGCGCTTGCATCGATGGCGTCGTGTTGCTCGACGTACCAACCGTTCCCGTCCTCGAAAAAGCGCTGGGTGAGCGCAGACGAATGATCGGCGCGCGTGTCACCGATCATCCAGCCATGCGCAGCGTCGATCCGAACTTCACGCGTTCCGGCTTCATCGAAGATGTATTCCAGGACGCGGACCGCTGGAGGCGCGCCGCGGTAAGCCTGCGCGCGCCGATTTTGCTGATCGGCGGTGAGACAGGAGCAATCGGACCGATGCAGCTCGAACAGTATCGCGAGCATGCGCCTCACGGTGAATTCGCGAGGCTTGCGACCGGGCATCTCGTCGCTCGTGACGATCCCGAGGGCGTTGCGCGGCTGCTCAGCGGCTTTCTCGCGGCTCACTTTGGAAGGAGTGATGCTGCATAAGCGTGTTCAACGAGAGAGATCCGGAAGAGATCGGGGGAGACATGATTCAGCACGACAGCATCCATTCGAGCATACGCTCGCTTGCGGATATCCCGCGCGTTCACGCACGCACACATCCCGAGCGGCGCGCACTCGCGTTCGAGGATCGCGTGACAACGTATGGTGAACTCGATGCGCGCACGAATCAGGTCGCTCATGCGCTGATCGCAAGCGGGTTGAAGCCGGGCGATCGCATCGCTCATCTCGGCAAGAACACCGATTTCTACTACGAGTTGTTGCTCGGAGCTACCAAGGCCGGAGTGGTCATGACGCCGGTCAACTGGCGGCTCACGCCCGCGGAAGCGCAGTACATCATCAACGACAGCGAAGCGCGACTGCTGTTCGTCGGCCCCGAGTTCATCGATACGGTCGCGGCGTATGCGCCGCCGGGTCGCACGGATCACATCATTGGCGTGGAAGCTCCGTATCGCGGTCGCGCCTATCGCGAATGGCGCGACGCGCAATCGATGCGCGATCCGCTGCTGTCCATCGCTCAGGATGCGGCGGCGATTCAACTCTATACGTCAGGCACGACCGGGCATCCCAAGGGCGCCGTGCTCGTGCATGCGAATTTCATGAGCATGCCCGCGTCTCCGACGCTGCCGTGGAGCGAATGGGATGCCGACGATGTCAGTCTCGCGGCGATGCCGTGCTTTCATATCGGCGGTACAGGTTGGGCGATCATGGGGCTCAACCACGGCGCCTTGAATGTCGTCATGCGTGAATTCGATCCGACCAGAGTGCTCGATTTCATCGAGCACTGGCGCATCTCCAAGCTGTTCCTGGTCCCCGCCGCGCTGCAGGTTGTCGTGCGCCATCCGCGCGCGCGTCAGGTCGACTACTCGCGACTCAAGTACATGATGTACGGCGCCTCGCCGATGCCGCCAGCCTTGTTGCGCGAATGCATGGACGTCTTTGGCTGTGGCTTCGTGCAGCTCTATGGCATGACGGAGACGACCGGCTCCGTCACGGCGCTCGGGCCGGAAGATCACGATCGTGCGGGTAACAAACGTATGAACTCAGCGGGCAAGCCGTTGCCCGGCGTCGAGATCGCGATTCTCGATGCGGAGGGACGGCGTCTGCCGCCGAACGAAGTCGGCGAAATCGCGATCCGCTCGACAACCAACATGCAGGGCTACTGGAAGCTTCCCGACGCGACGGCGAAGACGATCGGCGCCGACAACTGGCTGCGCAGCGGCGACGCCGGCTATCTGGATGAGGACGACTATCTCTTCATCCATGATCGCGTCAAGGACATGATCATCTCCGGCGGCGAGAACATTTATCCGGCCGAAGTGGAGAAAGCGATCTTCGGTCACCCGGAAGTGGCGGATGTCGCAGTGATCGGCGTGCCGAGCGAGCGCTGGGGCGAGGAGGTCAAGGCGATCGTCGTGCCGAGATCCGGCGCGAATCCCGATCCAGACTCGATCATCGCGTGGGCGCGCGAGCGGATCGCCGCCTACAAGGCGCCGAAGAGCGTCGACTTTATCGAGGCGTTGCCGCGCAACGCGGGCGGCAAGATTCTTCGCCGCGAGCTACGCAAGGCGTATTGGGAAGGGCGAGAGCGGAACGTGAATTGATCCTCTGCTAATGAGCCGACGTTGCTGGCAGGAAAGGCCGTTAGCAGGAAGGCCGCTGGCCTCCCCTCACAACCGTCGGCCGTCGTCATTCTCTGGACAGGGAC
>JBOHZJ010000053.1:0-5179 GCA_050738395.1 Steroidobacter sp.
CGCCTGAACCGGTCGGCTGCCGCGAACTGGCGCGACGGCTGAACATCGATGCCGTGAAGGTCAATCGGCTGCTCAAGACGCTTGCCTATCTCGGTATCGCTCGCCAGACCTCTGATCGCAAGTACACCGCGGGGCCTGGAATGCACGTGCTGGCGGCGCAGAGTCTGTTTGCGTCCGGGCTGATCCGGAACGCCCTGCCGGTGCTCGAGAGCTTGCGTCGCTTTGGTCACACGGTCGCACTTGGCGTGCTGTGGCAGGACAACGTGAGCTATCTCTTCCATGCTCCACCCGGCCTCGAGGCTTCGCGCGGGCTGGGCCGCATTGGCCTGTTGCCGGCGACGACCAGCGGCATTGGGATCGTATTGTTGTCCGAGTACGACGATGCGGACGTGCGCGATCTGTACAAGGACCGCCCCATCCCGATGTTTCCCGATGGAATTGACCAGCTGCTCGCGAAGCTGGCCGAGGTGCGCAAACTGGGCTATGCCCGCGTCCATGTCGCTGACGCTCGCGATCATCACATCGTTGCGTTGTCCACCGGCGACCCCGCTCACGCCGGAGTAGCCCTGTCCGGCTGGATTCCCGAGGGAGCAACCGCAACCCTCGTCGATGCGCTACGCGCCGCTGCGACAGAGATCGGCGGATAGACGTGCAAGCACCCGCGGTGGACACAGTCGAAGGCGGAGTGCGCGCCAGCAAGCTTCGCTGGGCAATCCTTGCGATGCTCTTCGCGGCGACCGTGCTCAACTATGTCGACCGACAAACGCTGTCGATCCTCGCGTCTCAGGTGCAGAAAGATCTCGGGATCGACGATGCCGGCTATGCGCGCATCGTCCAGTACTTTTTGATCGCCTACGCGCTGTCCTATCTCGGCGCCGGCTGGGTCACCGACAAGCTCGGCGCGAAGCTCACGCTCGCGCTGTTCCTGGGCTGGTGGTCCTTCGCCAACATGGCGACCGGTTGGGTGCGCAACGCGGGTCAGCTCGGTTTCGCTCGGCTGATGCTGGGCATCGGCGAACCCGGCGTTTACACCGCGGGCCCCAAGGCAGTCGCAGAACATTTTCCGCCCGCAGAACGCGGCTTCGCGATCGGCGTTTACACCGCCGGCGCGATGGTCGGCGCCACGATCGCACCGCCGCTGATTGTCTGGCTGTCCCTGCAATACGGCTGGCGCGCCGCGTTCGTCGTGACCGGTGCTGCAGGGTTTGTCTGGCTCGCGATCTGGCTCTTCGTGTATCGCAGCCCCGACGGCGCACAGGAAGCGAGGACCAGGGAGCCGATTCGCTGGGGCCCGATCCTGCGCGACCGGCGCGTGTGGGGTCTGGCGCTCACCCGCATGATCGCGGATCCGGTCTGGTATTTTTATCTCTTCTGGTTTCCGAAATATCTGACCGACGAACGCGGCATGCCGCTGATTCAGCTCGCCGGCCTCGCGTGGATCGTCTATCTCGCTGCCGATATCGGCAGCGTCGGCGGAGGCCTCCTCTCCGGCCGGCTGATCCGTTCCGGTGTCGCACCCGCAAAGAGTCGATTGATCACGATGGCGGGCGCTGCGGTATTGGCGCCTGTCGGCATGCTGATTGCGTCGCATCTCAGCATCGGGCCGACGCTTGCGATCGGCGCGCTGGTAGCGTTTGCGCACCTCGTCTTCCAGGTGAACATGGGCGCGTTGGTCGTCGATATCTACCCGATGCGCAACGTGGCGACGGTTTTCGGTCTCATCGCGGCAGGCAGCGCGTTCGGCGGCTTCGCCTCGACTCACCTCGTGGGTCAGCTCGCGAGCACTGGCACCTATGACTGGATCTTTCTGCTGATGGGCATGCTCCATCCGCTCGCCTGGCTGGTCGCGTGGGGTTCACTCAGAGGCACGCATGAGCCACATCGCTGAATTCGACGCCGCATTTCGCCGCTGCCCGCTCATTGCGATCCTCCGCGGTGTTCGCCCCGATGAAGTCGTGGGCATCGGTGAAGCGTTGATCGAGGCTGGCTTCAGTCTGATCGAAGTGCCGTTGAATTCACCCGATCCGCTCGACAGCATTGCGCGGCTGGCGAGAGCGCTTGCGGGTCGAGCGGTGATCGGCGCCGGCACTGTGCTGCAAGAGACGGATGTCGCAGCGGTGCAGACGGCCGGCGGCACGATGATCATCTCGCCCAACACAAATATCGATGTGATCGCCGCCACCGCCCGCGACCGCCTCGTTTCTATGCCCGGGGTCGCTACGCCAAGCGAAGCCTTCGCCGCGCTCGAGGCCGGAGCGACCGCACTGAAGTTGTTCCCCGCAGAGGGTGCAAGCCCCGCGGTGTTGAAGGCGATGCGCGCCGTGCTGCCGGTCGGCGTTCGCGTGATCCCGGTCGGCGGAATCACACCGGACAGTCTCGCGACTTGGCTCAAGGCCGGCGCTGCCGGTTTCGGCCTCGGGTCGGCGCTCTATACGCCAGGGCTCACGCCCGCGGACGTCGCCGTCCGTGCACGCAGATTCATCGCCGCGCTGGAAACAAGAACTTCAGGAGGATGAATCCCGCAGCTTGCGCAACGGCCCCACAGTACGGCCCGTCATAGCCACATTCTGCCCATTCGGGAACCCAGGGCCCTGCTGCCTCGTTTTTGTGGGACCACGATACCTGGAGATCGACCTGACACTGGACGGCGCTGGCAGCGCCAACGGTCATGCACCCGACGTCACCACCCAACGAGACATTTCGTCTCATCGTCGAGGCAGCGCCGAACGCCATCGTCGTCATCGATGAGCAGGCTCGATCGTCCTGGTCACGCTCGCGATGATTCTCGGCCGCCTGGAGAGCCTCCCGCTGCTCGTGTTGGTGTCAACCGCCTTCTGGCGCAGATGAGGGAGCTGGTCGGCGCCTTGCGCCGCTCTGACTAGTCACCAGTCACGAGTCACTAGCGGCTGGCGCCTTTCCCCAGCCCCACACATACATATATATGTGTGTTGACCTGGGCCGGAGATTGCCAATGGAGAAACCTGGAGAGCAACTCGAGACGCTCAGCCGCAAACTGCAGCAGTTGCATACGCTGGCGCTAGAGGCGGAGAGACCGTTCCACCCGCCGATGCGTCAGCTGGAGATGCTGGATCGTCTTCTCAAGGATCCGGCGTGGGCATGGCTACGGCCGCTCTCCGCTCTAATCGCCGACATTGATCACGTGCTTGCGCAGGAGCAGCCGCCCACCGAATACGACCTCGCCGTGGTCGCTGCGCATGCGCGTGAGCTGCTGTCCGGAAAAGGCGCCGCATCCGATTCCGGATTCCTCGATCGCTATCGCGCGCTGCTGCAACTCAGCCCTGAGCTGGTCAGCGCGCACGGCGAGTTGAAGGGACTGCTCGTGCGGGCGCCGCTCGAGTCCGAAAACGAAGCGGAACGACTGCATCATCGCCACCAGTGGGCGATGCGCTGTGGACATCGGCAGCGAGGCTGATCAGCGATCCATTGCGCGTGCGTGCACTGCCCGCAAACTCTCCTTGCTCGAGCGTGATGAGCAACGCGAGATCGCCGCGATGCCGGAGGATCTGCTCCAGCCGCCGCGCAGCACGGCGGAACGCACGCGCGCGGTCGTGCGTCGCCAGTGATTGAACACGGACTGTGCGCGCTCGACGGCGGCCACCGCCTGATCCAGGCCTGCCTTGCTGACCGCGCCCAACACTCGTCCAGAGGCAGGATTCTCCACGAACAGGCCGGCTGGCGATCGTGGGCGGCGGCTACATCGGCCTCGAAATCGCCGCGATCGCGGTCAAGCTTGGAGCGCACGTCACGGTCATCGAGACGGCGGCGCGTGTGCTCGCGCGTGTGGCTTCACCAGAGCTGTCGGCGTTCTACGAGCGCGTACATCGCGAGCATGGCGTGGAGATACGCACGAACAGCAGCGTGCAGGCGTTGGAAGGCGACGACCGCGCAGCTCGCGTCGCATTGAGCGATGGAACCCGTCTCGCGGCGGATGTGATCGTGATCGGCATCGGACTCGTTCCGAACGTCGAGCTGGCGCGGAACGAGCGTGAGTGCGACGCTGACCACGTCCGCCGTTGTACCGACGCTCGAGAGTGAACTGCGCACAGATGCGAAGGGCGCGATTCACGAGACTGGATGGGTGAGCCGTGAGTCGCGAGTGGTGAGAAGGAAGACGCCTCATCTGATTCACACCTGACGACTCACGATCCCGAATCCGGATCCACCTGACCTGCCAGATCCGCCTCACCGCAGTGCTCGCGGATGAAACGGCGGGCGGCGTCGCGCAGTTCGACCGCGGCGGGGAACGCATCGCGAGCGCTCATTGGTTCGATTGCCTCGCCGATGTGTACGACCAGGGGCGCACGGTGCGGCAGGCGTTCCCCGTCGCGAAGCACTGCGCGCGTTCCGCGCAGCGCGATCGGCAGTACCGGCATGCCCGCTTCGACCGCCGCCAAGAATGCGCCGAGATGGAAGCCAGCAAGCCCGGGCGCACGTGTGAAGGTGCCCTCGGGAAAGAAAACGCACGAGTCTCCGTGCGCGGCGAGATCCGCGAGTTGATGTGCATCCTCGACGCTGGCGCGCAGATCGAAGCGTTCGACGAACACCGCGTTGATGCGCCTCAAGAGCAAGCCAAGTACAGGCGTACGCTCGAGCTCGCGCTTCGCGACAAACCGGCACGGATTCGGCAACGCAGCCGCCAGGAACAGCCCATCGAGATAGCTCGAATGATTGACGACCAGGATGCGATGTACCGCCCCCTGAAGATGCTCCTGCCCGTGGACTTGGAAAGGTACGCCGCTCACGCGAATGAACAGGCGCGTGGCGAGATGCGCAATCGACCAGTTCACCCTCGGACGTCTCGACGGCAGGAGGAGCAGCAGAGTGAGCGCGCCAAATAGCGTGAGCATCCCCCAGAAATAAGCGCCGTACGCTAGATGCGCCATGCGCCGCATAACGAGCGCCGATGCGGGCGGAGCGGCGCTGAGCGACAGACGCAGCAACTGCATCCATGTAGATCTCGACGACGCGGAGCGATGCCTGCCGGACTCATATAGCTCCCGGCTGGCCGCGCGGCGAATTTTGCCGCTCGATGTCTTGAGCACGGTGTGGGGCGCCGCCAGAACGACTTCATCAGGCGCCTCGCCGATCAGCTTCACCACGGTCCCGATGATCGCTTGCCGCAAAGTGTCGCGCTTCGCCGCGTCGTCGACGCGCGTCT
>JBOHZJ010000054.1:0-22207 GCA_050738395.1 Steroidobacter sp.
CGCCCGTTCTGACGAAAACGTCCCTGTCTTCGTCAGCCGCAGAGGATCAATCTCTGTCGGTATCCGGGTCGCTGGTCGCCACCGCATCCTGCTCGTCCTCACTCAGGCTTTCGCCGGCGCTGCGCGAGCGCCCCTCGATCGCTGATCGACCGGATCTCTCGGTGAGATCGATGCCGAGCGCTGCAAGCGTCGGCAGCGTCAGCGTGCCGGTAGCTTCGAGGTCTTGCTCGCGCTGGAAGTCGCGCAGCGCCTGACGCGTGTTCTCGCCCCACTCGCCGTCTACATCACCGGCGTTGTGACCTTCCTCGCTCAGTTCGCGTTGCAAGGCTCTCACAGCCACGGGTCCGGCCTGAAGTGGTGCACCTTCTGTGCGTGAGGTTGCTGCAGCTGCTATCTGGGGAACCTCTGCGCGTTGCTGATCGAGTGCTTTCAGCAATGCGATGTCGACGCCGTCATTCGCTTCGAGCCCCTTTGCCTGACGATACTTGTTCGCGGCCTGCGCGGTTTCTGCGCCCCAGGCGCCGTCGACTTCGCCCGAGTAGTGACCCTGCTCACGCAGCAGATGCTGGATCTGCGCGATGTGCACCGGGCTGACGAAGATCGGTGTTCCCCGACCCGGGGATTGAGTCTCTGCCTGCGCATTCGCAGTATCGGATCGCAACAGGCCGTCGAGGAATCCCGTCGAACTTTCCTGTCCTTCCAGGATGTCGCCGATCTCGAGCGCGCTCAGCAGGCTTGTATCGAGTTGCCCTGTCGGCGCCAGTCCGTTCGCTTTCTGAAAATCCCGCACCTCGGCGACAGTGAGTTCACCCCACACGCCATCGACGCCGCCAGGCTTGCGCCCTTGTGCGCGCAGCTTTTCCTGCACCAAACGCACCTGCGACGGACTCGCATAGATCTGCGCATCCGAAGCCTTTGTCCGCGATTCGGCCTGAGCCTCGGCGCGCGCGTTCGGCTCCGCCGGCTCGTTTGCGTATGCGCCGCCTGCGAACGCGCCGGCAAGCAGGGCGACGCTCATTGCTGCTCTCAATTTTGCGTTCATGTGATCACTCCGGTTTACCTGACTGTTGCACGGGAGGGGTGTGCCTGGAGTTGGGCGTTCGCCTCCTGGTACTACAAAAACTTCAGCAGCAAGGTACGGGTTCCGCGCCGGAGCGCTGACAATCCTGCAGGCCGGCAGTTGCGGCACGCGGCGCCGGATCGGGCGTACATGAGCGATCCATGATTCCGACGCGGCGGATACAATCGCCCCCTCGAATCGCGTTTCGTAGAATCGGAAGGTGCAGTGAACTGGCTCGCTCATGTATTTCTGTCGGAGCAGGATGTCGAATTTCGCCTGGGCAATCTGCTCGCGGACATCGTGAAGGGCGACCAGCGGGCGTCGATGACGGCGACTTTTCTGCGCGGCGTGCAGCGGCATCACGCCATCGATTCATTCACTGATTCCCACCCCGTCGTGCGCCGCAGTCGCAGTCGGATCGACGCCGGCAATCGCCGCTTCAGCGGCGTGCTCGTCGACGTGTTCTACGATTTTTTTCTGGCGTCGAACTGGGATCGGTATGCCTCTATGCCGCTCGATTCATTCACTTCGGCGTTCTACGCCGACGTCCGGGCGCATCCGCTCCCTCTTCCTGAACAGGCGCAGATCACGATCGACAGAATCGTCGAGTACGATCTGCTGGGATCGTATTGCCGGATCGAAGGCGTCGAGCGGTCGCTGCAGCGGCTGTCGATGCGGCTCGCGAAGCGTTGGCGCAGGGAATTCGCGCTGGAGAACGGCGTCGCGGATCTCGTCGCACACCACGACGCCTTCGCTGAAGATTTCGCCGAATTTTTTCCCGCTCTGCGAACGCACCTATGCGCCGCTGTTCCCGCCTGAAGAGGTCCCGAATGCGTTTCGCACTTTGCAGGACGTTGCCGATCGCGCTTCTGTCGCTCATCGCTGCCGCAGTTCATGCCGCGAGCTTCGATTGCACGAAGGCGCGGACGCGGGTCGAGAGAATGATCTGCGACGATGCGCAAGTATCGGAACTGGATCGCCGGCTGGCCGGCTACTACGTCGGCGCACAGCAGCACTTCAAGGATCGCGGCGAGTGCCTGAAGAGAGATCAGCGCGAGTGGTTGCGCGGAGTCCGGAACGCGTGCGGTTCCGCCGAATGCCTGAAGAGCGCCTATCTGAATCGTCTTGCCGAGCTGGACGAGGTGCAACCGGGCGTGAGCGCCGTCAGAGACTTCGAGTTGCCACGTTTCCAGCGCCGACTGGTCTCCATCGTCCCGCCAAACGGGGATGCGTCGACGATTCCACCAGCGGCCTCGGCGCCTCGCGAGCTCATCGGCCGCTACGCGTTTCAGGTCGACTATGGACTTACCTTGATCGATGAACGTGGGCGTCTCTACGTGCTGGCCGGCCTGCTGAACCAGGACGTTCCTCCCGAACTCGAGGCGCTTGAGAAGCAGGAGCTTCGCCTGCTCGCTCGCGGCCGCGTCCTTACAGGCAAACCATCGACGGATTCCTATCCGGGCCTCGCCGCGCCGGACGGCGAATTCGATCCGCACGAGTGCGTTTACCTCTACCGTCCCGTCACTCGGGAAGGCCAATGAGTTCGAAGCGCGGGACGGTCATCCCATCGCGCTCGACGACTCCGCTGAACATTTCGGCGGAGCGAACCCAGAGTCCGCGTTCGCCATACAACGCCCGGTAGACCACCACCTTCTGCATGGTCTCTGAATCGCGGGCGATGCCGATCACTTCGTACTCCTGGCCTTTGAAGTGTCGATAACGGCCGGGCTTGATGTCGCTCATGGGTCTCTCGGTGGCTTTGTCGTCGAACAACCGACGCGCGGATTACTGCTTCCGGCCGATGTCGTCGAACCCAGTCGCAAGCTAGCGTGCATGCACGCACAAACACGATTCCATGCGGTACGGATTCCGCTTGAGCCGGAGCACCACAGCATGAGCGTCGGTCGCCTTGACGTCGAATTGAAGCTCGCCTCGGGCCGCGCCGAGAACACCGCGCCCTTCAAGTACACCATGCCGGCGGCCCGGCGCGAGCCGCCGGTCACGCCGCGGCTTGCAGCGCCGCAGCCGCGGGGCCCGCGCGAGTACATCGCGAGTCGCGCTCTCACCCAATTGCCCCGGCCCTCCTGGATTGCCGTGCTCGCTGCAATCATCGCCGCAGCCGGCCTGGTGTGGTGGGTCATGCTGCAGCGATTGCCCGAGATCGATCCAGGCGCGGTGATCGCGACGAATCTTTCATCCGCCGAGCGCGCCCTCAACGAAGGACGTTATGTCGATCCGCCGGAACGCAGCGCTTTTCACCACTACAGCACAGTGCTCGCGCTCGACCCCACGAACGAGGATGCAGTACGCGGCCTGGATCTGATCGCGGAACGCTATCTCGAAAGCGCGAAAACTCTGATCGTCAATGGACGTGTGGCGGACGCCGTGATCGCGCTCGACAACGTGCGCCGCGTGCGGCCCGACCATCGCCGGCTACCGTTGCTCGATGCGCAATTGCGCAGAGAAGTGGATCAACACATCGTTCTACAGACGCATACAGCGACGCCGCTCGCCGCTTCTCAGGCGACCAGTCAAATCCGTAAGACTGCACAGCCGCCTGCGACTGAAACGCGTGCACCGCGCGGCGAAGCTCCGAGCGTCGATACGCCGAGGGTCGATGCTCAGCCGAGTGTGCGCGAGATTGATTCCAGACAGGCAAGCGCGATGCAGCCCGATGCGACGCTGCGAAGCTCGAGCCTCGCAACCACACCCGCAATTCCTGCAGCGATTCCTGCGGAGGGCGGCGCGAGCGCCGACTCCATCGAGCGCACGCCTGCACAAACTCTCGACATTGATCAGTCGCGTGCGGCCATGGATCCCGCTCAGACACCGACACCCGCCGCCGACGTCGCGCAAACTCAGGACCCCGCGCCCATCGAACCCAGACTCATCAAGTATGTCGAGCCGGAGTATCCGCGCGCAGCGGTCCTTCGCGGTATCGAAGGCTGGATCGATCTGAGCCTCTCGATCAGTTCCGCCGGCGAGGTCATCGAACCTCGCGTCGAGGACGGCAAGGGCCGGCAGCTATTCGATCGCCCGGCACTCGCCGCGGTCCGGCAATGGAAGTATGAGCCGCGACCCGAAGCTGATCCGACGCAGCGCCTGACCGTGCGAATGAAGTTCGAGCTGCAGTAGCAGTCACGGGGCTGTCCATCGTGCGATTTCTCACGCTCACGACGGTCGCAATCAGATCGAATAGCGACCGGCGACGGTCCTGCAACGAATAGGTAAACGTGCGGCGCGGGCGCAAGCCCTCATCGATAATCATCACGAATCGCGAGTCGATACGCGCAATTGCCTCACGCAGGACATGGGCGCGAAGATCTGACGCCTTCGGCGAACAACGCGTCGCCTCGAGGCAGACGCGCGCAGCACCCCCATTCACTCGCACCAGCCACCCATTCGCAGATTCGCTCGGCCGGAATCTCGATGCGGATTGAAGAGCAATCGGCCGAGTGCGAGCTTCGCTGAACGCCTGGAGAAGCAACATCAGCCAGCGATCTGCCTCGATACCGTATTGAGCGAAGTCGTCCGGGTGGGAGAACAACAACCCCCAATCGCCGCCCAGCCAGTCGCGCAGGCATTGGACCGCGATGCTCGCGCCATCACTGTGGGGTGCGTTGCGGTCCAGTAGCAGCATTGCCATCGCTCACCTCTTCACGTTGGTAACGGTCGAGGGCAGGATGCATTGCGGTCGGTTTCAAGTCAGTCGGAGCTCGGTGATGACCAGGTTACAAGTCAGCGCGAGCCGCGTGTCGCCCGACATCACGTACTGAAATTTCATTCACGACACCCCGGCGCGATGTGAAGTATCGCCAGGTTGACTCAGTTCATCATGGGGAGTTTTGCGTCTGGCTCTGCGATCTTTGCGTCCTTTGCGAGAACCCTTCCGCTGCTCGCAAGCTGCGACGAGGGCGCGCTCTGCTCCATCCACTTTCTGATTCTTCGCGCTTCGGCGACGCGCGTCAGCTTGCCGAAGGAATTCAGAAACACCATCACCACAGGCCGATCCTGGATCGTGGCCTTCATCACCAGACACTGCCCTGCATCGCTCGTGTAACCCGTTTTCTGTACCGCGATGTCCCAGTCGGGCTTCGATACCAGCGTATTGGTGTTGCGGAATTCGAGCAGCTGACGTCCGACCTGCACCGTGTGACGTTCGCTGGTGGAAAATCTGCGGATGATCGGATCGTCGGACGCCGCCACGACCAGCTTGGCGAGGTCTGCTGCACAGGACACGTTCCTGCTCGACAGACCCGTTGGATCGACGAAGCGCGCACTCTTCATCCCGAGCGCGCGGGCTTTGACGTTCATGGCCTTGACGAAGGCGGACAATCCGCCGGCATGAGTGCGTCCCAGCGCATGCGCCGCGCGATTCTCGGACGACATCAGCGCGAGATGCAGCAGGTCAGCCCGAGTCAGATTCGATCCCACCGCCAGACGAGAGCCCGAACCGTGACGGGTGTCGCGATCATCCTTGGTGACCTCGATCAACTCATCCAGCGATTGCCCGCTCTCGAGCACCACCAGCGCCGTCATCAGCTTGGTAATGGACGCGACCGGCACGACGAGGTTCGGCTTCTTTGAATACAGAACCGACGCGTCGGTCTCATCCATGACCACGACGGAACTGGATCTCACATCCGGGTTGACCGAGCTCTGCGCCGGCGGCGCAAGGAGCAAGCCGCTCAGCGACGCGATCAGTAGTGTTCGTCCCCGCTTCAACAGTCGTATCGCCTTCTTATTGTTCATCTTGAATCTGTGTTGCAGATGCGGAAGCGTACCAGTTTGTATCCGGCATCGTAGAGTGACGTAGATCAGGAAGTTAGCCGATCTTCCATGCCGGGACTGTGAGCCTTTCCCTGTTTTCGTCGGGCTGTCGGGGGGCGTAGCCCGCAAGCTGAGATGTGAATAGTGAGTCGTGAATCGTGAGTCGTGAGTCGTGAGTCGGAGGAGGCGTTCGCCAGCTCACGATTCAGATGCACCAGTCATCCGTCGGCCCGATTCCCCGAGTCTACGGACGCAATACGCTCTGCCGACTCACGACTCACGACTCGCGGCTCACGACTCCCCGACTCCCCGACTCACGACTCACGACTCACGATTCAGTATCAGAGTCCGTCGAAGAAGGATCGCGCCGCGCTCAGACAGAAGGGCGATACCAGCGTGCTGTGATACGCCTCCGATACTGCAGCGGCGCCATTGTCGGTTGCGCCGGCGGCGATCGCCTCTGCTGCGACGGCCGCTTTCGCGGCCGCGAAGGCGACTTTGCGGGCTGCTTCCGGATCATCGAGGGAAAGATCGCTGTCGAGGTCGAGAACGCGAACGGACGCGGGCGCCCCATGGGCTGCCCAGTAGTCCTGCATGAGCTGCGTATTCATATAAAGCACCGTCGGATCCTCATTGCCGGCGCACAGCAGGAGCGGCGAAGCCGGCGTCCAGTTGCGCAGATCATTGGCCCTGAACGCCTTGCGCAGCCCGTTCGCCGGACTAACGGCGGGCAGCCCATCCGTTCTGATCGGGAATCCGCCGTCGGGGTTCGTTTGCGCGTCCTGCAGATAAGCGAGTCGGTATGCGTTGGTCACGAGATTGTCGGGCCCGAAACCGAGCGCGAACACATGCGCGAGTTCGGCCGGCGTCGTCGAGGGTGTGTATGGCGCGTAACTCGCATCGGGCGGCGTACTACTGAACAGCTGATCGGACGGCAACTTGCCCTGGGCGAACAGCTCCGACCTCGCGCCGGCGGTGGGCAGCAACGTGTCGACGCCAGTCGCGTAGCGCGATTCGAAGAAGTCCGTGGGACTCGTGTAAACGTCGCTATAAGCGCGCTGATAGCCGGTCGCCAGATAGGTCACGAACAACGGCGCGCTCCGGACGACGTTTCCATAGAAGACCGCATCGCCAAACGCACCGAGCGCGTACGGTCCCGACATGGGCGCCGACGCCGTGACCGCTACGCCCGACTGCTGCAGCAACCGGTGCGTCGCCATCGCGACGTAACCACCCTGCGAGTATCCCGTGATAAATAACTTGCCTGAGTCGGTGACGCCCGGCGCAAAGCTGGTCGGCAGGGCGCTGCGAGCAGCGCTCAGCGCATCGACCGTGTCTTTCGACTGCTGATCGGCGTTGAGAAACGGATGCCAGGTGAGCGCCGAAGAATCGAAGCCGGCGTAGTTCGGCGCGACGACGATATAGCCCTGCGCGGCAAAGGCGGCCGCGACCAGCAACCCTTCCGCGTTGTCCTCATCGGCGACGTCGGCAATGTTGTAGGCGCGCACGACTTGCGTGCCATGCGCGTAGACGACGATCGGCCGCGGCCCCTGACACGCGGGATCGTCGCCCGTTGGGATCATCAGCGCGCCCGACGCCGTGGTCGATGCATCTGCCGCGGCCACGGTGTTGTACTGCAGCTGATGAATATCGATCCCGCACTCCGGGGCCGTGATGAACTCCAGAATCTGCTGACCCGCCGAACTCGCGCTCAACAGAGCAAATAAATGTTCGGCGGTGATCGACGCGGTGCGCGCCGGCGGACTCTGAATGAGTGCGCCGCGTACGGGCGGCGGCGGCGGTTCCGCGCCGGCCGAAGGCTCGTCGTCATCGTCGCTGCCGCTACAGGCGGCCAGCATCAGGGCAAGAATCAGGGAAATCAGCTTTGGAGAGCGGGTCATCGGGCGTCTCGGTTGCGGCTCGCGTACCTTCATTGGTCCCGTGACCCCTAACGCCTGAGAAGCGCCGATTGATCGCTTGTTGTTCGCAATAATCTGATCCTGTGGCGCGGCGGTCTCCGTCTGACGAGTAGTCGACCGCGCAGAGCTCCCTAGCTTGCGCGCGCCAGTATTGCGGCGGGATTCAATATTCCTTCGAGAGGACGGGGGCGGCCGATCGCGTAACCCTGGCCAAATTGCACTTCCAATTCGATCAGCCGCATGCAGATCTCGGGCGTCTCGACGTACTCCGCTACAGTTTCCATGCCCATCGCTTTCGCCAGTTGCGACACGGCCAGCACCAGCGACTGCGATCGTTCGTTGTGGAGGATGTCGCGGACGAATGAACCGTCGATTTTGAGCGTGGAGAAGTTCATCTCCTTGAGGTGCGCGAGAGAACTGACGCCTGTCCCGAAATCATCCAGAGCGAAACGGCAGCCGTGCGCGCCCAGACGCTTCATAAACATCTGCGCGAGTTCAAGGTTCTTGACCGCCGCGGTCTCGGTTAATTCGAACGTCAGCCAGTCGCCAGGTACGTCGCTGCTCTCCAGCTCGGCAAGCAACCAATCGTGAAACGCGGAGTCGCTGATCGTCGGGCCAGAGAGATTCATGGAGATCTGCATCGGCGCGAAGCCCGGCTGGCGCCGTGCGGTCTTCAACTGCTGCAGCACGTGCGAGACCACGCAACGGTCGATGTACGGGAGCAATTGATAGCGAGTGGCCGAAGACATGAAGTTCGCCGGCAGGATAAGCCGATCTTTCTCGTCGAGGATCCGGAGCAGCATCTCGTAGCGGTGGGTTTCTTCAGGCTGCAGCAGCGACGCGATCGGCTGACCGAAAATCCGGAAGCGCCCGGCATCCAGCGCGGTGCGCAAGCGGCCGACGATAGAGATGTCATCGCGCCGTCGAATAATGCTCGAGTCTGAGACCTGATACGCCTCGACGCGGTTGCGACCGCGATCCTTGGCCGCCTTGCAGGCGACTTCCGCCGCTGCGAGTGCGTGATCAAAGCTACGCTCGCCCGCGCGCAGCGTCGCAGCGCCGAAGGAGATGGAGAGCGGCATCATGTCGCTGGCGACTGGGTCGGAGACCGACTCCACAGCGACACGCAGGCGTCCGGCGATCCTGCGCGCCTCGGTGAGTGCGCAGCCTGGGAGGAAGATGGTAAACCGGTCGCCGGAGAGCCGGCTCAGAACGGCGTCATGCTCGGACAGCTGCGCATTGAGCGCAGCTGCGACTGCGGCGATGACCCGATCGCCGCCGTCAAAGCCGAGCAGATCGTTTACGACGTGCAACTGATCGATGTCGCCGTACAACACCGAAGACGTGGCGCGTTTATCGAGCGAATTCAACCGCCACTCCACCAGCTTCTCGATGCTCGCACGGGTGAGCAGGCCCGTCACCGGATCTGCGGGCAAGGACATCACTTTGGAAAGTTGATGACAGAGCTGCATGGCCGAACGCGCGTCATCCGCCCCGAACGCAGCACCGTCAGACGTCCGGTAGATGGACACGATCCCCATCAACTGATTCGCGTCGCTGATGACGGGTGCGACCAGGAATCGGCCGAGCAGTGGGCTCCCAAGTTCCTAGCGAACGCGATTGCGCAACAGCGGCTCGCGGCGGTGGCGGCTGTCCATGAGAAAGGCGTCCGCCGTGGCCTCGAACTTCTCGCGCACCGATCGCACATCGTCGCTCGCGGCGCTGTGGCACTGGAACTGGTCGCGCGATGGAGATATGAACGCAACCGCATCGCATGCAATGCGCCGGTGTGCTTCGAAGAGGAACTGACGCAGAGTCGTTTCGACTGACATAAGTTGCGGCCTGCTGAGCACTTGCTCCGACGCCTCACGTTTGAGCGACCAGCGTAAGGCGAAGCCCTACTGCGAGATGGGACGGCGGTCGCAATGCCTGCTGATATCTGTTTGAAGCGTCACAAACGCGTCCAGTACCGATGGCCGTTCCTACCAATGCACGGGAAAGGAGCACCATGGCGCGGCATGTGACGTTGATCACAGGGCCGTCGAACCGCCGCAGCCATCCGAAATGGGGACAGTCCCTATTTCGGGGCGGAGACGCCGGAGTGGGGCTCGCCGAATCTCGACCGGTATTCGCGCGGCGTCATGCCCACGTGGCGCACGAAGAGTTTGCGAAAGGATGCGATGTCTTCATAGCCGCACTGCTCGACGATCCTGTCCAACGGCGCCGCTGTGTCTTCCAGCAGTTGCCTCGCCCGTCCCATGCGGCGCGACTGCAGGTAGGCAAGCGGCGTCATATCCAGTGCGGCTTTGAACTTCCGCGTGAGCGTTCGCTCGTTCACCGCGATGCTCTTGCACAGTTGGGCGATCGTGACGCGCGCTCCTATGTGTTCATCCAGATACCTGACGGCGCGTTCAACACTGGCTTCGAGGACATCGCGTGGCGCTGCATCCGGCGCGATGAACGGCGATTGCGATCCGCGGCGGCGCTCTACCAGAAGCAGGCGCGCGGTCGCCGCCGAGACCTTTGGTCCGGCGAGCGCATTTACCAGCTCAAGGCCCAGATGCATATAGGCCGAGCCTGCGGCCGCGCTCCAGCGGTCTCCATCGATCACGATCAGTTTGTCCGCCAGCACTTCGATTTCGGGAAAGCGCCGCTGCAACCACTCGGAAAGCCACCAGCAGGTCGTTGCTCTTCGCCCGGCAAGCAGCCCCGCGTCGGCGAGCAACACGGCGCCGCTGCACGCGCTGGCCATGATGTTGGACCGTCGCGAGAGCAGCCGCAGCATCGCACCATGCGACTGGAGTTTGAGCGCTCGCAGTTCGAGTTCATCGCGCGACTCAGCCCAGATGGGCGGCACGATGCAAACGTCATAGCGTCTGCGCAGCGGATGCACCTCGAAACGCACGCCATGTGAGCCTCTGATCGCGCGGCTCGAGCGCCCAATCACATGACAATCGAAGCGTTTTACCTTCGACGCCGCCCGGGCCCGCGGCGACAGGTGATTCAGCGCGACGTTGGCGACCGCGAACAGCTCGATCATCCCCGCCGTGATCCAGGCGGAGCACCCATCGAACCCGACGATCGCTATGGAGGCGCGGCCGCCGGATGTGTCTGATCTCGCCATGACAGTGGCAAGTATGCCACTTCTCAGCATCGCTGCATCCGCTCAGGATGAAGCATCGGAAACGGAGAGCAGTATGAGTCACGGCGATCGTCGAGAATTCATTCGCATGAGTCTTGCAGCAGCGAGCGCAAGCGTCGTCGCAGGAGGGACAGGCGTCGCGGCGAGCCATGCAGCAGCGGACGCTCCCACAAAATCAACTTACCTGGTGATCTATCGTCCCGGCCCCGCCTGGAAGGCGGGCGCGCGGCTGCGCGAACTTCCTTTGAAGGAGCACGGCAGATACATGTTGGAACTGTTCAAGCGAGGCGCCCTGCGGTTCGGCGGCGGCTTCGCGGATGACAGCGGCGGGGCTGCCATGTTCGAAGCGCAGGATGATGTCGAAGCGCATGCGATCGTCGCAGCCGATCCTGCCGTGACGTCGCAGATTTTCACGTTCCAGCTGCATCGCTGGGCGCTCGTACCCTGGTCTGAAATCGCAAAGCGAGCCGCTGCAACGAGCGCGGCGGGTCCCGCTGGATGAACAACTCGTTGATGCGTTAAAAGCCGAGCCAATCACTCCGGCCCATTCGACTGTTGATAGTCCGTGCGCAGCTGGTAGGGAACTGCACGGCCAGGCCACCCGCAAGTTCGCATCCCGGCGTACACTTCCGGTCACTTCACCGGAGGTTACTGATGCAGCTCAACGTTTCGCGGCTCATCGCATTGTCGTCCCTTCTATTCACCACCGCCGCACAGGCGGACATCTCGCAGGCAGATCTCGACGCCGCCGCGAAGAAAGTAGAACCGCGCGTGGTCGAATGGCGGCGCGATCTTCACCAGCATCCCGAGCTCAGCAATCGCGAGACACGAACCGCCGACGTTGTGGCGAAGCGTCTGCGGGCGCTGGGCATCGAAGTGAAAACCGGCATTGCGCTCACGGGCGTTGCGGGTCTGCTGAAAGGCGCCTTACCGGGTCCGACGATTGCACTGCGCGCCGATATGGATGCACTGCCGGTTACCGAGCAGGTCGATCTGCCGTTCAAGTCGACGGTGACGACGCAGTACCGCGGAGAGACGGTCGGCGTCATGCACGCCTGCGGTCATGATGCTCATGTCGCTATCTTGCTGGGCGTCGCCGACGTGCTCGCGGGAATGCGCAGCAAATTGCGCGGCCAGGTGTTGTTCATATTTCAACCGGCGGAAGAAGGCGCGCCCGAAGGCGAAACGGGCGGCGCGGGCCGCATGCTCGCCGAAGGTCTGTTCGATGTCGCAAAGCCAGAAGCCGTATTCGGCTTGCACGTCATCGCATCACTGCCGACTGGCGTGATCGGTTATCGCTCCGGTCCGATGATGGCCGGCTCGGATAGATTCAACATTGTCGTGACGGGCCGGCAGACGCACGGCTCGCGTCCCTGGGGCGGAATCGATCCGGTCATCGCCTCCGCACAGATCATGACGGGCCTGCAGACGATCGTCAGCCGCCAGGTGGACATAACTGAGATTCCAACAGTCATCAGCATCGGCGCGATCAAGGGCGGCATCCGCTTCAACATCATTCCCGATTCCGTCGAGATGGTCGGCACGATTCGCACATTCGACAAGGCCGTGCGCGAAGACGTTTTCCAGCGCATGGATCGCACGGTGAAGAACATTGCAGCAGCGAGCGGCGTGACCGCGACGCTGACGTTTGGCGATTCTCCCAACCCGCCGGTGATCAACGATCCAGCGCTGACGGAACGCTCGTTGCCATCGCTGCAACGTGTCGTCGGCAAGGACAACGTGCGAATGATCAGTCTGCAAACGACGGCCGAGGATTTCTCCTTCTATGGACAGCAGGTCCCGTCGCTCTTCTTCTGGGTAGGCGTCACACCGCCCGATCGCGATCCGGTCACCGCTGCATTCAATCATTCGCCGCTGTTCTATCTGGACGAGGACGGCATGTCCGTCGGCGTGCGCGCGCTGCTCGCGGTCGGGACCGACTACCTGCAGCAGGCCGAAGACTAGGAAGAAGGTCTCCACGGGGACACGGGAAACACGGCAAGTACCGAAGGCAGTCCACTGAACTCACGCATCACACCGCCGAGTCGAAGAAGAAGCGGGCGTTCCTCCGTTCGTCATCATTCACATTTATTTTTACCCGGTGATCCCGTGATCCCCTGGAGAATTTCTCGGCTAGTCAGCCGCGCGCCTTGCTCGTTGAGGACGCGCCTTGCATGCACTCGAGGTCGTTTCGCGGATGATCTCGGCCAGACGCAGTGCGGCGGGGCCTGCATGCTCGCGGTCGGCGAAGATCAGATACAGCTCCGCAAATCGTTCATTGCCTTCGAGCAACGAGAGCGGTTTCAGTGTGCCCGCCTCCAGCTCCTCCCGGATCTTCTCCTCGGGCAGCCACGCGAAACCGTAACCAGAGCGCGCCGCTTCGATTGAAGTGGTCATGTTGCTCACCGTCCAGCGCTGTGCGATCTCCATCGTCGGTACGGTCGAACGCTCGGCGCTCGATTCGCGCACGATCAAGTGCCGGTGCGCCCGCAGATCGCGCATGGTCAGTTTGCGCCGGAGGTTGTGCAGCGGATGAGCCGGATGCGCGGCGAGCACGAACCGCATTCGCAGCAGCGACTCGCCGATGTATCCCGCAGGAATGCCGCTGAAGATGCCTAGATCGGCATGACCGTTCGCCAGCGCATCGGTGCGATGGGCGAGGACGGCTTCGATCAGTTCGATTCTGGTGTTCGGACTTTCCTTGCTGAATCGATCCAGACACGAGAGCAGCAGCCAGGTAGGAAAGAGGACCTCCGTCGCGAGCCGCACTTCAGCCTCCCAGCCCGCAGACAGCCGCTTCGCAGATTGCTCGATGCCCGCGGCTTCGTCGAGCAGGTAACGCGCGCGACGATAGAGCAACTCTCCGGTTGGAGTGAGCGTCGCCTTGCGCCCTTCGATCCTGAACGCCTTCAGGTCGAGCTGCGACTCGAGCTGCTGCACGGCGTATGTAACTGAGGACTGGCTCTTGCTGAGCGCCTCGGCCGCTTTCGCGTAGCTCCCTTCCTCTACGACCGCGACCAGCGAGCGCCATTGATCCAGCGTGATTCTTGGCGCACCCATTTATCTACCCAGTCGATTGGATTGCGCGATATTTTGAACTATCCATCGGCTGAATCAATGTTTGAATGGCCTCACTCAGTACGTCATCCACCAAGACACCGGACGAGGCACATGAAAACGCTCCTGCAGATCAAATCCAGCATCTTTGCCGATGGCGGCCAGTCGAGCCGCCTGGCTGACCGGTTCGCCGCCGCCTGGCGTGCACAGAACCCCACCGGCAGATTGATCGTTCGCGATCTGGCGCTCGATCCGCCGCCGCATCTCGACGCTGCGCGATTCGGCGCCTTGCTCGCGAAACCAACGGAGCGCACGCCTGAACAACAGGCAGTGGTGAACCATTCCGATGCTCTCGTCGAGGAGCTCCGCTCGGCCGACGTCATTGCGCTTGGATTGCCGATGTACAACTTCGGCGTTCCCTCGGCGCTCAAGGCGTACTTCGACCACGTCGCGCGCGCTGGCGTCACATTCCGCTACACCGAATCGGGCCCCGTGGGCCTGCTGCCAGGCAAGCAGGTCTACGTGTTCGCAGCGCGCGGCGGCATGTACGCGGGCACGCCGCGCGATACGCAAAGCGCCTACATTCGCGAGTTCCTCGCTTTCCTCGGAATGGTAGATGTCGAATTCGTCTACGCGGAAGGGCTCGCTATCAGCGAGAACGCGAAGCTGTCCGCCATCGCTGGCGCGAACGCCTCGGTCGACCGACTCACCGCGTCGATCCCGGAGCGCGCCGCGGCGTAAAGTTGCTGCGCGCGGCGCTCTCGCGTTCGTGATCATCCTTCACTGCGGAAGCATCCCACTCAGATACCGCTTACTTGCTGCGCGATGCCGCCAAGAGTATCGAGCGCGAAGAGAAGCACCGTGCCGCCGTCGCCGAGGAGTTCGACGATGAGCAGCGTCTGCGAGCGCTGATCGGCGCGGATGCGCCGCTTGATCAGCCAGCGACTCGCAAGCACCAGGAGTTGGAGCACCACGCCGCTGATCAGCATGGCGTCAGATACCGCGCCTGTCTCGAAAGGAATGCCGGCGCGATTAGAAGAGAAAGTGAAGGCTGCGATACCGTAGCCGATGAGTGCGATGCGAATGGCGCCGTAATTGCGAAGTTCTTCCGTTGGCATACTCATTACGCGCAGCGCCTGTCGTGCTGCTCGATGGATTCGATCAGTCCTGCATCGTCGTACCTGAGCGAGTTGATGCGCGGACTGATCGCGTGCGCCACGATTTTATCCTGCGGGTAAGTCCGAAGGATCGATCTGGCGGCGGCGGCCGGCGCATTGAGCCACGTTTCGTAATCCTCTCGATGAAGAATGGCCGGCATGAACGTCGCCGTACTGCTGACCTCCGCCATCAATCGGTTGGGGGCCACGGTGAGCATCGCGCAACCTTCAATGACGTCGTCATCGTCCTTCCGGATCGTGCGATCCCACAGCGCTGCGATTCCAAACACTTCGCGATTGACGAGGCGAATGAAGTACGGCTGGCGAAAGCGCTCTGGCGTCATTTTCCAGCCATAGAATCCAAACGCAGGCACGATGCAGCGTTGCCCGCGCGACCAGGGGCCGCGAACCAGGCTGGAGCCGTTGATGTTTTCTGCACTCGCGTGTGTGGCGCAAGCTCTGGCTGCGTCGCCCTCCGCCCAATCCGGGACGAGCCCCCACCGCAACATGACGCCCTCGCTCTCGTCATCGTAGGAACGGATGACCGGCACATTCCGCGCAGGCGAAACATTGAAACTCGCCGCGAATCGCCACCACGGATGAGCCACGTGGAATTCCCGCTCCACGTCCGCCTGCTCCGGTATGACATATCTCTCGCACACGCCGCCGAGAGTAAATTCGCGGCCGGATAAAAAATGTGACCGATTACCGGTCCTCCGCAGGGGCGTTGTCAGGCGCAAACAGAAAGGCCGTCCGGGCTCATCCAGACCCCGAATCCTACAGATGCACTAACCGCCCGGCGCCGCATATCGTCAGTGCGGGAAGTTGCTCCCAAACCCTCAGCCGATGGAAGCGGCTGCGGTACTGATTCAGGGCGATGCTGTGCGCCTCATGAGTTTTTCAAGATGGCGTTCCCAGACCTTCGCGACCGTGTGTGTTCCGTGGCCGCGAGTGGCGGCGCTCATGGGCACGGTGACGGCCTTGCCCTGCGGCACGCGCTTGATCTCGCGCTCGAGAATCCCGAGTTCGGGAGGATTGATGAGATCGTCCGCGAAGTTGATCGCGACCAGCGGCGCGCGGATCTTCTCGAGGTCCGGCGCTGGATCGTAGTCGTACGAGGCTTGCACCTGGTGCAGCAGGTCATTGGCGTCTGCGTTCTTGAGCGAGTTCGCGATCGACGCGTCGAGAACGGCGTCGCTCTGCGCGAGGGTTGGCATTTCCTGCTGGCGAAGAACGGGATTGCTCCCCACGAGGAACAGCATCTGCAACGCGGTGCGCAAGCTTTGCGGCTGAGCTGTGTAGTTTCCATCGCGCCACTGCGGGTCATTGCGAATCGCGTCGATGAGGATGCGGCGCCAGACGCGATTGCGAGCCGAGATCTGCGTCGGCAAGCTTGCCAGCGGCATCAGCGCATCCATGAAGTCCGGGTAGCGCTCGCCCCAGAGCCAGCTATGCATGCCGCCCATCGACGTCCCCATCACCAGCCGCAGATGATCGACGCCCAGTCCTTCGCGCAACAATCGATGCTGCGCCTCGATCATGTCGATATAGCCGTAGCGTGGAAAGCGGGCGCGCAGCCCGTCGCTGGGTTTGCCCGATTGGCCATGACCAATGTTGTCAGGGAGAATGACGAAGTATCGCGAGCTGTCGAGCACACCGCCCGGCCTGAACAGCTCGCCGGCAAACTCCTCGCGCATGAACTGCGCTCCACTGCCGCCGGTGCCATGCAGGATGAGCACCGCATTGCGTGCGCGCCCGTGCGCGTCACGCTCGAGCTTGCCGAGGGTCCGATAATGCATTCGCAGTTCAGGGAGCGTCTCTCCGGATGAGAAGCGAAAATCCCCGAGCACGAAATCGTTCTGCTCCGCAGCCGGCAGATCGGCCGCCTGAACGCAGAACAGCGCAAACTGAAGCGCTGCTGCGAGAAGTACTCTGGCCATTGCAGGTCTGTTCATTACTTGAATCCCTCGATGTGCTACACGACAGACAGAAGAAGGAGCGGATATGCGCAACACAATCATCACCTCGGTCCTTGCTCTGCTTTGTACTCACGGCGCCCTGGCAGGATCGCTGATCGACGCAGCGACCCGGCATTCGCAGCAGAATTTTTCTGAATATCTGGAGCTGCTCGCCATTCCAAACGTGCCCGACCAGCCTACGGACATACAGCGCAATGCGCGTTTCCTGGAGCGCGCCTTCCAGAAGCGCGGGTTCGACACGCGATTGCTGGAAAACCCGGCCGGCCGGCCGGCGGTGTTCGCACACATTGCATCGGCCGCTCCGGAGATGAAGACCATTCTGTTCTATATGCATTTCGACGGACAACCCGTCATTCCGGAGGACTGGTCGCAGAAAAACCCGTTCGACCCCGTCGTCAGAAAACGAGATACGCACGGGCAGTGGAGAGATGTGAGTCCGGATCAGCTGGCCTCTCGGCCGCTGGACCCGGAGTTGCGCGTATTCGCACGATCCTCATCCGACGACAAGGCGCCGATCATGATGCTCCTGACCGCGATCGATCTGTTGCGATCTCAGCGAGCGACCCCGGCCATCGGCATCAAGGTCTTCCTGGATCCGGAAGAGGAAATCAGCTCGCCGAGCCTGGCCGGAACCATCGAACGCCATCGCGCACTCTTTGCAGCCGACGCAATGGTGATCCTCGACGGGCCGGCGCACGATTCCGGCAGACCTACGCTCGTCTTCGGCAATCGCGGGATCACGCAGGCGACCCTGACCGTGTTCGGACCGAGAAACCCGCTGCACAGTGGGCACTTCGGCAATTACGCGCCGAATCCCGCGTTTCGACTGGCCACACTGCTGGCAAGCATGAAGGACGACGCCGGCCGCGTGCTCATTGCCGGGTACTACGACGGCGTGAAGCTGACGTCATCCGATCGCGCCGTTCTGGCCGAGGTCGGCGATGACGAAGCGGCGCTTCGCGAACGCATTGGCGTCGCTCGCGCCGAGAAGGTCGGAGAGAATTACCAGCAGGCCATGCAGTTTCCCTCCTTGAACGTGCGGGGCATGGCCTCGGCGGCAGTCGGCGCCAAGGCGGCGAACATCGTGCCGCACGAAGCGGTCGCCGAACTGGATCTGCGAACCACGCCAGACAGCGAGGGAAGGCGTCTGTTTGCTCTGCTCAAACGTCACGTCGAGCAACAGGGATATCATCTCGTCGAGAAGTCGCCGAGTGATGAAGAGCGCGCGCGACATGACAAGCTCGCCAGTTTGCGTCTCGGATCGGTGCAGGCCGCCGTTCGCGTGCCGACTGATGCTCCCGTGGGTCGCTGGGCCTTCGGCGCGCTGAAAACCGCCACGGCGCCCAATCCGAACGTCGAGCCCGTGCGCATTCGCATGATGGGCGGAACCGTTCCGACGGACGTACTCGTCAACGCACTCCAGCTGCCTTTCATCCTGATGCCCACCGTGAACGCCGACAATAATCAGCATTCGCACGATGAGAATCTGCGCATCGGCAATTTCATTACGGGAACGGAAGCAATTTACAGTCTGCTGACAACCCCGTATCGCTAGCAGAATGCTGAGAAGGCTTGCCTGCGCTTTCAAGGTGCGCGCGAAGACTTCACCCTCATCCCGTTGGTCGTCGCCAATCGACACAGAATCGAGCGCCGCCGAGATCCGAGCTCGTAACGCTCACTGCGCCGCCGTGCCACTCGATGACGCGTTTCACGATCGCGAGTCCAAGTCCGAAGCCGACCTTGGCCTCGCTCGACTCGCGCAACTGCACGAACGATCCGAAGACGCGTTGTCTGTCCGCTTCAGGGATTCCGGGTCCGTCATCATCGACACGCAAGCTGCAGGCGCCGTCGGGCTCAACGCAAAACGTCACACGAATCCTCTTTCTCGCATAGCGGATCGCGTTGTAGAGAAGGTTTCTCAGAACCGTTTCCATCAGATGCGCATCGCATGGCACACGAGTCGCGTCGCCCTGCACTTCGCAGCGGATGTCCAGATCAGCTCGCGCGCTTCGCCTCACCGATTCCGTGACGGCCGGCAGAATGATGGTGAAGTCGTGTTCCGCGATGTTCAGCGCTACTTCCGCCCGCTCCAGAATGGCGTAATCGAGCGTCGCCGCAACGAAAGCATTGAGTTCGGCTATATCGGTGTTGATGTTGTCGAGATGCTCTGCAAGCTTCTCCTGACCGGCCGCCGTGCGCGCCATTTCTATTTCGAAGCGCATGCGCGCCAGGGGCGTCTTGATCTCGTGCGACATTGCGTTCGACATGTCCTTGTGCGAACCGATGAGAGCGTCAATTCGCACGGCCATGCGGCGAAACGCCTCCGCCAATCGATAGATCTGCGAACGGGGCTTGACGCCGGCGTCGAACTTCCAGTTTCCGTCGCCAAACTGCTGCGTCGAGCGTTCGAGCTGTCGCAGGTCGCGCGTCAGCGGCCAGAGCCAGACCATGATCACGAGAGCAATCGCGGCATAGAAGGTGAATGCGAGCGTCCACTCGAACGCGCCGCGCTGCGGCTCATGCACTGTGTATCGGAAGGCGAGCACTTCCTGGTCAGCGCCGAGACGCTTCAACATCCATCTCTGGCCATTGGCGGCGCTCATGAAAGCCAGTTCGCCGCGCGCGAGTCGCGTGAGCGCTTCACCGCCGGCGATGTCCTGAAGCTCGAACAGTTCGAGATCGATGCCGGTCTTTTCTGCAAGGTTCGCGATGAACTGCGGCCGCGCCTCGCGCGGGATGGCGCGCGATTGCTCTTCGAGCATCATGAGCAGCGCCGCCTGCGGCGGGTTTTCAGCCGCCGCTTCAGCCGGGCTCTGGCGGCCGTACGCCCGCCATAACTGTTCCTGTCCCCAACTGGCTACGGCCAGCGTTGCAACGATCAGCAGGTAGAGTTGCAGAAAGTGACGCGCCATGCGCTACCAGGCGTCGGGAGCAAAGAGATATCCATGGCCCCACACCGTCCTGATCTTGTCGGGAGCGCCGGTATCGCCAAGCTTCTTGCGCAGATGAGAGATGCGCACATCCAGAGTACGGTCGAGCCCATCGTATTCACGCTTGTATAGTTGCTGGTACAGCTTCTCCCGCGATTGAATTTGCCCGGCGCGCGAAGCGAGCAAAAACAGCAGATCGAACTCATTGCTCGACAGCGCCACCGCTCGATCGTTCAGCACGACCGATCTCGCCGCCAGGTTGATCGACAGCGCGCCAAATCGCAGTGTGTTGTGCTCCGTCGCGCCGCCCGGCCGGCCGCGCCTCAACAGCGCGTGAATTCGCGCGACCAGAACGCGCGGCTCCACTGGCTTGATCACGTAGTCGTCAGCGCCGAGTTCCAGCCCCACGACATGATCGATGTCGTTGTCGCGCGCAGTAAGGATCAGAATGGGAACGCTGAAGGCGCTGCGTAATTCCTTGCAGACCGAGAAGCCGTCTCGTCCCGGCAGACCCAGATCGAGGATGACCAGATCCGGGTTCTCACGCCGCACCCGCTCGATAACCCGATCGCCGCGATGTTCGACCGAGACGCTGAAGCCATTGCCCTGCAGATAGGCGCGCACCAGCTCCGACAAACGCAGATCATCCTCGACCAGCACAACCAGCGGATGAACTGATGAATTCATATGCGTAAAGCGGTGATCGCCCTGGGAGCCGCTAGTAGAGGATGTTCCAGGGTTGACGGCGCTTGCGCCGCAGTTGCAGCGCCTGCCGGATCACGGTGATCGCCTGCGAAGCGAGCACCTGTTGCAGCTGCGGGTCTCGCAGCTCGACGATCAGATCCTTGTTGAACACCAGTTCGACGCTGTAGACGCCTTGCGAATAGTTCTCCCAGCAGCGCCTGATCTCCGGACGATCGACGATGACCAGGCACAGTGACTCGTCCCGCACCGAGCGCCATTGCGCACGCACGGTGGCGTCGCATGCCTCGTCAGTCGTGGACAACGTGCAGATTCGCGGTCGCAGCTCCAGTTGGATGGAGTCGTTGTGGACGACTGTCGCCGCCGTCGCGGATGCGCTCACGATGACGCCTGGCCATACGCGGCGAATGATCCAGCCTGACGCGCGCGCGATGCTACAGAACCTTGAAGACAACTCCTGCAAATACGGTCGCGACCCCATGGTCGACGATGATAGGGCTGTTTGCGATGCTGTCGCCAAGGTGTTCGTAATGCGCGAAGGCGCTGAAGGTCCAGCGATCCGACAGCGGACGGGTGTAGCCCAGCTTGAGGAACGGACTGAACGCCGAGCCCGGCTCATACAGATTCTCCACCCCATAGTAGTAATCGACGACTTCGGCGCTCTTCCACGTCATCCCCGCGCTCACGACCAGCGAATGTTCTGACTGGATGATAGGAGCAGCGACCGCGGCGCGCACTTCATATCCTTCATGCTCGCCCGTCGCCTCGTACAGGGCGTCGATCTGACCGGTGATATTGCGATAATTGAAAAGCCACTCCGGCCCGATCAGGTAAGTGGTGCGCCGGCGATGAAGCCGGAATTCCTGCGGTGAAGGGCCAAACGAATCCGGCGGCGCGCTGATGGCGACGGTCGCGCCGCTCACGAAGATGTTCTGCAGATCGTCGCGATAAAAGAACACCCGGTCATATCCGGGCGTTGCGATCAGGTTGAACGTGTTCGACTCACCCTCGTGCAGCGAAAACCCAGCTTCGAGATTTTCGAGAAAGAAGCGTTTGCCGTAATAGCTGATCTGAGGAATGACTATCAGCGGGATGCCGGACTCGCCCCTTACGGGATTCGAACGCTCGCCGACGCCCAATGACACGCTGATATCCCATTCTCCGACGACGACGCAGTCGGCGGAAGGCGCCTTGCAACTGGTCTGCGCGGCGGCGGACTGAACGAACGCGGACGCGGTCAGCAGCAGAATGAACACCGAGCTGTGCGAAGTGAGAGTCATGTGATCGATCGTCTTGCCGTGCTCCTGAGCACCGCCTGATTGTTCCAGAGCGGGC
Source organism: Steroidobacter sp. (assembly GCA_050738395.1). Lineage (GTDB taxonomy): Bacteria > Pseudomonadota > Gammaproteobacteria > Steroidobacterales > Steroidobacteraceae > Steroidobacter. Next base: position 22,052 of record JBOHZJ010000054.1, read on the forward strand.
GCCGGGCATCTGTAGAGCTTTCGTAGCGCCTTGTTACGCAAACGTACGCTGCGGCGCCGCTGCGGCGCTGATTCCGCGGCTTCCGTTCCGAGCCGTCACCCCGTTTACAAAGGAGCGACAGATTCTCCGCGACCTGATTTTTAGTATGTCCTGGCC
>JBOHZJ010000055.1:0-11895 GCA_050738395.1 Steroidobacter sp.
CTTCCTGCTCGCCGAGCGACTCATCGAAATGCGCAACCTTATCGAAAGGAATGCCATCGATCAGGATCAGGTTGTCCCGAGGCCCGTTGCCGCGCACGGTGAAGCTTGAGAACTCACCCGTCGCGACGACACCTGGCAGAACGTCCAACGCTCGGAACACGTCGCCTGCGCTGCCCGGATTACGCCGTATCTCTTCACGCTCCAGCAGCACGGTGTTCGGCGTCGCCCGCGGATCCCCAGCTGTCGCGCGCGCCGAGACAACCACTTCGGCAAGCACCTCACCGCTCCCGCGCACCAGCGCGAATTCGACGGCAGCCACTCTGCGAAGCACGACCCGCACATCTGCCTGCACGGCTTTCACGTAGCCCTGCTCTTCGACCTCGACCGAATACACGCCTTCCGGCACATGATCGAACGAAAACTCTCCGGCGGTATCGGCTTCAACCGTGCGCTGAACCCGCTGATTTCGCATGAGGTGCACAGTGGCCGTCGGTACCGCCCGTCCAGTCACCGAATCCACGATGCGTCCACGAACGCCACCCTCCGCCGCCTGTTGCGCCTGGGCATGCGCCGGAAGCGAGACGGATACATATATGAGAGCGGCAAGCGGCAAGAATCGATGCAGCATGGCTGGTTCCTCGAACGGTTGATCGTCATCGGAAGCCAAGCTAGCAATCGAGTCTGTCGCGAAACTTGCGGCCGGCGCGGAAGTTGCCAGCAAGAAAGAAGTGACTAGTGACTGAGGAATGGAGACTGGCGAGAGCCACTTTATTCCTCGTGGGTCGCTCGTGGAGCGATGGGTAACCAGCGACTTGCTGCACGGTTCATGGTCAATGCGTGTCGGCCGTTACGCTGAGCGCTTCGCAGCGTGCTCCACGCGTCGACGACCTGATCGAAGAGAGTTTCGCCCGGAAAAGCGGCGAAACTCAAGTCGGGGCTCGAAGCCGCAACCTCCGAGTTCACAGCCCGGGAAAGTGTGGCCGCGAGTGTAGGATTGCGCCTTGCCATCCATGGCCGGCGCGCGTTCGCGCCAGCTAATGCTGTCCAAAATCGTTGCCGACGATTTTGTCGAACCTTCGTGTCGGTCGCCCGACCGTCTGCTTTCGAGGCAGCGCCACTAAGCCGCTATGGGAACTCGCCGAGCTGCGGCGCTGATCGCATCGGTGCGATCAGCTGCCAATTGGTGCGGTGTGCAGGACTCGAACCTGCGACCTGGATCGATAAACGCGCGCCAGCCGCTTCGAGTACGTTGAGGTCACAATCGTTACTGGTCGTAAGACGATCGTGCTCAGAGCGATGCCGTCTCGGATTCCATCTCGGTTGGTTGAGGTCTTCGAAACCAGGAACTCTGATCCGCTGAGCTAACGCGGCAACATCGTGCTCGAGCTGCATGTGGTGCGACGTGAAGGACTTGAACCTTCGGCCTCCGGCACCGCAAACCGGCGCTCTGTTCCAGCTGAGCTAACGTCGCGAGTGTGTCGAGGCCCCGAGTACTGACCGCAGAACCTACGGCGTTCCCGTTCGTCCCAAGGAGGCGCCGAACATCTGAGGTACCGGGATAAGGATATCGTGCATATTCAGCCGCAGTTTACCGGGGGCGTGAGTCGGGGTCGTTGGGCGAGTGGCTACGGCGCCATCGGTGCTAACGATTCCCGTATATACACAATATCCTCAACTCGGTACCGGAGGTTTCCTTCCGGGTGTTGTTGATCTTTGGCGTGTCCTGCATGGGAAGGGTGACATCCCGGAGACCATGCAGGACGAGCAGTAGCACACCGAGATCATGTGCGAAGTGCTGACCTATGGCTATCGCTACACTGTCGAGTCGCGAGTTCAACCGAGACACCAGCCGAGCCAAGCAGGCTGCGAGCAGGGAACCCGTGTTCGTTACGGAGCGCGGGCGGCCGGCACACCTCCTGCTGACGATCGAGGATTACCAGAAAATTGCCGGGTCCCACGCCAGCATCGTTGATCAGCTGGCAATGCCCGACGTGGAGGACATCGAGTTTGATCCGCCTCGCCTCAACGGCGGCTTGGGGCCACGCTACTAGCGGAACATCGGTCAGCAGACGTGCACGCGTGTCGAGTGCCTGCTCAAAGACCAGGTGGTCTCTCGAGCCTGAAATATACGAATCTGCGTGGCCCACGATTTAGTCGAACTTGTCAACAGTAAGTTTCGCGGTAAATTCGGGCGAAACCCATAGTTCGAAGATCGAATGAGCCAGATAGTAGAAGTGGTCCCGCCTTTTGATACAGCCCGTTAAGTGACGGCCCTGCTCTTGTCGGCGAAGATATCGCCATGATTCAGGAGCAGCAATGACGAAGAGATCCCGACGTAATCATTCACCGGCGTTCAAAGCCAAAGTAGCTTTGGAGGCTATCAAGGGACAGCGCACGGTTATCGAGATTGCCGAACACTTCAATGTCCATCCAACGCAGGTGACGCAGTGGAAGACACAGATGCTGGAACGAGCTGCTGCGGCCTTCGGCGCTGAAGGTGGCGCGAAGTCGAACCAGCCGGACATCAAAGAACTGCACGCGAAGATCGGCCAGCAGGCACTGGAGATCGATTTTTTAGCCGGCGCGCTCGGACGCATCGGCGATCCGAGCGCAAAGCGATGATCGATCGACAACACGCGTTGCCGCTGGTGCGTCAAGCGGTATTGGTGGGACTGTCGCGCGGCGCGATCTACTACGAGCCTCGTCCGATTTCTGATGAGGACCTGATGCTTATGCGTCGGATCGACGAGCTGCACCTGGAGCTGCCCTTCGCGGGCAGTCGCATGCTTCGGGATCTGCTGAACGCCTCAGGGCACGCGGTCGGGCGGCGCCATGTGGCGACGCTGATGAAGCGCATGGGCATCGAGGCGATTTATCGCAAGAAGAGCACGAGCCGACCCGATCGCTCGCACCGTGTGTATCCGTATCTGTTGCGCGGGCTGAGCATCGATCGACCGAACCAGGTCTGGGCGACCGATATAACCTACATCCCGATGGCGCGCGGCTTCGTGTATCTGGTTGCGGTGATCGACTGGTACACACGCAAAGCGCTGTCATGGCGACTGTCGAACACGCTCACGACTGATTTCTGTGTCGAAGCGCTCGAGGAGGCGTTGGCCAACTACGGGACGCCTGAGATCTTCAACACCGATCAGGGCTGTCAGTTTACGAGTCTGGAGTTCACATCCATCCTCACGCAGCACGGCATCGCGATCAGCATGGACGGCAAGGGCCGCTGGCGCGACAACGTGTTCGTCGAGCGACTGTGGAAATCGGTGAAATACGAAGAGGTTTATCTGCACGCGTACGAAAACGTGACCGCTGCGCGCTCGGGCCTTGCTCGCTACTTCCAGTTCTATAACACGCGCCGACCGCACAGCGCGCTTGACCGGCGCACGCCCGATGCCGTGTACTTTGAATCGCTGCCGCTCGCGCTGGTAGCTTGAAACTGCAGGGTCGTCCACTTAACGCAGCGCGGTTTGTTGTTCAAATTAGCGAGGCCACTTCTGTCCTCGCTTCGCCATCTCGCGAAGCGGCGCCAACGTCGCTCGATCAAATGACCGACGAACGAACTGCTGTCTCTGACGTCAGCTCAAAGACGCTTTCCTGACCGCTCCGGCTACTCGCCTGGTATGGGCGCGCTGCGTGCGGTGAACGCGTCCGCCGAATTCGTCGATAACACCACCAGAAGAAGAGGGCGGGATTACCTGTGTCTTATCAGGTTATCACGTCGTGCTCACCGTCAACCGCCGGTCAACGGGCTTTCGCGGCATAAACGGCGCCTCCCCGCGAAGACGCGGGTCCCCTCCATTTATTCCACGTCCCGTTGCCCGGCAATTGACGGCTGCGCGCGGCGTGATGGGTCGGGAGCGGGCAATCCCGCCCAAGATCAATCGAGGATCCCGATCATGAATACCATTGCCAACGTTTCGTTCGATTCCCACGCTACGGTGTTCGGTGACACGCTTTCGCTGGACTCGGTGCGTCACCAGGCACCGGCTGTGTTCGCATCCGCTGCGCATGAACGCACCAGCTCGAAGTACACCTTCATTCCGACCGAGCGCGTCCTGTCGGGACTGATGAGCGCCGGGTTCGTGCCGGTGGAGGCCCGTCAGACTAAGACGAGAATCGCGAGTCCTGTGCATGCGCGGCACGTCATGCGGCTGCGACGCCGCTACGAGACCGTGCAGCTCAAGGATTCGATCCCGGAGATCGTGTTCCTGAACAGCCATGATGGGACGAGCGCTTATCAGTTGAGGATGGGCATCTTCCGGGTGGTGTGCACGAACGGACTGATCGTCTCGCGCGGCGCGTTTCCTGCAGTTTGCTTCGCACACCGCGGCGATGTCGTTGATGCCGTGATCGCTGGGGCGCTCGAGATGGCTGAGCGCTTCGAGCATCTGGCCGGCCAGGTCGAGCGCATGGAGCAGCGACAGATGGAGATGGATGACCAGATTCGATTCGCACAGCGTGCGCTGGCCGTGCGTTATCCGAGCGTGACGGAAAGCGGTATGCAGCCGTCACAGCTGCTGACGATCCGACGCGTTGAGGACTCCGGCAACGATCTTTGGAGCATTTTGAATCGATGCCAGGAGGCTTTGTTGCGCGGCGGACTGAGCCGTCGAGCCGCCAGTGGACGGCTGACGCGGACGCGTCGCATCAACTCCATCCGCGAGGACGTGCGGATCAATAGTCAGCTGTGGGATCTCGCTGCGGAGGTGCTCGCCGCCTGATGCGTTTGAGCCATGGGAGGGAGCGTCGCCCTGACGCTTCCTCCCATTTTCTTTGAAACCTTCAGATCATGCGTTGTGACCTTACCCGTGTGGCGACGTGGGTGAATGCGGCGTCAGAGCACGGTCCGCGCCGCCGGCGCCGGCGTCACGGGCCATGCACAGCGAGCGCTGCCGCATAGCTTCGTTTGGCCTCATCGCTTCCAAAATCCGCGCCAGCGCGCAAAGCCGCGCTGCTTCGCCGGCGAAGACGCCGGTCACGGATTTTTCTGGTGTTCAGGTTCGCAGCTCCGGGGAGCTCGACAAGGAAGGTCTGGCGGGGGGTGAGCGCGGGAGATTTTTCCTGCGCTCCAACCTCAAGGAGTCATCCCATGTCATCGTTCAACCACGATTCGCAGACTCAGAACATTCCGCTCAACAAACTGAAGAAGTCGCCGAGAAATGTCCGCAAGACGCCGCACACGAAGGCGCATATTGAGGCACTCGCCGACAGCGTTAGCGCACACGGACAGATTCAGAACCTTGTCGTCGAAACCGAACGCGACGAGGCTGGGCAGGCAACTGGATTCTTCTTGGTCACCGCAGGCGAGGGTCGTCGTCTGGCCCACCTGCTGCGCGTGAAGCGAAAGCAGATCAATGACGATGAGCTGATCCGCTGCATCGTCGACGACGAGCACGATGCGCATACCCTCTCGCTGGCCGAGAATGACCTGCGCGCTAGCATGCACCCGGCCGATCAGTTCATCGCCTTCAAGCAATTGGTCGATGGCGGACAGTCGGTCGAGGAAGTCGCTGCGCAGTTCGGCGTCGCGCCAATGGTGGTCACGCGCCGTTTGAAGCTTGCCAATGTCGCCCCGGAGTTTCTGATCCTCTATCGCAAGCAGGCCATCAGTCTCGATCACTTGATGGCGTTCGCGATCACCGATGACCACGGCAAGCAACGGCAAGTCTGGGAGAACCTGCCAAAGCATGGGCGCTCGCCCGAGGCGCTGAGACGCGCCCTCACCGAGAACGAAATCGCGATTCACGAGGACATCGTGAAATTCGTGGGCCTCAAGAACTACGAAAAGGCCGGCGGGCTCATTCGTCGCGATCTCTTTGCCGAAGCGCCAGATGACGGGTTCGTGCTGGATCCTGATCTGTTGCAGAAACTGGCGACCCAGAAACTCGAACGACGCGCGGCGAAGCTCAAGCGGGAGGGTTGCGCTTGGGTCCAGATCGTTCCGCAGATCGACTATTCGACGCTCGCCGAGTTCAGGCGGGTACGAAGTACGTCGCGTCCGCCGACAGAGGACGAGCAGGCAACGCTCAACCGGTTGTATCAAGAGCGTCAGAACATTGAGCAGGAGATCGAGGCGGCGGGTGAGGATGACGAGCGGCTCGAAGAACTGTCCAACACTGCTGATGACGTCGCGGAGAAGATCAGCGTGTTGGAGGAAAGCCTGCAAGTACCAGACGCTCGGCAGGTGGCGCTGACCGGGGCCGTCATCGCCATCGGGCGGGGCGGCGAATTGCGCACCGAAACCGGCCTGTTGCTGCCGGATGATGCCAAGCGCTTTGAAAGCGAGGACAAAGCCGCCGAGAAGTCGGAAGCAAAGATGCCTCGTCTGCACTCCGCCACGCTGACTCGTCGGCTCACCGCACATCGCACGCTTGCGCTACGGGCGACCGTCGCGCAGCGGCCCGACGTTGCATTGATCGCACTGACACATCGGCTTGCCATGCAGACGTTTTATGGCGACGGATATTCCGCACGCAACGTCGTGCAGATCGACGCCGAGCCAACAGACCTCGACGAGTACGGTTCGGACGTACCGAAGTGCAAGGCGCATCACGTTCTGTCGGAGCAGGGCGAAGCGTTGCGTTCTCTGCTGCCGCAAAATTACTCGATGCTGTTCGGTTGGCTGGTTCAGCAGCCGCAGCAGGACGTAATGCGGCTGTGTGCCTACTGTGTTGCGATGACGCTCAACGGCGTGAGCGGCGATGAGGAAAGCCGAGCGCTCGACGCGCTCGCCACCGCTGCCGGTCTCGACATGCGCGAATGGTGGACGCCGACTGCGGAGAGTTATCTCGGAAGCCTTCCAAAGTCGCGCATTTTGGATGTCCTGACGGAGGCGGGCGCTGCGGAATCGACGGCGGTGCTTCGGAACTTGAAGAAGAGCGAACTTGCCCACGCGGCGGAACGCCACCTCGCAGGCAGAGGCTGGCTACCGGGCCTACTGCGCGCACAGGCGGGCTGATGGTTGCGGCGGGCGCGGGAGACAGCAACTCGCGTCCGCCGCCTTTCTTCCATCCTTGAGATGCATAGGTCGGAGCAGGAGCAGATCGCCCGCCACGCAGAGCCGTGGCATGCGATCCGCAAGTCTGCCGCTGACGCAGAGCTTCGATCAGCGTTCGCGCACCAAAATCCGCGCCAGCGCGAAGACGCGCTGCTTCGCCGGCGAAGCGCCGGTCACGGATTTTTCTGGGCCGACCGTTAGCGGCTCTCGGCGGATTCCGCGAAGAAGGTCGCCAAGGGGGCGAGCGGGCCAATTTTTGGCACGCCGCAAACAGGAGACCTTCATATGAACTCGTCGAACGAGTCGAGGACTGAAGCCGGAAAAGTCGAAGCTTACCGAGTGTCTGAACAGGCGCGACTCGGCACACTGCCGCGCCACTTCGGCCGCCACATGATGACGGTCGAGGCGAAGATCTACGACCTCATGCGTGAATTCTCTGCCGACTACGCGGGCGGCTATTGGCAGTTCTTCGAGCTGAGCAACGGGGGGTTCTATATGGCCCCGACCCTCCAGACGTTGCGTATTTGCATTCCGAGCAACGGTTACGAGGGGCAGATGTCAGGCGATGCCGCTGGAGTCATGGTCTGTCTCTTCGCCTTCTCGCATTTGTCGTTTCAGTATCGTGAGGCGGAAGTCTTTAGTCGGCATTTCCACCGATTAAGGGACTTCGCTCTTGGGCACGCGGAGGCCGTCCAGATCTTCGCAGCGATCGACTGAGGACGGAGCAGACGCCGGCTCTGACGCTTCGGGTCAGGGCCGGTGTCCGCGTCTGGTTAGGAGCGATCTCAGTAGGCTGCGGCAAGCCGAGGAGTGCGCATCGTCGCACTCGCGTGGATTGCGCTACTGCCCCGCCGTCGTCGTCGTCAAAAAAACTGGTGGGTATCGACTGCATTTCCCCGAATACGCAGGATAGCTTGGCAGCGGCTTTTGGGTCACATTGGGACGCATGAGTTGCACGGAAATATTGAAGGCGAGAGTCTCGACTGAGATCAAACAGCAGGCGAAATCAATCGCTGATCGCGAACTCCTTTCGGAAGCGGCGTGGCTCAAGCGGCTCGTACTGCGAGAACTGCGTGCCGCCGATGACGGCAGCCCGACCGGTCTTCCGCCGTGCAAGGTGGGCGGGCTTGGTCGTTCGGCGGGCAGGCCGGGCGCCGCGAAGAGTTGCGGCCGACCCATCTACGTGCGACTGCGCAGTGAGGACCGACTGCTGCTGGAAGCACGGGCGGCGGCTCGCGGGCTACGGCCGGCGACTTATCTGAGCGTGCTGACTCGATCGCATTTGCGTTCGCTGACACCCTTGCCCCAAGAGGAATTTCTCGCACTTCGGCGCAGCATCGGCGAGCTGGCGGCCATTGGTCGGAATATCAATCAGATTGCCAAGGCGGCGAACGAGGGGGGCAAGATCCCCGCTTCGGTACGCGAGGAGTTCCGGGCGATGCTGAAGATCTGCGAGGCGCTCCGCGACAATACAAGGGCGCTGCTCAAAGCAAACATCAATAGTTGGAGTACCGGCGATGTCGAAACGGGTTTTTAGAATCCGCGAGGGCGAACCGCTCCTGGACCTCGTGAGCTACGGCCGAGGCGGCGCTCGAGAGTCGGGCGGCCGGCTGGCGCCGAGGCAGGTCGAGCAAGTCCGTCGGACGGTGCACCGGGCGCCGGAAGCTGTGGTCAAGGTGCTATCCCGCGATAGCAGCAGTTCCATGGCTGCGGGCCGGCATCTCGACTATATCGGACGCTACGGCGCACTCGCGCTGGAAACCGACGAAGGGGAGCAGTTGAACGGGCGCATGGGCAGGGCGCTGATCGATGATTGGGATCTCGACATCGACGAGAGCCGGCGGCAGCCAGGGCTTGCGGGAACGAAAAGCCGCAAGGCACCGAAGTTGATCCACAAGGTCATGTTCTCAATGCCGCCGGGTACGCCGCCAGACAAGGTGTTGAGCGCAGTACGGACCTTTGCGCGCGAACAGTTTGCGCATCAGCATCGCTATGCCTTCGTCTTGCACACAGACGAGGCACATCCGCATGTGCACCTTGTGCTCAAGGCGGTGAGCGAGCAGGGGATACGCCTCAACATCAGGAAGGCCACGCTGCGTCACTGGCGCGCGGAGTTCGCTCGCAATCTGCGGTTGCTGGGTGTCGCAGCCAATGCAACTGAACGTGCGATTCGCGGTGAAAGCCGGAGCGCGAAGAAGGACGGTATCTACCGAGCGAGCCTGCGCGGAGAATCGACCTACTTGCGCGCACAGACCGAAGCCGTTGCCCGTGAGATGCTTAGGGGAGATCTTCGTGTCGAGCTTGGAAAGAAGACTCTCACAGAAACACGCAAAGAGGTGATTCTCGGCTGGAAGAGTGTCGCCCGGAACTTGGCCGATGCGGGTCAGCACGAACTAGCCGAGGACGTGCGGCGATTCGTCAACGGCATGCCACCCGCGCGGACCGAACGCGAATGGATTGCCTACCACCTGCGCCAGCATCTTCCGCCGGCATCTACGCGAGAACCGGAGCACGTACGTTGACACTCCGAACCTCAGGCGACAGTTTTCCGATTCGCGCGTTTACTTGCGAGGGTGCTCTGAAAGTCGGTAGCCGCTGCCATGCACGGTCTGCACGACCTTGTCGTATCCAAAGGGCGCCAATGCGCGACGCAGCCGCCGCACGTACACATCCACCGTTCGCTCATCAATGGCAGCGCCGGGTCCTCGGAGCCAATTCATAAGATCTCGGCGACTGTAAACCCGATCCGGATTTGCGAGCAGCAATTGCAACATCCGAAATTCGGTTCGCCCCACCGCACAGTTCCTACCGTCCGCGTACACCCGGCGTGTCACGGGCTCCAGTCGCAGGCCGCCCATCGAGATTGGATGTGTCTCTTCATCGTCTTCAACGATACGTTGGGCTGCACAGCGACGCAGTAACGCCTCGATGCGTGCGATGAGTTCGCGTTCTGAGACCGGTTTAGTGATGTAATCGTCCGCGCCGTTGGTGAGCCCGTCGACCCGGTCCTGCTCAGACGCCCGACTGCTTACTATGATGACCGGAATCTCGCGTGTCCCATCATTGCGCTTGAGCGCACGCAGATACTCCAGTCCACTCGTGTTCGGAAGAATCCAGTCCAGCAGGATCAAATCGGGAAGCTCTTCCATCATGTAGCTGCGCGCTGCTGCCACATTCCGCACCTCAACGCAGTCGTAACCCGCCTCTGAAAGTGTGGATACCAGCAATCTTCGGATGGCGGCATCATCGTCAACGACGAGAACGGTCCGACGGGTCTCTGTGCTTTGGCGAATCGCCGCATCATATAAATGCAATGCCATGAGTTGGACGGCGAGATAGCTGCGCGTATCGATCGAATTAGAATCGGGGACGACCGAGCAGGAGGCATGGAGCGCGCCGCACTTCCAGGGTGCGTGTATCGGGACTGTGTAGCCACGCGCGAGGCCGAGGTCAGCGGCTTGGGTAAGGACATCCCGTTGCCACGCCGTGAGCAGACTCCGAAACTGCGGCGCATCCCAGGAGAAGGGTAGAAGTGTCCGCTCTGCATGAAGCAAGACGGGATCGGTCTGGTGGAGCTTTCGCTCACTGAACATGCGTACCCACTCCGACGGATAGTTGTGGAGCATGATCGATCGCGGCGGTGGCTTCAGGGGGTCGACGTGCGAACAGCACGCGAAATAGCCGAAGCCCAGATCCGCCAAGCCGTCTTCAAAGGCAGCGGCCAGTATTCGGATCGACGCTGCACGCGCAGCGCGCTCTATGAACGATTGGGCAACATCGAGCGGTTCCATCGCGGTTGTCGTGTCCTTTCAGAAATTATGTTGCAAGCGGCTGAACCGATTCGAGCATGTTAACCGCGGAAGGAGCCGACCTTTCCGATCAGGCCGGCCATCCCGCTAGATCCGGCGGAGATCAACTAGCGCAGAGCACGTCGAAAGAGTTCGAGCGGATCGATGCCGATCGCGCGTGCAATCGCGACAACCTCTACCCAACGAACGTCACGCGCGCCACTCTCGATTTTCTGCATCAAAGTGCGCGACTTACCAATCCGCAGGGATAGTTCCACCTGCGACAGCTTGGCCTCCTTCCGTGCCTCAGTGATCGCTTTGATGAGCTTGATCTGCTCCCGCACCGCCTGATTGGGCATTGTTGTCCTTCTGATCGACACCAAATCGGTGTAACTGGTGTTGCAGACGCCGTACTTTTCATTCAATATCCAAGTTGCCTACACCATTTTGGTGTAGCCCTCAGCGGTGCCCGACGGTGCTGTTACACCGCCGGACACCTGACCATCCACCCAACCCCACAGAGGTTGAGCACATGGCTACCCGTCATTCTAACCGGAGCCGGCGATCCGGCCGTGCCGGTGCGAAGCGTGGCTCGGCTCCTCACGCCCCCTCGATCCCGCCCGCGGACAAGTCCGCCGCCGATTGGAAACGGATGGCCCGCACTGCGGGCGAGGCCGATCGTGAGGAGGAGTCTGCCGAGCCGGCCGATCTTGATGAGGTTCTTGGGCACTTCTCCGAGGCCCTGGCGCTTGTGGAAACAGCTTACTCCGCCCTGGACGCCGCCCAAGAGGAGTGTAGTCGGGCGATTAGCCCCGCAGTGCTCACGCTCGAACGTGGCATTCGCGAACTCGGTCGCGTTTACACCGAGCTCGATGAGGCCATCATGAGGGGTCGGTCATGACGTCTCGGGATTCACGAGAGGTGGATTGCTGCGATATCCCTCTCGAGGAGCGCACTCTGCTTACCGAAGCGATCGACAGTCAACGCACCCAGCTCTGGCGAGCACACTCGATTACGCTGACGGCCGCGCGACTGCTGCACGAGACCGATGACTTGGAGCCGGGTGAGCCTGATGTCGCTTATGCACTCGATGCGGCA
>JBOHZJ010000056.1:0-3841 GCA_050738395.1 Steroidobacter sp.
GCGCAGGGGTTCACGGCGCACGTCGGCAGACAGCGGCAGCGCCACGTCGATCGCCGCGTCGAGTTCACCACTCTGCAGATCCTCCTCCAGATCGCGGCGCTCGATACGAACCGTGGCGATATCGATATTCGGCGCCTCGCGACTCAGGCGCGCGACGATCGCGGGCAGGAACAACACTTCCTGCGATTCGCGGACTGCGATCGTGAAGTTGCGCTGGCTCGCGCCTGGCTCGAAGTGTCCGGCGCGATGCAGCATATGCTCGAGGCTGCCGAGAGAAGCGCCGATGGTGACGGCGAGCGTCCGCGCCAATGGCGTCGGGACCATTTCATTGCCGTGACGCTCGAATAACGGATCGCCGAGTAAGTCGCGGAGTCGACCCAGTGCGTGACTCACGGCCGGTTGCGACAGATGCAGACGCTTGCTCGCCGGCGTGATCCCGCCTTCGCGATAGATCGCGTCGAATACGGTGAAGAGGTTCAGGTCGATCCGGGACAGTTGCATCAGACCGCTCCGCGTCCGTTGACAGTTGACAGTTGGCCGTTGACAGTCAGAGGCGCGCTGCGCGGGATGAACGCGGAGCAGCCATTCTGACCTGCTTCAGTCATGCACGCCGGTAATCCTGCCCGATTCAGACAATTCATTGGCATTGTGACGACTGGAGCTGCAGCGTATGCCAAAGGCTGGAGATCGTTGCAGCTGCGCCCGACGCGCGCTCTGAGCGTCAACTGTCAACTGTAAACCGTCAACTGCTTTCAGAGAGACGCCATCATGAAATTCGAATACAGCCCCCGAGTCCGCGAGTTGCAGGACAAACTGGTCCGCTTTTTTGATGAGCATATTTATCCGAACGAAAAGGCGTACGAACATGAGATCGCGACGAACCGCCGCAATGGCGAAGCATTCAAGGCGACAACGGTCATCGAGAAGCTGAAGCCGCTTGCACGCGATGCGGGGCTATGGAATCTGTTCCTGCCGAAGTCGCCGCGCGCGCCACAGGGATTGTCAAATCTCGAATATGCACCCTTGTGCGAAATCATGGGCCGCACGCCCTGGGCGCCGGAAGTCTTCAATTGCTCCGCGCCGGACACCGGCAACATGGAAACGATCGAACGCTACGGCACGGAGGCGCAGAAGGATGAATGGCTCGAGCCCCTGCTCGCGGGCAAAATCCGCTCCGCGTTCCTGATGACGGAACCCGCGGTCGCTTCATCGGATGCAACGAACATCGAATGCAGCATTCGTCGCGAAGGCGATGAGTACGTCATCAACGGCCGCAAGTGGTGGTCGAGCGGCGCCAATGATCCGCGCTGCAAGATCTATATCCTGATGGGCAAGACCAACCCCGAAGCGAACCGTCATCAGCAGCAGGCGATGATTCTCGTTCCGTCGAATACGAAGGGCGTCACGGTCATGCGCCACCTGCCCGTGTTCGGCTTCGACGATGCGCCGCACGGCCACGCCGAAGTCGATCTCCTCAACGTGCGCGTACCGGTGAGCAACCTCCTGCTCGGCGAAGGTCGCGGTTTTGAAATTGCACAGGGGCGACTTGGTCCGGGCCGCATTCACCACTGCATGCGTTCGGTCGGCGTCGCGGAGCGGGCGCTCGAACTGATGTGCAAGCGACTCACGGCCCGCGTCGCTTTCGGCAAACCGATTTCGACGCAGTCGGTGTGGCACGAACGAATAGCCGAGTCACGCTGCCTGATCGATCAGGCGCGCCTGATGGTGCTCAAGGCCGCGCACATGATGGATACGGTCGGCAACAAGGTCGCGAAGAAGGAAATTGCGATGATCAAAGTGATCGTGCCGAACATGACGCTGAAGATCATCGACTGGGCGATTCAGGCGCACGGCGGCGGCGGCGTCACCGAAGACTTCCCGCTCGCGCATCTCTGGGCGGGTCAGCGCACGCTGCGTCTGGCGGATGGCCCTGACGAAGTGCATCGGGCTGCGATCGCGAAGCTGGAGTTGGGAAAGTATCAGCCTGCCAGGTGAGGCAGCTGGTCGCACCGAGTTGTTGGTTCGGCGCGTTGCGCCCTCACCCTGCCCTCTCCCTGAGGGAGAGGGATTCTCTTGTGACGCCGATCTCTCTTGCCATGCCTCTCCCTGAGGGAGAGGCCGGACGGAGTCCGGGTGAGGGTCCCCGGTCAAGCGTCGCGCAAGTCCTCTTGCCAGCGGACTATGGACTGCGATCCTGCGGCAACTCCGCCGGCTGCGCGGCGTAGCGGAAGAGATAGCGCAGCGCGTCGTCGATCGTGCTCTCCCACACCGACCAGCTATGCGCGCCGTTCACGATCCGGAGCTCCGCAGGCTGCTTGTTCCGGCGCAGCAGCTCGTAAAACTCGGCTGCGTCTGATTCGATGAAGAACTCATCGTCGTCGCCCGAATTGATATACATGGGAACGGGAAGCTTCTTTGCGAGATACGCCTCCCACAGCGCCGGATAGTTGAAGCTCTTCCAGATTTCCGCATCGAAGTTCGGCGCGCCGAACACGCCGACGCGTTGGGCGCTCGAATTCATCGGCGGCAGCGGTTCGTAAATTGCGGGTGACAGCAGTCCGGCTGCGGCGAACTTTTCCGGATACTTCAGGGCGAAGCGCATCGCGCCGTAGCCGCCCATCGACAAGCCCGCGACGAGGCGACCGTTGCGCGCAGTGATCGTTCTGAACTGCCGCTCGACATCCGGGAGCAGATCCCGAATTACCGCCGTCTCCATCTTCTCCTTGCGATCCACGAACCAGGTCGTACCGGCGTCCGGCATGACGATGATTGCAGGCGGCATCTCGCCCTTCTTGATCAACGCATCCACAGTCGGCTGAATGCGCCCGTCGTTGACCCATGAATGCAGATTTCCGCCGTTGCCGTGCAGCAGATACAGCACTGGATAACGAAGGTTGGATTCGTCATAGCCCGAAGGCAGGTAGACGGCGTAACTCCACTTGCGATCGAGCGCCTGCGATGAGAACTCGCGCGTGATGATCTCGCTCGCGAATGCGGGCGCAGTAGCGCAGATACAGATCAGCGCGAGCACTACGCGCAGCAGACCATCAAGCGGTCGTGGTTTCATTGCTTGGTGAATCGTGAGTCGTGAGTCGTGAATCGAAAGAACGGCAATCGGGACCAGGGATGAGCGTTGCATATAGGCGTCAACTCTTCCAATTCACGACTCACGACTCACCTCCCGGACGTCTTCTCCGCCTCGCGCTGGCCCGCGAGAATGCCGGGCAGCGCGTAGTTGCCTTCGTGGCAGGCGTACTCGTAGATGTTCGCATCGACTGCACCGAACGCGAGTTCGCCGGTGAAACTCGACGAGAATGCTTTCGGATCATCGACGGTGAATCGATAGATGATCTTGTCGTCGGCGACGCGTGTGAAGCGCTCAGTGACGACCATGGTCGGCGTCGAGCCGCGGAAGCTCTGTTCGGGCCGAAAGTTCGTTGTTTCGACCACGAGCGTGTCGCCTTCCCACCGGCCAATCGAGTCGCCCATCCACTTCGGCATGCTCGCGGGCTGATGCCGGTCGGCGATGCGGATGATGCGCGCGTCATGCACCATCTCGACGAGAATCATCACGTGGCCTGGTGACTGCACGATCTGGTAGTAGCTGTTGTACATGACCGGCAGCATCGGCGGACCGGACGCGGAGCCGAATGACAGCAGGCAGCGTTCACCGAGCGCTCGCCCTTCCGGTCCATCGTTCGCGCGGCCCGAGCGCATCGCGGCGTAGAACTCCGCTTCGGATTTCCGCGACGGGATGCGTCCATTCGGCGGATTGATGATCATCGAGGTGCGATGCTCGCCATCGATGAAAGCGACGCTCATTCCGCGATCGGTCCAGAAG
>JBOHZJ010000057.1:0-1884 GCA_050738395.1 Steroidobacter sp.
AGCGATGCGGGAATCCTTCGCCGGCAGGCCGCGGGCGACGCCTTCGAGCATCCAGGCGCGACTCAGATTCAGGCCGTCGAGATGGGCGAGCTTGGGGTCGCTGCGATCAGTGACTTCTGCGGGCTGCAACCACCGGGTCGAACCGTCACGCGCGATCTGCGGCAGGAACGTGCCGAGCCAATCGGCAAATGCGCGCGGCTCCAGAATGCGCCGCATGAAGTCCGCTTCAGCGAGACACGGCGAGAGGAAGTCCTGACCGGAAGGTTCGTAGGAAAGCGGGCAGGCGCGATCGTTGGAATAGAACTGCTGCGCCTTCTCGCGAAGCAGCCGCTGCATGTCGGCGTCGCCGGAAATCTGCGCCCAATCCCACACCAGTCCAAACGCAAATGCCGTTTGATCGTGCTCACCCTCGCGGATCGGATAGCGCAGATTCGGCAGCCACAGCTTGAGCCGCGCCGCCGCTTCGCTTTCAAGCGGCGCGAGCGTCTTCGTCCAGCCGTGCGCCTGCGGGTCGTTCCACATTCGAAGGTCGGTCGCGAGCTGCAGCAACCACGCAAGACCGTAGGGGCGCTCGAACGACGTTCGCCCTTCTCCGCGCAGGTAGGCGACTTCGCGAGCGATATTTTCATTCGTAAGACTGCGCGCCAGCGCTGCACGCGCTGCATGCGCCATGGGTGGTTCAGGGAAGAGCCGTGCGGCGCGCGCCAGCAACCAGTGCGCATGAACGGCGGAGTGCCAGTCATAGCAGCCGAAGAACGCCGGCGTGAGATCGCGCGGCGGCTTCGCATCCGCATCGTTCTTGAGGACATGAGCGATCTTGTTCGGATACTCGCGATGCACGCAATCGAGCGCCAGTTGCGCGAAGCGTCCAGCGGCGTCGGCGTCGATCGTGGATGCGTGCAGCGGCGAGAGCCCAACGAGGCAAACGACCATAAACGTAAAGATCAAACGCATCGGGATTCTCTCCGGTCAGGAATGTCGCGGCCTATCGATCGCGAGCGCCATTGTGCAGTTTCGCGTCCGCACTGAACCGTCCTGCGCCATAAAGCGCGAGGTAGACGCCGATCACGAGAAGACACGCGGACGGAAATGCGCCGCGAACGCCTGCGAAGCGGTCCACCATGAGGATTGCAACGAGAAAATTGATCGCGCAGATCACGCCCGCCCAGCGCGCCAGCAAGCCGGTGATGAAACTGACGCCGACCGCGAACTGCGCCCACACTGAAAGTCTCGCCATGAACTCCGGAGCCGGAAAGCCAAACTTCGTCAGAAATGCAACGAATCCCTGCATGCGCTCGGCGCTCACGATGTTGTCCCAGACGCCCCAGATCAGAAACGCGCCGATCACGATTCGAAGCACCAGCAAGCCGAGATCGCTGAAGCGCTTCAATGATGAGAGGAACAGAAGATCGCTCATGGGAACTTCACAGCGGCGCTCGGCCGCGCGCCTTGGCATGGAAGATCAGGCAAATGCCCAGTGCTCCCTGAAGCAACAATCCGACTAACCACCACTGGGTGAACCCGAACTGCATGACCAGAGCGATGAGAAGAATCCCCGTCACGAACGCTTTGGCGCGAACCGGAGCGGCGGTCAGTGCGACATAGCGGACGACGATGACCAGCACAATGAGCGTTGCGATCAGGGAGTACGGCACGAAGCGATCCTGAACCACTGCTTCGGGGAAGGTCAACGACGTTGCGGTTGTATACGAACGCTGTACTGGCGCGAGTGCAGGGCTTCTGCCGCTGCTTGCTGGCGCGGCGCTCCCGTACACTTCGCCTATCGATGCGAGATTCGGAGTGAAGTTTATGTCCTGGACGCTGTCGCAGCGTGCGCAGAAGCTGACCAGTTCTGCCATTCGCGAGATTCTGAAAGTCACCGAA
>JBOHZJ010000058.1:0-7877 GCA_050738395.1 Steroidobacter sp.
CTCCGCGGCTGAAGCGAATTCGCCAACTGCGCTTCGGTTGCTGCGAGCTTCTGCCGTAGCTCGCGAATTTGCCGGTGCACGGTGTTCAGCTCCGAGCGGGTAGGCAGATCGAATTGTCTGAGTGCGTGCTCGAGAATCGTCTGCTGCCGCGCGCGCAGTCGAACGGCTGCATTACCGAGCTGCGCTTGTAACTTGCCGTACGCTTCGCCGTGCGCAATCTGCGAATACGCCTGCTCACCGCAGTCGACCCACAGGTCGTACAGCTCGCGCCACGCCGCGATGGGTTTCATCGAGAGTTCACGTTCGCGGATGCGCTGCTGCAGCAGAGCGAGCGCATCGCTCTGAACACGTACGAGCTCCACGCGCAGCGATTGCTCGAGTTGCTGACATTCTCGCTGTGCGGCCGCAAGTTCACGCCACGCTTCGGTGTGTTCGCGCGCCAGCCCGAGCGACGGCAACCGTCCAAGGATGTCCGAAAAGCGCTGGCTCGCGTCCTGACCCGCTGAATCGGCGTCAGCCCAGACGCGGCGCCATGCACCGAGCAGCTCTTCATTGAAATTCGATGAGGCCGCGGCCGCTGCATGCGCGTCTGATCCTCCAGACTCAGCGAATTGCGAAAATCCGCGCAGGTACGCCTGAGCGGCGTCAAGCCAGCGACCCGCAAGATCCTGCATCTGGCCGCCGAGCGCCTCCTGCTCCGGCTCATTCGTCGCGCTCATACGCCGCAACTGCTCGCGCTGCTGCTCGATCCAGGTATGGATCCATTGCGACCCTGCCGCGTCTGCCTCACTCATTGCTCACCGTTCACACTTAGCCTGTTGCGACGCCAGGGCAAGCCCGCCCGGCAGAGCGCAACGTTGTTGCACCGCCAAATGGGCGTCGCTAGAGTAGCCCCGCGATCAGCCGTCGCCTTCCCCGCATTGTGCCCCGGCGCCCATGCGAGGGGCGCGCATTGTCCCAGAAACCAGCGAGCCGAGGACATTGTCCCGACCCGCAACGGGCCCAAGCATGAGCGAAGAACGCGTCATCAAGAAATATGCGAATCGGCGCCTGTATGACGCGTCGCAAAGTCGTCACATCACGCTCGACGACATTCGCGCACTGGTCGTCTCAGGGACTCGCGTGAAAGTCGTCGAGGACAAGACGAACGAAGACATCACGCGGCTGATCCTTCTGCAGGTCATCGCCGATCAGGAGCAATTCGGTCGACCGATCCTTTCGACGCCGCTGCTGGAATCGCTGATCAGGTTCTACGGCAATTCGATGCAGGGTTTCCTGAGTTCCTATCTGGAGAAGAGCGTCGAAACGTTCATGCGCCAGCAGGAGGCGATCCAGACGCAGTTCACGCGGATGGTGGACGCCAGTCCGCTCGGCGCGATGTCGGAACTCACACGCCAGAATCTCGAGATCTGGACGAAGATGCAGGAGAACATGCTCGCTGCATTCGCTCCGCCGCCGCGCGAACCCGCAAAGAGCGATCAGAAGACCGAGGACGAGACGGCGAAATAGCCGGCTTTGCGGCTGCACTCATGCCTCTTCGGATCTGCTTCATCGCGACGGAAGTCGCGGCGCTCGCGAAAACCGGCGGGCTCGCGGACGTTGCTGCCGCGCTTCCACGTGAACTCCGGGCGCAGGGGCACGACGTGCGGGTCGTCATGCCGCTGTACTCGAGCATGGGCGCCGCGGCGCTCAATCCGACGCCGGTCGCCGGCGCCCAGGATGTCGATCTGCATCTGGGCCCCCACCGATATCGTTACTCCCTGCTCGAAGCGCGGCTGCCGGAATCGGCCGCGCCGCTGTACCTGGTGCACTGCCCGGCTGCTTACGACCGCGCCTCGATCTACACGGCAGGTCCAGACGAGTACCTGCGATTCCTGATCCTGCAACGCGCGGCGCTCGATGGATGTCAGCGGCTCGGCTTCGCACCCGACATTGCGCATTGCAATGACTGGCATACGGCCCTGATTCCTATGCTTCTGAAAAGCGTCTACGGCTGGGATCGGTTGTTCAGCGCGACTCATACGGTGCTGTCGATTCACAACATCGGTTACCAGGGTGTGTTCAGCGCGGCCTCGACCTACGACATCGGCGGCGACGTACGCGCGCTCATCTCGCCAGAGACGGCGGCAGGCGGCGCGTTGAACTGGTTGCGCGAAGGAGTGCGCCATGCGGATCGCGTCACGACCGTCAGTCCAACGTACGCACAGGAAATCTGCACGCCGCTCGGCGGCCACGGCCTTGACGCCGCATTGCGCGCGCGCAGCGATGGTGTCGCGGGCATCCTCAACGGCGTCGACTACAGCGAATGGAATCCGGCCATTGATCGCTATCTTGCGCACAAATACTCGCCGCAGGACCTGTCCGGCAAGGCGGCGACCAAACGTTCCCTGCTCGACTGGCTGAATCTGCAGGTCGGAGATTCAACGCCGCTGTTGGGCATCGTCTCGCGATTGACGGTACAGAAAGGTTTCGACCTGCTGTTCGATACGCTCCCCGAGATCATCGCCAGTCGTGATCTGAGTCTGGTTGCGCTCGGCAGCGGCGAGTCGCACTACGAAGAATTCTTCGCCAATCTGCAGCGGCGCTTTCCCGATCGCGTTGTGTTTCATCGCGGCTATAACGATGAACTCTCGCATCTCATCGAGGCCGCCAGCGACATGTTCCTCATGCCTTCTGTGTATGAGCCGTGCGGCCTCAATCAGATGTACAGCCTGAAATACGGCACGATCCCGATCGTGCGTCGCACGGGCGGGCTGGCCGACTCAGTGCAGATGTGGGACCCGACGAATCGCACGGGCACGGGCGTGGTGTTCAACGATTTCGATATCCATGGCGTTCGTTGGGCGATTCACACCGCGCTCGATTTATACAAGGATCGCGACGCATGGTCGCAGATGATTCGCAACGCGATGGCGCAGGATTTTTCATGGGACAAACAGGCGCGGGAGTACGTGAAATTGTATGAGGAAGTGATTGGTGATTAGTGACTGGTGACTGGTCAGAAGCGCCGACGCGCGTTCTGTCCTTCGGGGTCGCAGGTCGCGCACGGAAGCGCAATGACGCTCCCGTTAGCCACGAGTCACCAGTCACCAGTCACTTCTTTATGCCTGCGCCCGAAGGGGAAAGCGCATCAGCGCCTCCGACCAGTCACTAGTCATTAGTCACCAGTCACTTCTTTATGACCGAAAGCAGCGATCCGCGCGTCATTTTGCGCAACATTGCGCTGTTGCAGCGCGACGGCCATTTCGCCGAAGCGGAAGCAGCTTACGTGCAGGTGCTGTCACGCTGGCCCGATCTGCCCGATAGCTGGTACAACCTCGCGCTGCTCCAGCGCCGGATGGGCCGCTTCGAGGCCGCCCTGACGTCCTATCAACAGGCTCTCGATCGGGGCGTGTCGCAGCCCGAGGAAGTGCATCTCAACCGCGGCGTCATCTATTCGGATCATCTGCGTCAGGACGCGGCCGCGGAGCGGGAGTTGAACGCGGCGCTCGCACTCAATCCGGATTACCTTCCCGCGCTGTTGAATCTCGCCAATCTCCGGGAAGACTTTGGCAAGCGCGGCGAAGCGCTGGCGATCTACGAAAGAATTCTCGCGCTCGAGCCGCGCAACTATGAAGCGTTAGCGCGCTACGTCAGTCTGAGAGGCGCCTCCGGCCCCGACGACCCGCTGATCGGTCGATTGAAGGAAGCGATTGGAAACGCCGCTGCGACGTCCGCGGACAGGGCCAGCCTCGGTTTCGCGCTGGGCAAGGCGCTCGATGCGTGCGGCGCCTACGGTCAGGCGTTCGACGCCTATGTCGCGGCGAATCGCACCAGCCGCGAGAGCGCTGCTCCGCAGGCCGCACTCTACGACCGGCGGCGGCATGAGCTGTTCATCGATCAGCTGATCGCCACTTTTTCCAGAGCGCGCCTGGCGACCACGGCATCGCCGGTCGCGGCCCGCCCGATCTTCATCTGCGGCATGTTTCGTTCCGGCTCAACGCTCACGGAACAGGTGCTCGCCGCACACTCCCGCGTTACGAGTGGAGGAGAAATCGGCTTTCTGCCGTCGGTCGTACGCACTGAGATCGCACCGTTTCCAGCCGCCATGGCCGGAGTCACGCAACAGCAGCTAGAGATGCTTGGCGCGCGCTATCTCGAGATGCTCGCGAAAGTTTTCCCCGGAACCGATCATGTCACCGACAAGCGTCCGGACAACTTCCTGTACATCGGACTCATCAAGGCTCTGTTCCCGAACGCCAGAATCATTCACACGACACGCAGCCCGCTCGACAACTGTCTCTCGATCTTCTTCCTGCATCTCGATCACAGCATGAGCTACGCGCTGGACCTCATGGATACGGCTCACTACTACGCGCAGTACCGACGCCTCATGGTGCATTGGAAATTGCTATACGGGTCCGACATCTTCGACTTCGACTACGACGCGCTGGTTCATGAGCCGCGGCCCGCCATCGAAAGGTTGCTGGCGTTTTGCGGACTCGAATGGGAAGAGCAGTGCATGTCCTTCCAGCGCGCGGCCAACGCGGTCAAGACCGCGAGCGTCTGGCAGGTGCGCGAACCGCTTTATCAGCAATCTTCGGGTCGCTGGCGGAATTATTCAGCGCGTATAGCGTCGCTGCGGGACGCCTTGGGCGATCTCTGCCCCTGACCTCGAATAGCCGCCAGCGACCAGTACCCGGGCTCGTGGTCCGTCGTCCATAACGCTCAATCGTTCTGCCAGCACGCTGCGCGCGCGTGGACTCGAACTTTGCCTGTAACCGAGAGCGGCCGGGCGCATAGGCGTTCGAGAATACGGAAAGCGATTTCCAGTCGTTTCACCCTCACGGTATTGGGCGCGAGATCTTCCTCCTTGTGCATGCATTCGCGCCCCGATTGACAAGCCAACTACTGGCAGCGCAACGTATGCACATTCGAAGTAGCTGAGTTCATCGCCAGCAAGGTCGCTGGCTTGAGTCGGAACATAAGTTGAGATCAGCGGCACGGCGGCGACGGCGCACATAGCGTCCATCGCGCGACCGGCGAAGAAGAAAAGGGAGACGCTATGCGTGAGTTTGGCCGGGCGCAGCCGCGCCTGCTTGCCTGCGTGATTTGCATCGCCGCAGGTTTGTCGCCTTCCATCAGCACCGCCGCCGTTGGTCGCACGCCGACAAGCGTGGACGTCTCATCGACTGGTGAGGCGATTTATTCAATTCCCATCGCGGCCCCGCCTGGCGCGCGCGGCATGACTCCTCAGCTTGCGCTCGTCTACAGCCATCGCAGCGGCAGCACGCTGTTGGGCGCTGGGTGGAGCATCGCGGGTCTTTCCGCGATTACACGATGCCCCAGGACTTGGGCGTCGGACGGCGAGGTGCGCGCTATTCGCAACGACTCCTCGGATCGCTTCTGCCTCAATGGCAACAAGCTGCGCCTCACGGCGGGAACGTACGGCCAGGCGGGCGCCACCTACCAGACCGAGATCGAAACGTTCTCGCGCGCGACTTCGTATGGCGCGGCAGGAAATGGCCCGGCCTACTTTGTGATCGAGGGTAAGGACGGGCTGTACTACGAGTACGGCGCGACGGGCGATTCGCGCATCGAATCGGTCGGCCAGTCGACAGCGCGCGCCTGGGCAGTCAATCGCATTCGCGATCGCTCCGGCAATGTCATGGATTTCATTTACGACGAGGACACGACCAACGGCGCATATCGGATACTGCGCGTCGAGTACACGAGCAATAGCGCCCAGGGTTTGTCGTCGCAGTACCAGATCGACTTCGCTTGGCAAACGAAACCATCGAACGAAATCGATACGGGCTACCTTGCCGGCAGCGTGATCAAGGAAATCACGCGTCTCGACTACGTCGACATCAAGCACAACTCGACGCTCGTGCGTCGCTACGACCTCGCGTATGAGTCAGCACTGTCCTCTACATCGAAGAGCCGACTGCAATCGGTACAGGAGTGCGCGGGCGCCTCGCTCGACTGCCTCCCGGCGACGACCTTCACATACCAGAACGGCGCCAACGGCCTGAACGGCGAGGTGAGCATGGGCATCAACATGCTCACCACACCCTGGCCCATGGACGTGAACGGCGATGGGCGCGATGACCTCGTGTATTCATCGAGCACGACCTCGGGCGGCGGCAACTGGATGGTGCTGCTCGCAAACAGCGCTGGAGGCTACGATGCTCCGAGGGATACCGGTGTCACCAACACGAACTACCACCGCGCGACGCCGATCGACTACAACGCCGACGGCCGCGAGGATCTGCTGGTTTCGTACTCGGGCGGCACGTGGTGGGTCATGCTGGGCCACGCGACCGGATTGGGCGCACCGTCGAACACGTATGCGCCGGCAGGCGGGGGTGGGAGCGATGCACGCGCATTCGATGTGAACGGCGACGGGCTCGACGATCTGATCTGGGATGAGCGCGTGGGGTACGCGGGCGGCGACGCGATCCGCTACCGTCTGCGCGATTGGACGAATGGCGGGTTTTCATCAACGGTTTACTACCTTGCAGGTCCGATGTCGGCGGACACGCGCATCGAGAGCGGGCCTTTCGGGGCGAGCGGCCAAACGGGCTCGCAGCGCAATCCCGACTTCAACGGCGATGGTCGCGGCGACCTCGTGTACCGGCTGACACGGCGCCGTTTCAACGAGGGATCGGGTCAATACACGTTCTTTCGTTCGCTCGTGGTTGTCTGCCCGGGCGCGTGGTCGGCGTCGCTGACGAATCCCAACGCCAGCGGCGTGCCCTTTTTCGGGGATGCGAACGGCGACGGCAAGAGTGACCTCTTCTATCTGAACCAGCTCGGCAGCCTCGCCGTGCGCTTCAGCACGGGCACAGGATTGACCCCCGAGCTGGCTGTGGGCGGCGGCTCTGCAGGCTGGGCGATTCTCGACTGGGACGGCGACGGCTACGACGATGTCCTCTTGTCATCCTCTGGCGCATGGCACTTGCGGCGCTCCACGGGCGAGAGCTTCGCAGCAGCAGTGAATACCGGAATGGCGGCGGGCGCGCGCGTCGCCGTCTCGGACATCAACGGCGATGGTCTGCACGATCTGTCGCAACTGGTGGGGACGGACTGGCGCTATCGCACGCACGCAGGTGTGTATCCCGATCTGCTGCAGACGGCGACCGACGGCTACGGCAACGACCTCACGTTCAGCTACGCGCCGCTGACGAGCGCGAGCGCGAACTACACCAAGTACGCGGACGCCAGTTTCCCCGAGCAGGACTACCAGGGCTCGATGTATGTGGTGAACAACTACAGTGCACCGAACGGCATCGGCGGGACCTACACGAGTTCCTATCACTATTACGGCGCCAGGATGCATCTGCAGGGACGCGGTCTCGAAGGCTTTTATGCGCGCCGCGTACACGACAACCGCAACAACCTTTACAAATACGACTACTTCCAACGCCTGTTCCCCTACACCGGCGCGCTGTTCCAGAGCGATGTCTACCAGCCGAACGGCTCGACGCTGATGTCGCGAATGCAAGCGGACTGGACGTCCCATCCTTATGACCATCCTTATGGCTCGGGCGCGGAGACGCGGTTCCTGCCGTACGTCAGCACATCGACGATTTCCAGATATGAAGTCGGCGGCCCCTACAATGGCGCGATGATCAGCGCGACGACCACTAACAACAGCGTGTACAGCGCCACGGGCGTCGTATACGACTCGACGACGACGACTAGGGAAACATCTTCTGCGAACGGCGTGCAGTCGCAGGCCGCGTATGTGCAGCGCGTGCATCAGCCTACCGCTGATCTGCTCAACGACACCGCTGAGTGGTGCATCGGCCGGCCTGGACGCATCGAAGCGACTAACTCGCACGATCAATACGGCGGTGCGCCGATCACGCGCACGACCACGATCAACTGGAACG
>JBOHZJ010000059.1:0-5817 GCA_050738395.1 Steroidobacter sp.
GGAGCTGGCGCGCTTCTCCAAGAGCGACGCCGAGCGCATGCGCAAGCTGCTCGGCGCGCTGGGGCCGTATCAGCGAGCGATCAATACCTTCTCCACAGCGCCGATCGGTTACGCGCCGAGCGTCGAGGAGCAGCTGATGCGGCGCCAGGACGGCGCGATATGGCTGCGGCGCCATCGGCAGAGTTCGTACGAGTTTCTCACTGAGCACTTCAAGGACCCGCATGTCCGCACGTTCCTGATGTATTGGACCGGCATGGGCCGCCAACCGCCGCTCGCTGCGGAGACAGGCGCCAACGGTTTGCGCTACTTCGCCTCCGTTCTGCGCAGCGGCTGGCAGACACTCGTCGGCGGAACGGGCGCTCTGCCGGCAGCACTGACGCGGCTGCTCGAAGCGCACGATTGCCCGGTGCTCACCGGCAAGTTCGTGGTGAATCTCGTGATCGAGAATGGCCGCTGTGTGGGCGTGGAAACGGCCGACGGCGGGGTATATCGCGCGCGGCACGCCGTTGTTTCGAGCATGCATCCGAATCAGCTGGTGCAGATGGCGCCGGCCGAGCTGGGTGAAACTTTCGTGCAGGCCGTCAACGAGTATCAGACCTCCTCGCCGCTGGCGCTGTTCACGATACACCTCGCGCTGCGCGAAGCGCCGCAGTGGCAGGCCGACGGCAGGTCCTGGACTTGCGTGGAAAGCGGCTATCTGTCGTCGATGGAGAGCTGGCTGAGCCATACCAACGCGTGCCAGGAAGGCCGCGTCGACCTCGAAGCCGTTCCGGTCATGCACACGCTGACGCCGAGCGTGATCGATCCGAGTCGCACGCCTGACGGCGGACACACTGTGAAAGTCGAAACCCTGTATCCGTACGAATTGGCGCAAGGCGGCCCTGTCCGCTGGGACGAGATCAAGCAGCAAGTGGCCGCCGTCATGCTGAAGAAGCTGCAGGCGCTGGCGCCGAACGTGTCGGGCGGCAACATCATCGGCGGGCCGCGCGTGTTCAGCCCTCTGGACATCGAGGGACGCAACATCAACAACGTCGGCGGCAGCTGCCACGGCGGCGTCGAGTCCATATCGCAGATGGGCGAGATGCGGCCGGTCCCTGGCTGGGCCAGTCATCGCATGCCGATCAAGGGTCTGTATCAGACAGGCAATACCACGCATCCCGGCGGTGGTGTCAACGCCATGGCCGGACGCAACACTGCTTGGGTCGTTCTCGACGATCTTGGCACGACTATCCCGGAAGTGATCGAGCGTTCGCGCACCAAGACCTGATGATTGGGCGATGCCGGCGGGCGCCTGGCTTGCGGCTTACACGCGCCGGACGCGATACAGAAGTAGAGGTAATGCGATCATGTCGACGCGACGAGATTTCCTGAAGACTGCGGGCTGCGCTACCGCCGCGATGCTGATGGCGGAAGGCGCACTTGCATCGCGGCGTGAAATACATGTCGACGGCAAGCGCGTGAAGGTCGTGGATCTGCACGCACACTGCTTCATTCCGGAAGCGGCGAAGATGACCGCTCAGGGCGCCGCGCTGATGCGCAGCGCGCCGCGCTCACTGATCCGCTCACTGACCCTCGGGCCTCAACGCCTGGAATCGATGGACGCGCGCGGCATCGATATCCAGGTGCTGAGCGTCAATCAGTACTGGTGGTACGCGGCGGATCGGGATCTCGCCGCACGCACCGTCCAGGCTCAGGACGAGGGGCTCGCGGCCTGGTGCAACTCCCACCCGGACCGCTTTGTCGGGCTTACCTCGGTCGCGCTGCAGTACCCGGATCTCGCTGCGCAACAGCTCCAGTACGCCGTCGAGGAATTGGGCCTGCGCGGCGCTTCCATCGGCGGTCACGTCAACGGCGAAGCGCCGACATCGGCGAAATACGATCCGTTCTGGCGGCGCGCCGAGGAGCTCGGCGTGACGGTCTTCATGCATCCCGGCGGCGCCGAGAACGTCATCCGCGATCACGCTCTGGAAGGCCGGGGCGATCTGGACAACGTGATCGGCAATCCCCTGGAAACAACGGTGTTCCTGTCGCGCATGATCTTCGACGGCGTGTTGGATCGTTTTCCGCGGCTGAATATCTCGGCAGCGCACGCCGGCGGCTATCTTCCCTCCTATCTGGGACGCTCGGAGGTCGCCTGCAAGTATCGCGACGACGCCAACTGCGCCAACCGGAAGTCGCCCAGCGAGTACTTGCGAACGCAGATCCTCGTGGATTCCATGATCTTCTCGGCGGAGGGATTGCGTCACCTCGTCGCCGAGGTCGGCGCCAGCCAGATCGCCTATGGATCGGACATTCCTTTCGACTGGCCCGACACCATCGATCTGATCGTCGAGGCTCCCACATTGAGCGCCGCGCAGAAGACGGCGATTCTCGGCGGCAATCTGCTGAAGCTGCTGCGCATCGGCCCGCAGGAACGCGCCGGCGCGAGATAGTAGTGACTCCAGCGTGCAATCTCTCCACCGCCCATTGCACCAGGAAGCCGTAACCTGGCAACGACACCGTTCAATGCGCCCAGCATGCTGGGCGAACGCGCCAGCGATCTGTACGCGAAGAGTCAATTCAACCTGATCACGGTATTTGCACTAGCGAAGCCGGTTGATGTCTGCTTCCGACTGCCGACAAAGGCGGCCTACTGCCAATGGCCTACTGCCGATGGCCGACTGCGAGCGGAAGCGAAGCCGGTTTATCTCTGCTTTCCGACTGCAAACGCCGTCGTTGTTTCTGCGGAAGGCCTACTTGCCGATGTCCGGTTTCGACCCGGAAACCCGTTCATGGAATGGAGACCGGAGAAAATGTCATGGGCTTCGCGTGGAAAGGTGCACTGCTCGCGATTGCGCTGTCATGTGTCGGCGTCGCCGCCGATACACTGCTCAAACTCGCAAGTACTCAACACAGACCGTTCTGGAATGGTTGGTTTTTCCTCGGCGTGTTGTGCACGGCGGGATTCGCCGTCGTCTGGGTGCTCCTGATGCAGACGATGAAGCTCGCCACGGCAGGCGTCATCTACGCGGTCACCAGCGCATTGATGCTTGTCTGCATCGGCATTGTTTTTTTCGGCGAGAAGCTCAACGGCGCTGAGTCGACTGGCGTGGTCATGGCGCTGATGGCTGTCGTGTTGCTGGGGCGGCTCGCTGCGTAGCCGTTCGCCGCGGACCAACCAGACCGCAATCGGCTTCACTCCGTTCGCAGTAGGCTGTCGCAGCAGGCCGATGGAGCGGCAGTAGGCTCTCGCAGCCGGAATCCGGCTTCTGACTGCCGACGAAATCGGCCTGCTTCCAACGGCCTGCTGCCGAAGGCCTACTGCGATCGCCATCGCGAATGCGCTAAATGAATCTGTCCCCGAAGGTCATTAGCGGGCTAGTGATTTACCGCAGCGGAATGTTGAGCCCGCGCTTGATCGTGTCGAACACGAACAGCGTATCGAATCGCTTCACGTTCGGCGCGCCCATGAACAGCTCGTCGACGACCGCGCGGCAGCGGGCCATGCTGCTCGTGACGATGATCGCCAGGTAATCCCATTTCCCCGCGAGGTCGTAGCACTGCTGCACCTCCGGGGCGGCGCGCATGCGCTCCTGAAAGCTCGAATGATGGCGCTTCGACTCGCGCTCGAGCGTGACCAGCACGCACGCGAGCACAGTACCGGGCAGCGCGTCCGGATCGAGCACAGCGACCTGTTTCGCGATCACTCCGCTCGAGCGATAGCGAGTGAGGCGCCGCTGCACGGCGCTCGGCGACAGCCCGATGGCGTCGCCGAGCTGATACAGCGAGCGGCCTGCGTCCTGCTGCAGCAAGTCGAGGAGCTTGCGGTCGAGGTCGTCGAGGGAGGTCGGAGTGCGGCGCGCCATGCAAGATTTTTGCGTTGTCGCTCACGATTTTGCAATCGCCGCCCAAGGCCGTCCGGTACCGTTCAGCTCATCCATTGCAGCAGGAGCCCGGCCAATGCCCTCGGCAACATTGCAGAATACGTCCGCGCAGTCCCTGTCCAGCGAGCGCATTGCGCGGGCCTACCGCGCGATCGAGCCGCCGTTTCGCGATACGCCGCAGTTCGAGGCGGCGGTGCTCGGCGAGCGCTTCGGCTGCCATCTGGTCGTGAAAGCAGAGACGCTCAATCCGATCCGCTCCTTCAAAGCGCGCGGCGCGCAGTTCTTCGTGTCAGAGCTGGCGGGCCGCCCGCACCTGGTCTGTTCGAGCTCCGGCAATTTCGGCCAGGGCATGGCCTACGCGGCCCGACAGCGCGGCCTGGCGCTGACGGTGTTCGTGAATGCTCCCGCCAATCCGCTCAAGGTGGCGCGCATGCGCGCGCTCGGCGCCGATGTGCGCGTAACGGGCGGTGATGGCGACGAAGCGCACGCCGCCGCGCGAAAATTCGCGGCCGAGCACGGCGCGCTGCTGGTTGTGGACGGACACGAGCCGGCGATCGCGGAAGGCGCCGGGACGATCGCGTTGGAGCTGTTGCGCTGGCCGGAGCCTTTCGATGTGATCCTCGCGCCGCTCGGCGACGGCGCGCTGTTGGGCGGCATCTCTTGCTGGGTCAAGGCGCATTCGCCGGGCGTGCGGATGATCGGCGTGTGTGCCGCCGGCTCGCCTGCCATGGAGCGCTCGTGGCGGACGGGGCAGATCGTGACCGCGCCCTCCCAGACGATCGCCGAAGGCATCTCGCTAGAGACGCCGTGTGCGGCGGCCGTCGCCAACCTGACCGTACTGGCCGATGACGTGATCTTCGTGGACGATGCGGCGCTGACCGCTGCGATGCGGCTGGCGCACCGCGATATCGGCCTGGTGCTGGAGCCGTCGGGCGCCGCGGCGCTCGCCGCACTGGCCGTGCATACGAAGCGATTTCTGGGCCAGCGCATCGGCGCCGTGCTCACCGGGGGCAACGTCGCGCCCGAGCAGATGCAACAGTGGCTCTGAGGCGGCGTCGCCCAAACGTAGATTGGCTTGCTCCTCGTACATCAATGAAAGCGAAGGGACTCGAAGGACTTGGACATCCATGCAATCAAACGAAAAATATCGCGATACCCAACGATCTGGAGTTCGTATTCGAGCGTTCTGCTGCGGCAACCTTCCGCCCCTGGCTCGCATCCTACGCTGAGGCGCAGGTGCGATAGAAAATGTCCGGCGCAAGCACTCAAAGGAGGAACGCACAATGCAGATCACTTTAGCCGCTGCTGCAGTCTTGCTGTTTTCATGCAATCTCGCCTGCGCACAGAGCGCGACCCCGGAACGGCAGGTCAAGGGACAGACGGTTCTTTCCGAGCACTATCCCGCCGTACGCATCGAGCTGCCGGCGCAAGCTCAATATGTGGGAGCCTACCGGTGGACGCTCTATGACGTCGCGGATTGCGAACTCCACGTCTTCGTCGAGGCCGATGAGACCAAGAGAGTTCAGAGGCTCTACTGGATTCAATTCGAGGGCTACATCCCGAGCAGACCTGAGTTGCGCTACGACTATTCCGAGAACGCGACGACCGAGTTCGCTGGCCGGACGTTCTTCGTCAACGCAAGCTCCGGGGAACCAAACAGAAAGCCGAAAGCCGGCTCCGACCTGGAGCAGGTGCAAAGACTGATTCGCAACGGCGGCTACTCCCTCCCCGATCACTCGATCAACGTGCGCCTGGTGAATTTATTCGAAGACGATCGCAAGGAGCTGATGATCATCTACGCCGAGGATCTACAGCCGCTCGGCGTCGCGCCGGCAGACCTAAAGGCTGGCGGCCGTGCCGAGAAGCGGTGGCCCGAGCTGCAACGCCAGATAGAAGAGAACGCGAAGGCCAGGCTCAAGGTCGAGTGGACTGGCGAGCGGTAACCGCAGCAACT
>JBOHZJ010000060.1:0-18270 GCA_050738395.1 Steroidobacter sp.
CTGCCGGGTGTGGCGCGTGTCTTCGGCGGCGATCAGATCGACGCTGGCGAGAACCTCACGCGCACGTGTACTCAGATCGCCAAGATTGCCGATCGGGGTGGCGACGACGTACAGGGTTCCGGGATCGCTCAAGACTGTAAGCTATAGGGGGTAATGATCAGGGGTTAGGGGATAGCAAGAAAGCAGCGAGCGCCGCTCCTATTCTGACTATCCCCTACCCCCTAGTCATTACCCCCTGTTCATTCCCCGGAGTCTCGCAAATGCTCAGCTTCCGACGCTCGCGAACCCATTGGCTGTTACTGGGCGTCCTCTCTGTGTTCTTCGCCGCGTGCACTACGCAACCGACGCAATCGCAGCGACCCGGAGCCAGCCGGCAACTCAATCAGGCGGAAAAGCTGTCTCGCGAAGGCGATTTCAGCGGAGCGGCGCGACTGTACGAGTCGCTGGCGGCGCAGTCCCAGGGCGAACTGCGCGACAGACTCTTGTTGCGTGCGGCGCGCGAACACGCGCTCGCGCTGGACAGCGATGCCGCGAACAGATTGCTGAGTCAGGTGAGCGCCGCGCTGCCGAGTTCGGATTTCGCAATGCGCGCGCAGGTCGTGGCGGAGCTCGCGTTGCAATCCAATCGCGCGGACAGAGCGCTCGCCGAACTCGATCGCATTCCGCAACCGCTGCCGCCCGAAGCAGCCGCCGATATTCTCGCCCTGCGTGCGCGCGCATTGTTTGCGCTCAATCGACCGGCCGCAGGCGTGAGCACTGCGCTTGAACGTCAACGCTCACTCACCACTCAAGAGGATCAGCGGGCGAATCAAAAACTGATCTGGACGGGATTGCAGCGCAGCGCCGCGGCGAACGCCGATTTCGCGGCGCCGCCCGGCGCGGGCCCGACGCTCACAGGTTGGCTCGAACTCGGGCGCGCCGCACTCATCGCTGCGCGCAATCCGTTCACGGCGACGGAAGATCTCGCGCAATGGCGCAGCCGTTATCCCTCGCATCCCGCGAATGAGCTGCTGAATGAGGAAGTGCTGCCCGAATTGAGCGTCGGACTCGACTATCCCCCGCAGATTGCGCTCGTGCTCCCCCTGTCAGGTCGCCAGCAGGCGGCCGGCATGGCGGTGCGCGACGGCTTTCTCGCCGCGCTCCTGCAGCAGGACGTCGAAAAACGTCCACTCATCAATGTGTACGACTCGGCGGAAATGGGCGCCGCGACCGCCTATCAACGCGCAGTCTCTGAAGGTGCGCAGTTCATCGTCGGCCCTTTGACGAAGGATGAAGTCACAGCGGTCGCTGTCTCCGGCGAAGCCTCGGTCCTCACGCTCGCGCTCAATCAACTTCCAGAGGATGTCGCGCCGCCGTCGTTGCTGTTTCAGTTTGCGCTTGATCCGGAGGAGGAAGCGCGTCAGGTCGCCCAACGCGTGGCGGCCGATGGACGCATGCGCGGCCTGGTGCTGCTGCCGAACAATGAATGGGGCCGGCGCGTATTCAGCGCGTTTGATACAGAGTTGCAGACGCTCGGCGGCGCGATTGCCGGCATGCGCTTCTACGACCCTGCAGCGCGTGATTACTCCGATCCGATCAGAGCGTTACTGCTGATCGATGAGAGCCGTGCGCGCGCAAACGCATTGAGCTCGGTGCTTGGATCGCGCCTCGAATTCGAACCGCGCAGACGCGCCGATGCACAGTTCGTCTTTGTCGGCGCGCAGCCGGTGCAGGGACGATCTATCCGCCCGGCGCTGCGTTTCCATCTCGCAGGCGATCTGCCGGTCTACGCCACCTCGGATATTTTTGAGCCCGATGCGCAGGCAAACCACGACCTCGAGGGCGTCATCTTTCCGGATATGCCGTGGGTGATCTCGCCGGACGCCGTCTCGAGCGGGTTGCGCACCGCGCTCAACAAATACTGGCCGGTCCGCGCGCGCGGCCGTGGGCGTCTGTATGCGTTCGGCTTCGATGCATATCGCATCGTGCCGCTGCTCAAAGCCGGCCGATTCGGCAGCGCGCACGCTATTCCCGGCATGACCGGATTGCTCTCGATCGACGACAAAGGTCGGGTGCACCGCGAACTGGACTGGGCGCGCGTGTACGACGGCAAGGTCGCCCCAATCGGCGCCGGTGCGACAGCATCGACAAACTGACGAGAATGCATTCATGGATGATCGCGAACGCAAGGAAGCGGGCAGTGAAGGCGAAGACGCCGCGCTGAGGTATCTGAAAGGCGCCGGACTGAAGTTGATCGAGCGGAACTATCGCTGCAAAGCGGGCGAAATCGATCTCGTGATGCTCGACGGCAGGACCCTGGCGCTGATCGAAGTACGCTACCGCTCGACGCTGGATTTCGGCGGTCCCGCGGCCTCGGTGACGTGGCGCAAACAGCGGCGCATCATCACCGCCGCTCGCCACCTGACCTTGGCGCGCGCCGATCTGCGGCTCTATCCAGCGCGCTTCGACGTAGTGGGAATTTCGTCGGAGCTGCACGGGCGGAAGATCGAGTGGATCAAGGCTGCGTTTACGATGTGAAGGCGGAAGATCAGGCGGCCACAAAGAACGTGAGCTACGAAATCAGGAGACAGAATCAATTAGCCGCATCTTCTCCGAATCTTGGCGGCCACTCATCCTTCTCTGGATCTCTATGCTCGAAACAACTGCTGAAGTCATGTGTCCGTACTGCGGTGAGACGATCACGTTGCTTCTTGATCTGTCGGTCGAGGCGCAGTCGTACATCGAAGATTGCTCGGTGTGCTGTCAGCCGATGACCGTGTCGTACAGTGTCGAGGGAGGTGAACTCGTGAACGTCACAGCGGAGTGCGCCAGTTGAACAGTTCGTTCCTGCCTGTAGCCTGTAACCCGTAGTCTTCCGCTCATGTGGCGCCGTATTCGCATTGCGATCCTGTTGCTGATCCTGATGTTCGTCGGGCTCAACACATATTTCGATCGTGTGTACTCGACGGACTGGAACATTCCTCTGCGCGTCGCCGTGTATCCGATCAATGGCGACGGCAGCGATGAAGCGGAGCGCTTCATTCGCGAACGCAATGACGACGACTATCGCGCTCTGGAAAGCTTCTTCGAAACAGAAGCCGCCCACTATGGCCTCACGATGGAACGTCCCGTGCGCTTCTCGACCGTGCAGCAACTGCGCGAGTCGCCGCCGGCGATTGCGCCCGGCGCGGGTGCGCTGAAAATCGCACGGTGGAGTTTGCGCACGCGCTACTGGGCATGGCGCACGCCGGAGGCGAGCGGACCGCCGCCAGACATCAAGGTGTTCCTGCTCTATCACGATCCGCAGCGCACGCCGTCGCTGCCGCATTCAACGGGCCTGCAGAAGGGGCTCTTCGCTATCGTCAATGCGTTCGCGGATCGAGGCATGCTGGGCTCGAACGATACGGTGATCGCGCACGAACTCCTGCACACGCTCGGTGCAACCGACAAGTACGAGCTGCGCACGAATCAGCCGACACACCCGAACGGATTCGCCGAACCGGAGCGACAGCCGCTCTATCCGCAGTCATTCGCCGAAGTGATGGGCGGCCGGATTCCCGTCTCCGCGACCGAAGCGACAATGCCGGAATCGCTGCGACAGGTCGTCGTCGGCGCAACGACAGCCGCCGAGATCGGCTGGTCCCCGCAATGATGGCGGCCGTGTCGAGATCCAGTACGAAGGCGCGCCTCGTCTGCACGCACGTCATGGTCGATGTGGCCGGCCGCACGCTGGTGCGCGATCTGAATCTCGGCATCCATGGCGGCGCGATCACCTGCGTGCTCGGCTGCAACGGTGCAGGCAAGACGCTGACGCTGCACACACTGGCGGGACTGCGCGCGCCCGCAGGCGGCGCGGTCACGCTCGATGCGCAAGCGCTCGATCGCTGGCCGCGCAAGGCGCTTGCGCGCAGAGTGGGATTGCTCACGCAAACGACCGAAGATCCGTTTCCGTCTTCGGTGCTTGACACCGTGCTGATCGGACGCCACCCGCATATCGATTTCTGGCGCTGGGAAAGCGACGCGGATCGCGATCTGGCCCGGACAGCGCTCGCCGCCGTCGGACTCGAAGCGTTCGAGCATCGCGAGATCGCAACGCTGTCCGGCGGTGAACGACGCCGCGCAGCGATTGCAGCGCTGCTCGTGCAGAACCCCGACGTGTTCCTGCTCGATGAGCCCATCAATCACCTGGATCCACATCATCAGATGGACGTGTTGCGTCTGCTGCGGGCGAAGGCGGATGCGGGCCACGCCGTGGTCATGAGCCTGCATGACGCGGGACTTGCCGCGCGGTTTTCGGATTCCGTGCTGATGATGTTCGGCGACGGCGAATGGATCAGCGGCCCGACCAGCGAGACGCTCACGGCGGAAACGATCACGCGCCTGTATGGACTACGCGTCCGGGAGCTTTGGTGGGACAGCGGCCGGACGTTCGTTGCGGAGAGTCTGTAGTTCGTAGTCCATAGCCGGAAGGGGCCGCCTTGGAGCCGTTCTTTCGCTGGCTACGGACTTCGCACCGAAACTACTACCCGTAAAGCGTACGCAGCACTTCATCGTGCAACCGGCCGTTCGTCGCCAATACGGAAGTCGTCTTCAGCCCGAGCGGCTTGCCTTCGAGATCTGTGAACCTTCCGCCCGCCGCTTCCACGATTACCGCAAGCGCAGCGATATCGAGAATGTTTACATCGGATTCGACCACTGCATCGATCTTGCCGGCGGCGAGCAAATGGTAGTGCAGGAAATCGCCGTAGCCCCGAATGCGATGAGCGCGCGCCACGAGCTTGCCGTAGTTCGCCCAGAGCGGGCCGCTCGCGAGCGTCTTCAGATTGCCGGATGAAACTGCGCCAGCCTCAACGGAGGCGATCGAACTGACATTGATCGCGCGCTCGTTGAGACGTGCGATCGGGCCTGCGCCAGGAAGACCGTGCGCGAGCTCAGCGTATGCGAGTTCGCCGTAGACCGGCGCAGAAGACACACCGACGATCAGCTTGCCTCGATGCATCAGTGCGATCTGCGTCGAGAACATCGGGTACTCGCGCACAAAGGCCTTGGTGCCGTCGATTGGATCGACCAGCCAGAGATATTCCGCATCGAGTGCGCTCTGCCCCGTCTCTTCGCCATAAAAGCCGTGCTCAGGAAAGCGCTCGCCGATGATTCCGCGAATCACCTTTTCCGTCTCGATATCCGCCTGCGTCACCGGCGACTTATCGGACTTGATCGTCACTTCGAGGTTGAGCTGGTAGTACCGGCGGATGACGTCGGCAGCTGCGCGTGCAGCGTCGAGGGCGCAGGCCAGGAAGGGGGAGTGAGACATAAGGAAGCGGTTCGCGGTTGGCGGTTAGCGGTTGGTTCAGAAGGCTCACGGCTCCGGGCCGAGTTGGGCGACGAGATCAACCATCCGGGCTCCCATCTTACTAATCGCGAACCGCCAACCGCCAACGGCTTCTTGAGCCTAACCGCTAACCGCCAACCGCTTCTTGACTTGGCGCAGCGCGTTGCCTACCTTCGCGCCTCCTTCAGGTGATCGTGTTCGCCAGAATCGATCTGACGAGCGCGATAAACGGGAAGCCGGTTCGTTGA
This sequence comes from Steroidobacter sp., assembly GCA_050738395.1. Taxonomy (GTDB): domain Bacteria; phylum Pseudomonadota; class Gammaproteobacteria; order Steroidobacterales; family Steroidobacteraceae; genus Steroidobacter. The sequence continues at coordinate 5,557 of JBOHZJ010000060.1, forward strand.
ATGTCGCGTGACTTTCAATCATCCCGGCGCTGCCCCCGCAACGGTATTCGAGTCAATCGGCGTCGTGAGACTTTCCAGAGTCTCGACCACTGCGAAGTGTTCTTCGCGGGAAGGTGATGTCGGCGAACGCTTTATCCAGCGTTCACTCGAGAGTCCGGAGACCGGCCTGACGGAAGTACCAGCATCGCGGCGGGCGATGGGTGCGCGCCGTCTCGCGTACTCCCTGCGCCGCCTGCTGTTCACCAACAACAGCCATGCGGGCGTGCATGGGAGGTGCTCGATGTCATCCTTCACCCGGATCGGGTTTACGCGTCGCGCGAGCGTCGCGGCCGCCGTCAGTTCCATTCTTGCGTTTCCATCGTTCGCCGCCGATAGGCTTGCGGCCGACGAAATCGTCGTGACCGCGGCGCGGCTCGAGCAACCGCTCAGCCACGTCATCGGGTCGACCTCGGTGATCACCCGCGAAGACATTCAACGTCGACAGGTGCACTCGGTGCAGGACCTGCTGCGCGGCGCAACGGGCTTGAGCGTCGTGAACAACGGTGGACTCGGCAAGCTCTCAAACGTGTTCGTGCGCGGCGCGGACGCCGAGCAGGTGCTGGTGCTGATCGACGGCGTTCGCGCCGGCTCCGCGACCAGCGGAACGACGGCGTTCGAATATCTCCCGGTCGACCAGATCGAGCGCATCGAAATCGTCCGCGGGCCGCGCTCGAGCATCTACGGCGCGGACGCCATCGGCGGCGTCATTCAGATCTTTACGCGTCGCGCGCAAGGCCCCGCGTTCAGCGTCGGTGCGGGATCGAATGAAACGTACAACGCAAACGCCAGCTTCGGCGCGAGTTCCGATCGCGCCTGGCTCAACGTCTCGGGAAACCATCTGCAAAGCGAAGGGTTCAATTCCTGCATCGGCGCGCCCTTCCCGCCCGGCGGCGGGTGCTTCACGTACGAACCCGACCGCGATGGCTACGACAACACCTCCGGCGTCGTGCGCACGGGGTATCGCTGGGGATCGTTCGCGGACATCGAAGCGAGCGCGCTGTACGCCGCCGGGCTGAACGAGTACGACGGCGACTTCGCGAACGAGACGGAATTCACCAGCGAAGTGCTGACGTTGCGCGGCCGTGTGCGGCCGACCGATGCATGGGACCTGAAACTCACGGTGGGTCAAAGCAGCGATCTGCAGGATAACTTCTACGATGATCCCCTTGACGCCGCCGGCGGCCTGGGTGCGGGCGAATTCGACACCACGAAACGCAGCGCTTCACTGCAATCCGATTGGGCGATCACGCAGGCGCAGACGCTGAGCGTCGGCGTCGACTACCTCGACGACATCGTGCAGAGCACGACAGCTTACGCGGCGACTTCGCGCGATAACGTCGGCGTGTTTGGTCAGTATCAGGCGCAGTTGGGCGCGCATCAGGCGCTCGTCTCGGCGCGCTATGACGACAACGAACAGTTCGGCGGCCATGGCACCGGCGGCGTCGGCTGGAAATGGGCGCTGAGCGACCGGCTCGCGTTGACGGCGGCGTGGGGCAGCGCCTTCGGCGCGCCGACGTTCAACGATCTGTACTTCCCGGGCTTCAGCAATCCGGATCTCGAACCTGAAGAGTCCAGCAACTATGAAGTGGGCCTCCTCGGCCGCACGAGCGCACTGCGGTGGTCGCTCGCCGCCTTCGAGAACCGTGTCGAACAACTGATCGTGTACGACGCCGGCATATTCGCGCCCAACAATCTCAATGAAGCGCGCATTCGCGGCGTTGAAACGGAAGCAAATGCAGCCATCGGCGAATGGACGCTCACGATGAGCTACATGTGGCTCGATCCTCGCAATCGATCGGCCGGCGCGGACTATGGGGCCTACTTGCCACGACGTGCACGGCAGACCGGGCACGTCGAAGTCGGCCGCGCCTTTGGGCCCGTCGACGCGCGAGTCCGGCTGACAGCTGAAGGCGCGCGCTACGACAACGTCGCAAATACGGTGCGCCTGAGCGGATACACGGTCGTCGATTTCGCGTTCGACTACGCACTGAATGCGCAATGGACGCTGCAGGGCAAGCTCGCCAATGCGCTCGATCGCAACTACCAGACGGTGCGTCTGTACAACCAGGACGATCGCGCACTGTTTGTAACTTTGCGGTATCAACCCGAAGCGCAATAGCGGACCATGAATCCCCAGTCCATATGCTGTGGTCTGTTCCGGAAGCGATGAGGCGAGATTTGCGCGCGTTCCTCTCTGGCTACAGACTACGGACTACGAACTACGGACCGAACGCATGGGCCATCGCCTCTCGAAAATCTATACACGCACCGGTGATCAGGGCACAACCGGGCTTGGGGACGGCGCGCGCGTCGACAAGACGCACGCGCGAATCGAGGCCTACGGCGCAGTCGATGAAGCGAACAGCGCGCTCGGCATGGTCCTCGCAGTCGCAAGTCTTCCGCCCCAGATCATCCAGGTGCTTACGAAGGTCCAACATGAACTGTTCGATCTGGGCGGTGAGCTCGCTGTGCCGGGGTATCGCGTGATGACGGATGCGCACGCCACGCGACTCGAACAATGGTTGGATCAGTTCAATGATCCACTGCCGCCGTTAAAGGAGTTCATTCTCCCCGGCGGCGGACCCGCTGCGTCCGCCTGCCATCTCGCGCGCGCGATCACACGGCGCGCCGAGCGGCGCGTATGGGCGCTTGCAAAGCAGGAACAGGTTGCAGCGGAAGTCCCGCGCTATCTGAATCGACTCTCCGATCTGCTGTTCGTGATCGCACGCGTACTGGCGCGACATGAGACAGGTGAGGAAGTGCTCTGGAAGAGAGCAACTAGCGACTAGCGATTAGCGACTAGTCATAGCGCTGGCGCGCTCGATGCAATCTCTGGCCACTCTGACTAGTCGCTAGTCGCTAGTAGCTAGTCGCTCGTCGCTCTTCACGGCTCAGCCGTATCGTGATTTCCTGTTCCAACTCGTGTGAGACGATCAACGTCGCTTCGAGACGATTCACTGCGACGGGGCGCACCGTGGCGCCGTCCAGGGCATGAGTGATCATGAAGCTGTGATATTCGCCGGCATGCGTCGCGGCGAACTGCACGAGGATATTCACCAGGTGCGGATCATCGTTGATGCGCTCATCGCAGATCACGACGAACGCCTGCTCCTGCGGCACTGACGAGAACGCGCCGGCGGTGTGCAGTTCATCGAGGAATGCGCGAATCTGGCGGGTCACGCGCGACCATACAGTCGGATCGCTCGCGACGGCCGCGCACCAGCGTGTACCGCGCTCGAGCGCGTTGATGACGAACAAGGCGAAGCGGCGCTGCGCGAGATACGACCAATCGGATGATGCACTGGCGCCGCACGCGAGCGTACGTAGCGCGGAGCGCTCGCCGCCCGGACTGCGCACTGACTGCAGTACATTGACCCCGTGCGCTGTGAGGAGCCAACGATCCCCTGGACTGACATCGCGCGCGAGCTTCGCATTGGCGCGCAGCAGCGGTTCGGGTTCGCGGATGCTGAGGGCGGCGGACACCGCCTCGCCTGACCGGGACAACAAGCCCGCGACCGCGCCGCCATTGCCGAACATTTCAACGCGGCCGCGCAGCCGGTCCATCACGGCGATCCGCGGATAGAACATCACCGCGTCATCGCTGTGAAAGTTCATCGCCTTCACGGCCCGCACGGCTTCGACAGCGGAATCCCACGCGGCCGGAGGGTCGACGATCAACAGCGCACGGCGCTGACGACAGAATCGCAATGCGACCAGCAGCGCGCTCACGCCAATGTCCAGAGTGCGCGAGAGCGGCGGGATGTACACGAACGCCAGCTCATCGGCATCCTGGAGGGCGAACAAGCCCGAGCGGCGCGGTGCGGAGCCGATGACGTCGTAGTCGGTGATCGGCCGTCCGTCATCGCCGTCTGGATTCGAGCTGACATAGCCCACTGGCAGATTCGTACCGGGCATCAAAGTGCGATCCGGGCGTATTGCGGGCGTCTTGCCGCGCACGCGCACGAGCTCGGATTCCAGCAACGCGCTCGCGACAAAACGCACCGACGCCGGATCGGTCGAGACGGCGCGAAACGTTTCCTGCGTCTCAATGCGCTCCGAACCCGGCGCACGCACGCGCTGAACCACCAGATTGAAGCGCTGCTCGTCATTTGCGTCGATGTGATCGTAGTCGATCGAGGCGCGCAGGAACTCTCGAGTCCCCGGCGCGCGCGCTTCGAGGTGCAGGAACTCGCCGCCGCAGCGTAGCGACAGCGTGGCAGGCGCCGCTCCATTAGCGACGCGCACGATCACGGCCCGGCGGCCGCCCTGTTCGAAAAAATGGTCGACGGCGTACGACAGCGGGCTGGGTTGCCACAGGCCGCCAAAGTGCTGCTGGAATTCCGCGAAGCTGCGGACGATGAACGGGAGATTCAGCGGGCCGCGCAACGTCCGGCCGACAAACGCCGTCAATTGCTCACTGGCGCGTGCAATTGGCTGGTCGGCGTGCGGCGTTTCAGCGATGTGAATTTCTTCAAGCGAGCGCAGAGCGTCGCTCCTCCCCTCTTCGTTGTTCCCCGTAAGTTAGCACAACGAAGCGCAGCGAAATTGTCTCTCGCAGAGATCGCAAAGAACGCGGGGCAGGACAGATCCGCTTCTCCGGCTGCGATCTCTGCGGGACAATCCTTCGTTCGACAGGACGACTACAACGCGCGCGCTGCGAACGTATCGCAGCTTTCCACGGAGCCGCTCTCGAAGCCGCGCCGGAACCAGCGCACGCGCTGCTCCGAACTTCCGTGTGTAAAGGATTCCGGCGATACCGAGCCGCCGGTCTGACGCTGCAATCGATCATCGCCAATCGCGCTCGCAGCGTTCAGCCCTTCTTCGATGTCGCCCGCTTCGAGCAGTTGTCGCGATCGATCGGCGCTGTGCGCCCAGATGCCGGCGAAGCAATCCGCCTGCAGCTCCTGGCGCACCGACAACGCATTCGCTTCCGCCTGGCTCGCGCGACTGCGCGCGGCCATGTTGCGTTCGGAAATGCCCATGAGCGTCTGCACGTGGTGGCCGATCTCGTGGGCGATCACGTATGCCTGCGCGAAATCGCCTGGCGCGCCGAAGCGACTCTGCAGCTCCTCGTAGAACGTCAGATCGATGTAGGCCTTGCGGTCGGCGGGACAGTAGAAAGGTCCGACCGCCGCCTGTGCGAATCCGCATCCGGACTGCACCGCGCCCGCGAACAGCACAAGCTGCGGCTCTTCATACGTCCGGCCGGCGGTCGCGAAAATCTGGCCCCACGTTTGCTCCGTATCGGCGAGCACCACTGAGATGAACTCGCGCAACTGCGCCTCGGCGGCGGACTCTTCGTAAGGAACCTGCTCGGCCTGGCCGGTCTGCTGTGGAACGTTCTGCAACACCACTGACGGGTCCTGACCGAAGTACATCGCAATCAGCGCGATCACAATCGTGCCGATGCCTATGCCGCCAGCCTTGCCATACCGCATCCCTCGGCGGTCCTGGATGTTCGAACTGCCGCGACGCCCTTGCCAACGCATGATGAGTGACCCCGTGAAGCCGCATGTCGGACTTTCCTATACGGGCCGGCGTGGCCAGCAGTTCCGCTGCCCCGGAGAGGAGCCGCGAAAGACCGCATAAAAGAAACGAGCGCTGAAAAATGAGTAGACTTTGCTCAAAGGCCCGGTGTGAGTGGACGCTCAGCGCCGCGGTGTTCCGAGCAGACACCTTCTTTTGTGCGGTCTTTCGCGGCTCTCGCCCCTTCTTATCTGGAGCCCGCGGGTGAGCCGCCGGCGGCGGCTTTTTCGGCGGTCTTCTTTACCGCTTTCCGCGGCGCTTCTTTCCTTGGCGTGATTTCGCCTGTGCGCACGGCTTCGAATTCTTCGGCGGTGACGAGCAATTCATCCTTGCCGTTCCAGTTCGCACCTTCGGGAACGCGATTCTCCACGTGGCGCGAACTTGCGATGAACGCATCGAGCGTCAGCCGGGGCTTTGAGACTGGCGTCGCCACACCACGCGGCTGCGCGACGAGTGCGCTGACCAGTTCGAGGTCGACCGCCGCGCCGTGCTCTTTCACCTTTTGCCACATCTCATCGGAAATCGCCGCGTTCAGAAGCGCGTTCGCAGCTTTCGGATGTTCACGCTCATCGTCCTCCATGACCGGGAACGCCTGTACGTACAACGCGTCCTCATGCCAGCCGAAAACGAACGGCTGGTTGACGACGGTCACCTTCGTGCCGACCGGAATTTCGCCGAACAACTGCGCGATGTCTTCGGGATAGAAACGGATGCAGCCGTGGCTCGAACGCAGTCCGACGCCATAGGGTTTGTTCGTGCCATGAATCAGATAACTCGGCCAGCCGAGCCTCATCATGTGCGCGCCCAGCGGATTGTCCGGCCCCGGGGGCACTTTCGAAGGCAGCGGATCGCCTGCTTCGCGATGTTCCTTGCGAACCGAGGCCGGCGGGTACCAGGTCGGATTCTTCAGCTTGCTGATGACCTTGGTCGAACCCTCCGGGGTCGACCAGCCGACCTTGCCGACGCCGATCGGATGCGTGACGACGGTCTGCGGCTCGCCTTCCTTCACTTTCGGAAAATAGAACACGCGCAACTGCGCAAGATTGATCACGAGCCCTTCGCGAGGCGCTTCGGGCAGGATGAACTGCGTCGGCAATACGATCTCGCGTCCGACGCCTGGCAGCCAGGGATCGACGCCTGGGTTCGCACGAACGATCTCTTCGTAGCCGAGATTGAAGCGACGAGCGATGTCGGGCAACGTGTCTTCACCCTCGACGCGCGTCACCTGTAGTTGGCCGACCACTTCATCGTGCGCCGGATCAAACTGAAACTGGTGCGTTGCGACCGGCGACTGGATCACCGGAGGCGGCGGCGGAGCTTCGGGCTCCGGCTCCTTCGGGCGCAGCATCTGGCAGCCGGCGGCGGCGAAGGTCAGCGCCAACAGGGTGAGGCGGCGGATCAGCGTATTCATGGCAGGTTTTTTAACAGATCACGGCCTCTGGCGGTATCGGGCGATGCGGTCTACAGGACGACCGGCCGATCGGGCAGTTCATTGCGATCGGTCGCAGGATAGTGCTGCGCGATCAATGCCCCCGTGGCGCGGATCCCTTCCACGACGGCTCGTCGCGTATCGCCCTGGCGAAACAGCGATTCCATACGATGGCAGACCTCGGTCCACTGCTCCGCGCTTACGCGATCGTTGAAGCCGCGATCGGCGACGATTTCCACGTCGTGATCGGCCCACAGCAGGTAAATCAGCACACCATTATTGGCTTCGGTGTCCCACACGCTCATCTGGGCGAACGCCTGTAGGGCGCGCTCGCGCGGCGTCAGGCCCAGCAGCAGTTCGGCGCCGCTGAGATTGGCTTCCACCGCGAAACGGATCTCGCCGCCGTGCGTGCGTTCAGCATCGGCGATGGTCTGCTCAATCGCTTTGAGCGTCTCAGCATCGAAGACGCGACGCAGCGCCCAGCCGGTCGCGAATAGATGTCGCAAAACGCGTACAGCGCTCATAAGCCGCTCATAAATTATCCACTTCCGGCCAGCACCCAGCAGTCCTTGGCCCGCTTGCATCACCATCGTCCCGACGCGCCGCCGCCGCCAAAGCTACCTCCGCCGCCGCCCCAACCTCCGCCGCCGAAACCGCCGCCTCCGCCCCAGCCGCCGAATCCGCCGCCGCCCCAATGATGGCCGCGGCGCGAACTGGTCCAACCGCGGCCGCCGCCGCCTCCACCAAACACCGTGAACGCAAATGCGATGGCGGCGGCGCCGATCGCCATCCCGAGCACGCTGGTCAGGATCCACACCAGCGCGCCCGCGACTCCGCCGGTGAACACCGCACCACCGACCGTGCCAAACATGCGTCGCAGAATTCCGCTCACTACGAACACCAGCATCAGAAACAGCGGCAGCATCGAGCCGATGCCTTGCGGCGCCTGCTCGCGTCGCAGCGCTTCGGGCAGCGGCTCGCCTTCCGCGACCGCGATGATGCGGTTCACGCCTTCGATGAGACCGCCGTAGAAATCGCCGGTGCGAAAGCGCGGCACGATCACCTGATCCGTAATGCGATTAGCAATGACGTCGGGCAGCGCTCCTTCCAGTCCATAACCGACTTCGATGCGCACTGCGCGATCGTCTTTCGCGACGAGCACCAGCACGCCGTCGTCGACATCCTCACGTCCCAGCTGCCAGCTTTCCGCCACCCGAACCGAGTACTGCTCGATCGTCTCAGGCTGCGTGGTGGGAACGAGCAGCACCGCGATCTGACTGCCTTGTGCGGCCTCGAACTCGCGCAGCCGGCGATCCAGCGTCGCAATCTGTTCGGCTGTCAGTGTGCCGGTGAGATCCGTGACCGGTGTGCGTAACTCGGGAATGTCGACCTGGGCCAGCGCGGGCGCGCTCACAAGGAGCAGCAGAACTCCCAATAATTTCCACGGGGAGCACGGGGGACACGAGGCTACGGGACAAGAGGCGGACATGATTTCGGCGCAGATCACCAGCACGTAGCGAGGAACAATGCAGGAGCGAGGATTTCCTGCCTCGCTTCATGGCGCTTCATGGCGATCTTCATTTTCTTTCCCGTGCACCCGTGCTCTCCGCGGCGATCTTCGGCTCGATCCTTCAGTCAGCCGCTTCCACCGGCTGCGACTCGGGCGCGGGCGCCGGCGCGCCAAAGTCGACTGCTGGGGGATGCGAAATCTGCGCTTCGTTTTCCACCGTGAAGTTCGGTCTCGTATCGTGGCCGAACATCTTCGCGGTGAGATTGGTCGGGAACGAACGGACCGTGACGTTGTACACCTGCACAGAATCGATGTAGCGCTTGCGCGCGACGGCGATACGGTTTTCAGTGCCTTCCAGTTGCGCCGTCAGATCGTTGAAACCTGAAATCGACTTGAGGTCCGGATAGCGCTCCACGACCACCATCAGCCGCGACAGTGCGGAGCTCAGTTCACCCTGCGCCGCCTGCCACTGCTGAAAGGCCTGGGGATTGTTGATGAGCTCGGGAGTCGCCTGAATAGACGTCGCCTTGGCGCGCGCTTCGACCACGCTGTCGAGAATATCCTTCTCGGCCGCGACTGCACCCTTCACGACGTTGACCAGATTCGGCACGAGGTCCGCACGTCGCTGATACTGATTCAACACCTCTGACCAGGCGGAGGCGACCTGCTCATCCTGCTGCTGCAGCGTGTTGTAGCCACAGCCGCCGAACAGAGCGCTGACGAGGATGATCGCGGCAATGCGCAAAGCGTGCATGATCAAGCCCTTCTTCATTCGTTGATTAGGCGAGTCGGAGCGACGAAAGCGAGAACCTTAAGCTCCGTCGCAAATCCGCGTCACCGAAACAGTCGAAGCGCGGTCAGAGTTCCACCGACAGAGCAGAAGAGCTGGAAAACAGGAGTAACCACAAAGAACACATAGAGCGCATAGACCGATACAGACAGTCTGACCCGGATGCTCCGATCTATGCGTTCTTTGTGATCTATGTGGTTACTCCAATATGCCTTCGCTGGCAGCCCGTCAGCCAGTCCATCCGTTCATCGTCCCAACGCCCTGTTGCCCAAGCCACCGGACGCCGCCGGCTACCAGATCTTCACGCGATCTTCGGGCGCCCGATACATCCTGTCGCCGGGCTTCACGTCGAAAGCCTGGTGAAATTCGGGCAGGTTCACGACCACCGCATTGGTGCGGTACTCGCTTGGGCTGTGCGGATCGGTGAGCAGGCGCTTGCGCAGTTCGTCTTCGCGGTACTTGCGCGCCCAGCCCTGCGCCCAGCCAATGAAGAACCGCTGATCGCCAGTGAACCCGTCGATGACCGGCGCCTGCCGGCCTTTCAGCGATAGCTGATACGCGCGATACGCCATCGCCAGCCCCGCGAGATCCGCGATGTTCTCACCCATGGTGAGATCGCCGTTGACGGTGAGGCCGGGAATCGGGCTCAGCGCGTTGTACTGTTCGCCGAGCAGTCTGGTGCGACGGTTGAACTCCTCGTTGTCTTCAGGCGCCCACCAGTCGTTGAGATTGCCCGCGCCGTCGTAGCGGCGGCCCTGATCGTCGAAGCCATGGCTGATCTCATGGCCGATGACGGCGCCGATCGCGCCATAGTTCACCGCATCGTCCGCCGCCACGTTGAAGAACGGCGGCTGCAGAATTGCGGCCGGAAATACGATTTCATTCGCGGGCGGGTAGTAATACGCGTTCACCGTCTGCGGCGTCATGAGCCACTCGGTCTTGTCAATCGGCGCTCCCAGCTTGTTGACGCCGCGATCGAACGAGACCGCCGCCGCGCGCATCTCATTGCCGATCAGATCATCGCGCGCCACGGAGAGCGCCGACCAGTCGCGCCACTTTTCCGGATAGCCGATCTTGGTCGTGAACTTCGCCAGTTTCGCGTGCGCCTTCTGTTGGGTCGCAGGCGTCATCCATTCCAGATCGTCGATCCCCTCCGAGTAGGCGGCCCTGAGATTTCCGACCAGCTCATCCATACGACGCTTCGCGTCCTTGCTGAAATGCCGCTCGACATACACCTTGCCCGCGAGCTCGCCGATGGCGCCTTCGACGGTATCGACGGCGCGCTTCCAGCGCGGTTTCATTTCTTCAATGCCGGACACGGCGCGCTGGTTGAAGTCGAAGTGCAGCCTGCCGAATTTCTCCGGCAGGTCTGGCGCATAGGTCGCGAGCAGCTTGTAGCGGAAGTATGAGCGCCAGTCGGCGACCGGCGTCGCCGCGATCGCCCTGTCGAGCGCTTCGAAATAGCTCGGCTGAGTGACGATGATCGCCTCCGCTTTCTCCTGCGGAACCTGCGCACCGTTCAGGAATGCGCTCCAGTCGAACGTCGGCATGAGCTTGCGCAGGGCGGCGAGGTCGTAGCGGTTGTACGTCTTCTCGGCGTCGCGATTCTGCACGCGTGTCCAGTGTGCTTTCGCGAGTTCGGATTCCAGCGCGAAGATCTTCTCCGCCGCCGCCGCTGCATTCGGCGTGTCGGCCGCGGCAAGCAGATCTTTCACATACATCCGGTATTTTTCGCGCACCTCCTTGAGCTTCGGATCATCCGAGAGGTAGTAGTCGCGATCGGGCATGCCGAGCCCGGTTTGATAAACCGTGCCCACGTACTGTGTGGAGTTCTTCTCGTCGATCGCGACGAAGTACACGAACGGCTGCGCGACGAACAGCCGCTGGCTGTAACCGATGTAGCGAGCCACGTCCTGCTTCGATGCAAGCGTATCGATGCGCTCGAATTCTTTTGCGAGCGGCGCGAGGCCGCGGGCTTCGACTGCGTCCGCATCCATGAAGCTCGCGTAGAAGTCGCCGACCTTCTGCATCTCCGAACCCACAGGCGCTTTCGCCGCTGCAGCTTCTTCGAGAATCGCCCGCAGGTCGCGCTCCGCGCCTTCCTCCAGCGCCGAGAAGGCCCCGTAGTTCGAGCGGTCGGCGGGAATCGCGGTCACGGTGAGCCATTGACCATTGACGTGGCGATAGAAGTCGTCCTGCGGCCGCACCGAACGATCAAAGTTCTGCGCGAACACGCCGGATTGGAGGATGCCTGCTGGCGCAGACGGCGCGGCCGGACTCACCGGCGCTTCGGTAGCACAGGAGGCGACGAGCACGGCGGAAACGAGACCACAGAAAAGCGGCTGGATGTTCATGGATGCTTGCGATAGAGAAATGTCGTTCCAGACTAGAGCACGCGCAGAGGCGCGTGCAACGGTCAGATACTGACCCCGACGTCGTCCTGGAGTTCCGGCGCCGCACGGATGTGCTGCTCGCTGAAAGTGTCCGCGAAGGTCGAACCGGACACTTCTGTATACCGCGGACTACTCCGATAGCGTCGCCAGAAAGTTCTCGAGCGCCGCGATGCTCTCCGGTTCATCGAGCTGCGGCGGATGACCGCGATTCGGAATGGTCGCGAGAACCAGGTTGGGCTTCTCGCGCTGCATGCGCTCGAAGGTTTGCGAGGACAGCAGATCGGAATGCGCGCCGCGGATGGCGAGCGTCGGGATGGTGCGCAGCGCGCCGTAGGCGAGCCACATTGCCTGCGCGGCGCCCGGCGGCGCCGGAATGGCGCGCACCGCATCGCCGATCCTGGGATCGGCGGCCAGGCGTGGAACGCCCTGCGCGTCCTCGACGAAGGAGTTGCGTGCGAACTCGAGCCATTGTGCGCTGCTGTAATCGGGCAAAGCCGCTGCGAACGTCGTCTGCATCTGTGCGACAGCGTCGTCCCAGTTCTGCACTGGCGGAAGACGACCCGCATACGATTGAATACGAGCGATTCCGACCGGATCGAGCTCCGGGCCCACGTCATTCAACACCACCCCCGCAAACGCCCGCGGGCGCATCGCCGCCATCAGCATCGCCAACAGCCCGCCGAGCGACGTACCGATGACGATGACGCGCTCGATCGACAGCTCGTGCAGCAATGTCCACGTGTCGTCCACGTATACGCCAGGGTGATAGTTCAGCCAGTTCGGATCGTATTGCGACTGCCCGCGCCCGCGCAGGTCCGGCGTAATGACTCGACGATGCGGCGCGATGCGCCGCGCCAGCTTCTCAAAATCATGGCAGTTCCTGGTGAGCCCATGCAGGCACACCACGGGCGCCTTGCCAGCGTCGCCCGCGTAGTCGCGATAAAAGAGCTCCAGGCCGTCTCGTGAGCGGAAGTACTTTTCGTCGTGGTTTGTCATGCGCGCTGCCGAAAGAGGACTGGAGAAGAGC
>JBOHZJ010000061.1:0-26206 GCA_050738395.1 Steroidobacter sp.
GCCACAGCGACTCAGCGACACTGTAACGCGCCGTACGCACTGGGCCGCTCGGCTACATTCTGAAGCCGTTTCAGGAAGTCGAATTGCGGTGCGCGATCGAAGTCGCGATTCATAAGCACCGAGCGGACCTCGCAACGCATAAACGGGAGGAGGCGCTGCGCCGCAACGCCGAGCACATGGAAAGCCTGTCGCTCAACGATGAGCTCACAACCTTGAGGAATCGTCGAGGCTTCTTCGAACTGGCCGGCCAGGCGCTGAAAGTGGCGAAGCGCGAGCATCACGCCCTCGGGCTGTTTTTCATGGATCTGAACGGCCTCAAGGCCATCAACGACACATTCGGGCATCTGGTAGGGGATCGGGCGCTGCGGGACGCCGCGACGATGCTGCGTCAGACCTTCCGCGATTCCGACATCCTGGGGCGTCTGGGCGGTGATGAGTTCGTCGCGCTCGCGCACGTCAGTCGCGACGTCGACGCCCTGCGGCGTCGGTTGCGCGAACACCTCGACGCATTCAACGCCGCAGGCGAGCGTCCCTACATACTCGACCTCAGTATTGGTACGACGCTGGTCAATGCCGATACCGACGAGAATATCGAGACGCTCATCGAGCGCGCCGATGCAGCGATGTACGAAGATAAACGTGCGGCGCACCGCGCCGATCGCCCAACGTAGCAGCCTCGATCGGCGCTTCATGCCGCTTTGGTTATGATGCGTCCGCGTCGCGTGGCGCATCCGTAGAAAATCGCCGATGCAGATGTCCGCTCCGATCCCCGGCGCGCCTTCCGAGTGGCTGATCGCCGTCGCAACGCGCGATCGAGATCGCGTGTTCCTCGAAACACAAGGTGGTCAGCGCTATAGCTACGGGGACATGGCGAGGCTGACGGCGCGATTTGCGGCGGCGCTATCGACGCGTTCCATTCAGGCAGGCAATCGCGTCCTGGCGCAAATCGATAAGTCGCCCGAGGCCGTGGCGCTGTACCTCGCGTGTCTGCAAACCGGCGCGGCGTTCGTCCCGCTCAATACGGCGTACACGCTTGTCGAGCTTGAATACTTTCTACGGGATGCAGCACCGAAGGTTGCTGTCTTTCGACAGCAGGGCCTGGAGCGAGTCGCCGCAATCGCCCGCCGCGCCGGTGTCACGCATGTCGAGACGTTGAACGCCGACGGAAGCGGCTCTCTGAACGACGCGCCGCAAGCCGCTGAACGCAGATTGGGGACTAGTGATTCTGCAGCGCTGGCGGCCCTGCTCTACACCTCGGGCACCACCGGGCGATCGAAAGGCGCGATGCTGTCGCGCGGCAATCTCGCCTCGAATGCGATCACGCTTGCCGATGCATGGCGCTTCACAGCTGACGACGTACTGCTGCATGCGCTGCCGATCTTTCATGTGCACGGACTTTTTGTCGCGATCAACACAGTGCTGGCTTCAGGCAGCTCAATGCTGTTCCTCCCGAAATTCGATGCTGACGAAGTCCTGCGCCTGCTGCCGCGCGCGACGGTGATGATGGGCGTGCCGACCTTTTACACGCGGCTGCTGCAGCACCCGGCGCTGTCGCGCGAGTCCGTCAGGAATATTCGCGTGTTCATCTCCGGATCCGCTCCGCTGCTCGCACAGACGCATCGCGAGTTCGAGGCGCGCACTGGACACGCAATCCTCGAGCGCTATGGCATGAGCGAGACGCTCATGAATACGTCCAATCCGTATGTCGGCGAGCGCATTCCAGGGTCAGTCGGTCCGCCGCTGCCTGGAGTGGAGGCGCGCATCACGAATCCGGATACGGGCGACGTGCTCACTGCAGCCGACGCCATCGGTATGATCGAAGTACGCGGTCCGAATGTATTCTCCGGCTATTGGCGAATGCCGGAACAGGCGGCCGCGGAATTCAGATCCGACGGCTTCTTCGTCACCGGCGATCTCGGAAGAATCGATGCGCACGGCTACGTGCATATCGTCGGGCGCGGCAAGGATCTCATCATCACGGGCGGCTACAACGTGTATCCGATCGAGGTCGAGAACGAAATCGACGCGTTGCCCGGCGTGATTGAAAGCGCAGTGATCGGCTTGCCGCATCCCGACTTCGGCGAAGCCGTCGCCGCTGTGATTGTCGCGCAGAAGAATGCGGGCGTGAACGAGGCGTCGATTCGCGCCGCACTCGAGCCGCGCCTCGCGAAGTTCAAATTACCGAAGCGCATCGTCTTCGTGGACGAGCTGCCGCGGAACACGATGGGCAAGGTACAGAAGAACGCGTTGCGTGAAACCTATGGCGATCTGTATCGGACGTGAGACGCAGGACATCGCTCCATCTTCGACAAACTTGAGTAAACGCCGCTCACGTCAGGAGGTCGCAAAATCCGCAGCGGCCACTCACAATAGCGCCCAGGCTCGAGCTGGAGACCTCTATTGACCGCAGCACTCATTGACGGCCGCGCCGTCGCGGAACGATTGCGCAAACGCGTCGCGCAGCGCGCGACGAAACTCGCCTCACAAGGTCTCGCCCCCGGGCTTGCCGTCGTACTCGTCGGCGAGGATCCCGCCAGTCAGGTTTACGTCGGCAGCAAGACCAGGCAGGCTCAGGAAGCCGGCATTCGGAATTTCGATCATCGATTGCCCGCAAGCGCGACGACCATCGAGTTGATCGCGCTCGTAAATGAACTGAACGCGCGCGACGATGTACACGGCATTCTCGTGCAACTGCCGCTGCCGAGAGGCGTGAACAGCTCGGCCGTGCTGGCGGCGATCGATCCCGCAAAAGACGTTGATGGCTTCCATGCGTTCAACGTCGGTCGCCTTGCGCTGGGCGAGGACGCGACTGCGCCCTGCACTCCCCTCGGTTGCCTGATCCTCATTCGCGAAGCATCGAACGACCTCGCCGGTAAGCGCGCCCTGGTGATTGGCCGCTCGAACATCGTCGGCAAACCGATGGCGCAGTTGCTCCTGCAGAACGATTGCACAGTGACGATCGCGCATTCACGCACGCGCGACCTCCCGCAACTGTGTCAGGAGTCGGACATCGTCGTCGCAGCGATCGGCCGACCGAAGGCCGTGGCCGGCGAATGGATACGGCCCGGCGCGATCGTCATCGATGTCGGGATCAATCGGATCGACGCCGGCGGCGGCAAGACAAAGCTCGTCGGGGACGTGGATTTCGAAACCGCAATCACGCGGGCCGGCGCAATCACGCCTGTACCGGGCGGCGTCGGCCCTATGACGATCGCCTGCCTGCTGCTGAACACGGTGAACGCCGCGATCCGCTCACGCTATGGGATGTCGGCTGAGTTGATGAAGACCTGAGAGGAGTAATACCCGCAAAAGGAGCAAAAACGCAAAAAGGAAGGTTTGAACGAAGAATCCGGGGCGACTCATTCCGATTCTGTGCTTTTTGCGCGTTTTTGCGGCTAGTCAATTCTTCTCGGCCTCCAATAACGCGACAGCGCTGCGAGCTGGCTCGTCGAGGCCCGCGCCGCCGGAGCGGAAGTGCTCGACAATCTGTTTGCGCATGCGCGGGTCCCAGAAGCGCTTGATGTGCGTCAGCACCGCGCGCGCACCCGCCTCACCACTCGGTTCGGCTGCGAAAAACGCGCCGATGTCGTTGGCCATGCGGACTAGGTGGTCGATGTTCATCTTCGTGAGTTGTGAGTTGTGAGTTGTGAGTCGGAAGATCGGGATTCGGGATTCGGGATTCAAGCTTCGAGCCCGCTAAACGACGTCAGGCGCTTCTTGAGCCCCGAGTCCCATCCGCATTGTGCGGCAAAGTCGGAGCGCCCGACGCTGGCGCTCTGCGGCTCACGACTCACAGCCACGGCTCACGACTTACGACTCACAACTCACGAAGCGGCTAGTCGCTCAGGATGCGAGTACACGACGTGTTGATGCTCGCGGGCGAAGCCGACGAGCGTGAGGCCGCTGCGTTCGGCGAGTCGCACCGCGAACGCGGTCGGGGCTGATACGGCCGCGAGGAAGCTCACGCCCACGCTCGCCGATTTCTGCACCATCTCGTAACTCGCGCGACTGGTGATGAGCAACCATCCATCGCTGATATCGCGACCAGCACGGTCGACTGCACCGATGACCTTGTCGAGCGCGTTGTGGCGTCCGACGTCCTCACGCACAGTCTGGATCCCTGCGCCCGGCAGCACCCACGCAGCGGCGTGCACGCTGCCCGTCTGCCTGTTGATCGACTGATGCTTGCTGATATTCGTCAGCGCTTCATGCAATTCGCGAGCTGAGATCTGCACGCCGTCTCGTCCGACAGATGGGTTGCGGATCGCCTCTTCGATCGTTGCAGCTCCGCATAGACCACAACCGGTGCGGCCGGTCATATTGCGTTGCTGCCGGAGCAATGCCGAAAACCGTTCGGCGGCGATACCGATCCGTACTTCGAACGCCCCATCGTCGCGCGACGCCGCCTCGACCGAGTGAATCTCTTTGCGGTCTGCGACGATGCCTTCGCTCAGCGTGAATCCAACGGCAAGGTCGTCCAGGTCAGCGGGCGTCGCGAGCATGACCACATGCGAGACGCCGTGATAGACAAGCGCAACCGGAGCCTCTTCGGCAACGCGATCGATCGCTCGCTCGATGGCTCCGTCGCGCCAGCGGGTGACCGTGACCTCTCTGGCGACACTTTGTGCGTCCCACCCTCTGCTGGAGGCAGAAGGAAGCAATGATGGGCCAGGCGAACCGTTTCCAATCCCCTCTTCCCCCGTGGTTGCGAGGGAAGGTTCAGAAGGGGGTGCTTCAGACGCGGACATCTGCTCGTCGTTGGATGCGTGTCTGTCGCTCGCTCAGCTCGCGATGGCGCTTCTGCCATTCGGAGGGCTGAGTCACTTTCACGACCTGCACCGCCGTCACCTTGTACTCGGGACAGTTCGTCGCCCAGTCGGAATTATCGGTGGTCACTACATTCGCGCCGGATTCGGGGAAGTGGAAGGTCGTGTACACCACGCCCGGCTGGACGCGTTCGGTGACGATTGCGCGCAGCACGGTTTCGCCGGCGCGGCTCGCGACGCCGACCCAATCGCCGTCGACGACGCCGCGCACGTCCGCATCATGCGGATGAATCTCGAGACGATCCTCGTCATGCCACACGACGTTCTGCGTACGCCGCGTTTGCGCGCCGACGTTGTATTGCGTCAGTACGCGACCAGTCGTGAGCAGTAGCGGGAAGCGAACCGTCGAACGTTCCAGCGTTGGCACATATTCGGTAACCCAGAACTTGCCCTTGCCGCGCACGAAGTGATCGACGTGCATCGTCGGCGTCCCATCGGGTGCGGCTGCATTGCAGGGCCACTGGATGCTGCCGAGTCGATCGAGCTTGTCGTAGCTCACGCCCGTGAACGTGGGCGTCAGCGCGGCGATTTCGTCCATGATTTCGGATGGATGCGTGTAGTGCATCGGATAGCCGAGCGCGTTGGCGAGACGCACCGTGACTTCCCAGTCCTCGAGACCGGCGAGCGGCGACATCACCTTGCGCACACGCGAGATGCGGCGTTCCGCGTTCGTGAACGTGCCCTCCTTCTCGAGGAAGGAGGAGCCCGGCAGAAATACGTGCGCATACTTCGCCGTCTCATTGATGAAGAGGTCCTGCACGATGATGCATTCCATCGCCGACAGCGCCGCCGTCACGTGTTGGGTGTTCGGGTCGGATTGCGCGATGTCTTCGCCCTCTATGTAGAGCGCACGGAAGCTGCCGTCGAGCGCCGCTTCGAACATGTTGGGAATGCGCAGCCCCGGCTCGGATTCGAGCGAAACGCCCCAGGCGGACTCGAACAGTGCGCGCACCGCGCCATCGGACACGTGTCGATAGCCGCTGAATTCGTGCGGGAAGGAACCCATGTCGCACGAACCCTGCACGTTGTTCTGGCCACGCAGCGGATTGACGCCCACACCTTCGCGACCCAGATTGCCGGTCGCCATCGCGAGGTTCGCGATGCCCATGACCATCGTCGTGCCCTGACTGTGCTCCGTCACACCGAGGCCGTAGTAGATGGCGCCGTTTGCAGCGCTCGCATACAGACGCGCCGCGCCGCGCACGAGCGTCGCAGGCACGCCGGTGTCCGCCTCGGTTGCTTCTGGCGAACGCTTCGGATCCGCGATAAATGATTTCCAGCGCAAATACGAATCTCGCTCGCAGCGCGCGTCGACATAGTCGTCGCGGGTGAGTTCTTCGGTGACGACGACGTGCGCCAGCGCATTGATGATCGCAACGTTGGCGCCGGGTCGCACCTGCAAGTGATACGCGGCTTCGATGTGCGGCGTCCTGACGATCGCGATTTCGCGCGGATCGATGACGATCAGTCTCGCGCCCTGACGCAGCCGCCGCTTCAACTGTGAGGCGAATACAGGATGGCCTTCCGTCGGATTCGCGCCGATCACGACGATCACATCCGCACTCATCACCGACGCGAACTCCTGTGTGCCCGCCGACTCGCCGAGAGTATTTTTCAGCCCGTAGCCGGTCGGCGAATGACATACCCGTGCACAGGTATCGACGTTGTTGTTGCCGAACGCCGCGCGCACCAGCTTCTGGACCAGGAACGTCTCTTCATTGGTGCAACGCGAAGAAGTGATGCCGCCAATCGCATCGCGGCCGTGCTCACGCTGTACACGCCTGAGCTCGGAAGCGGCGTACTCGATCGCCTCGTCCCAACTCACTTCGCGCCAGGGATCGGTGATCTTCGTGCGAATCATCGGATGCACGATGCGGTCCGGATGCGTTGCGTAGCCGTACGCGAATCGGCCCTTCACGCAGGCATGACCCTGATTCGCGTGTCCCTTGCGGTCCGGCGCCATGCGCACGACCTTCTCGTGTTTGACTTCCGCGACCAACGAACAGCCGACTCCGCAGTACGCACAGGTAGTAGTGACCGTGCGCTCCGGTTGTCCGAGCGAAATCAATGATTTTTCCGACAGAGCGGCCGTAGGGCACGATTCGACACACGCACCGCAGGACACGCACTCCGAGCCTACGAACGATTCGTTCTGGCTCGCAGAAACGGCAGAGTCGAACCCGCGCCCCTGGATCGTCAACGCAAACGTCCCCTGGACTTCATCGCAGGCGCGCACACAGCGCGAACACACGATGCAGAGGTCCGGATCGAACGCAAAATACGGATTGCTGAGATCCTTGATCGAACCCTGGTGCGTACGCCCGCCTATCGTATAACGCGAGGACGTCACACCGGTCGCGGCCGCCATTGATTGCAACTCACAGTGACCGTCGCCAGGGCAGGTGTCGCAGTCGAGCGGATGATCCGAGACATAGAGTTCGACGACATTGCGACGCAGTTGCGCAAGCTTCGCGCTTTGCGTGCGCACCTTCATGCCGGACGCGACCGCAGTGGTGCACGAGGCGGGATAGCCGTTGCGGCCTTCGATTTCAACGAGGCACAAGCGACATGAGCCGAACGCCTTGAGTGTGCCGGTCGCACAGAGCTTTGGAATCTGATTTCCCGTCATTGAGGCGGCGCGCATGATCGACGTGCCTTCCGGCACGGTCACGGCGACGCCGTCGATCTCAACAGTCACTTGCGAGGGCGCCGTGCTCGCGGGTGTTCCGGGATCCGTGTAATTGTGCGCGTACATGTAAAGTCTCTTGGCTCGGGCGTGCGGCTTGCGTTCAGAGCGCCTTGACGGGGCCGCTCACCGCTCACCTCTGAAATCTTCGGGGAAGTGCTTGAGCGCGCTTCGCACCGGGAAATGGGTCATGCCGCCCAGGCCGCAGAGCGAGCCGTGCAGCATCGTTTCGCAGAGTTCATCGACCAGCGCTAGATTCCTGTCGCGATCGACGTTTGCAATGACGCGGTCCATGAGCTCCACGCCCCGCGTCGAGCCGATGCGACACGGTGTGCATTTGCCGCAGGACTCGACGGCGCAGAACTCCATTGCGTATCGCGCCATGCGCGCCATGTCGACCGTATCGTCGAAGACGACCACGCCGCCATGACCCAGCAGCGCGCCGATGCCCGCCAGGGCTTCATAGTCGATCTGCGTATCGAATTGCGACTCGGGAATGTAGGCGCCGAGCGGACCGCCGACCTGCACCGCGCGCACCGGCCGGCCGCTGGCCGAACCACCGCCGTAATCGTAAATCAATTCGCGCAGTGTGAGGCCGAACGCGCGCTCGATGAGACCGCCGCGACGGATGTTGCCCCCGAGCTGCAGCGGGATTGTGCCGCGCGACTTGCCGATTCCGAAGTTCGTATAAAACTCCGCACCCTTGTGCAGGATGACGGGTACGCTCGCCAACGAAATCACGTTGTGGACCAGCGTGGGCTGACCAAACAATCCCTTGATTGCCGGCAATGGGGGGCGCACGCGCACTTCGCCGCGCTTGCCTTCGAGGCTCTCCAGCATCGAGGTCTCTTCGCCGCAGATATACGCGCCCGCGCCCAGGCGGACTTCCAGCTCGAACGTCCTGCCGCTGCCAAGAACGTCGCGTCCGAGATAGTTGCGTTCGTATGCCTCCGCAATCGCCGCATTGAGCACGCGGTGCGCATGCGGGTATTCCGCTCGCAGATAGATGTAGCCGCGCACCGCCCCAACAGCCACGCCCGCGATCGTCATGCCTTCGATGAGCATGAACGGATCGCCTTCCATCAACATGCGATCGGCGAACGTGCCGGAGTCGCCCTCATCTGCGTTGCACGCCACGTACTTCGGCGATGCATTCTGCTCGAGCACGGTGCGCCATTTGATTCCCGCAGGAAACGCCGCACCGCCGCGGCCGCGAAGTCCGGATGCGGCGATTGCTGCGACGATATCCGTCTGGTCCATCGCCAGGGCGCGTTGCAGGCCGATGTAGCCTTCGTGCGCGAGATAGTCATCGAAACTGACAGGGTCGATCACGCCGACACGCGCAAACGTCAGTCGCTGCTGGTTCTTGAGAAAGGCGATGTCTTCCGTCAGACCCAGGTGCAAGGGGTGCGCGCCCCCGTCCGAAAAATTTGAGTCGAAGAGGGTTTCGATATCGTTCACTGCGACGGGGCCGTACGCCTGACGGCCTCGCGCCGTCGCGACCTCGACGAGCGGCTCGAGCCATAGCAACCCACGCGAGCCGTTACGCACCAGGCGCACATCGATGCCGCGGCGCTGCGCCTCGCGACCGATGGCGTCTGCCACATCGCCCGCGCCGACTGACAGGGCGGCTGCATCGCGCGGCACATAGAGTGTGACGCTCATTCGGGCGCCCTCGCGGGGCCATGCGTCAGCGTTCCGATGAGTGCATCGAAGCGCTCGGTCGTGAGGCGGCCAAAGAGTTCGCCATCGATCATGGCGGCCGGCGCGCACGCACAGTTACCGAGGCAGTACACAGGTTCGAGCGAGATCTGGCCGTCGCTCGTGGTCTGGTGAAATTCCACGGCCAGTCTCTGCTTCGCGTGCATCGTGAGCTCCGCGCCGCGCATCGATTTGCACGCTTCGGCCTGACACAGCTGCACCAGATGGCGTCCGGCGGGCGTCTGGCGAAAATAGTGATAGAAGGTGACGACGCCATGGACTTCGGCGCGCGACAGGTTGAGCGCGCTCGCAACCACAGGAATGGCCTGCGCAGGGATGTAGCCGAGCCTGCGCTGCACTGCGTGGAGCACCTGCAGCAAGGCCCCCGGATAGGTCCGATTCTCCGTCAGTGCGCGCTCTACTTCTTCGCGCGCATGAGGGTCGAGCGTGTCGCCGCCGCAAGCATCGGTCTGCATGCGCCCGAGCTTACTCGCCCCACAAAGCCGTGCGCATCCGAATTTCCGCCGAATTATGGCGGCGCAACACCGACAGGTCCGATCAGGCCTGCAACGTTATTCGGTCTCATCTTGCGAGAGCGCGACGTTGCCGATCGTGGCGAAGAGTTTGTCCAGCGTGTTGTACAGGGTGACACGATCTTTTTCGCTCAGCGTCAGCAGTATCTCAGCCTGCCGGCGGCGCGCGACCGGCAATACGGCGCTGTACAGCGCCTTGCCCTTCGCCGCAATCGACACCATGACCGGCGCCGCGAGCGCGTCGGCTGAGCGCGAACCGCGCGGCCGGATTACCTTAAGTTTTGTCAATCCGCGCTTTTCCATGATGCGCAGCGTCCGACTCACCTGACCTTTGTCCATGCTGCTGCGGCTGGTCACCTCGGAGAAGCGCATCGGTGCAAAACGCGCAATCAATGCGAGCAGACGCCACTCCGGCAGGCTGAGATCGAACTCCTCGAGGTAGCGCTTGGTCAGATTCGTGCGCAGCGCATTAGAAAGCCTGGTGATCCTGAACGTCAGAAAGTCCTCGACGTTCAGATTCGAACCGTTTGCTGCGGGCGCGAGCCACGGTGATGAGGAGCGAGGGGAAGGCCGCTGCTGCGGTTTCTTCTGGCGAGTCTTGGTCACGAGATAAGCCTGATCCGGCGAGCGCCGGCGATGTTTGCGTACGGCGATTCTGCCGTAAGCGTCCGCGATTGGATAGAACGAGCGCACACACGGAGCGCGTGCGCGTGCACTCTCGCGCAAAAAATTGCGGATGCGCTGCAACCCGGCGCGGCGCTCCGCGCGTGCGCGCGCGGCCCGATGCCGCCGCTGTGGTCAACGCAACGCGCTATCTGACTGTTTGCGCGACTCGAATCGGAGCGCCCGTGTGCAGCGCGCGACACAGACATCGAATGCCGCGTCAACACCGTATAAAAACCATGTGCACATCAACTTTGAGACTGCTATGTTCCGCGCGCGCTGTGGAGGGGTTATGGCGCATTCCGATGCTCAGAGGCGAGTCCTCGAAGAATGGTTCCTGCTGCCGGAGTCGCGTCGACAACATGCGACCGATGCGGTTGCGTTCGCCTTTCGCCTGTTGCAGGACCAGCCAGAACTCTTCAATGACGTAAAGGACACGGGCCACGAACTCATCGTGGACTGGCTGAGCCCGTATCTGGGCAAAGATCTTGAAAGAAGCTGCTAGCGACTAGCTGCTAGTCAGAAAGAAGCATGTTCCGTTCTGGCTAGCAGCTAGCGGCTTCCTGCCTCACGCCCCCTGCAACGCCTGGCTGATTCCGCTGACGGAGGCGAGCAGCGCGGACAGCGTTTCGCGATCCTCGCGCCCGCTTGCTCGCCAGCGGCGCAGCATGTCGATCTGAATCATGTGCATCGGATCGATATACGGATTGCGCAACGTGATGGAGCGCTGAATCGTCGCTTCGCGATCGAGCAGATGGCTGCAGCCGCGCAGCTTGAGCACTGCGCGACGAGTCGATTCGTATTCGCTGCGCAGCAGCGGGATGAAACGCCGGTATCGCTCGTCGACCAGCGCGTCGTAGCCTGCTGCTATGCCCATATCGGCGCGGCCCAGCGCCAGCTCGACGTCATCGATGAGATTGGCGAAAAAGAACCATTCACCGTACATCTGACCGAGCAACTCATCGCCCAGTTCGCGGCTCGCACGAGCCAGAGCGCTGCCCGCGCCAAACCAGCCGGGCATCATGTAACGGCACTGCGACCAGGCGTGCTGCCACGGCGTCGAACGCAATGCTGCAATGCCCTCTCGCTGTTCTCTGGAGGTCGGACGCGAACCGATCTGCATGCGTTCGATCACGTCGATGGGCGTGACCTGGCGGAAGAATTCGTAGAACTCCGGATCGTCGAACACGAGCTGCCGGTACACCTGCGCACTCTCACGACCCAGCAGATCCATCGCCTCGCGCCACCGGGACTCGACGCGCTCTGGCGGCATGACTCCGGTATTCGCCAGCGACAATGCATTGAACGCCTGTTCGAAGATGCGTAACGCGATCGGCCGCAACCCATATTTTTCGTTGATGAGTTCGCCTTGCTCGGTGATGCGCAGGCGGCCGCGACGCGCGCCGTCGGGGCCGCTGCGAACCAGCACTTCGGCGCGACCGCCGCCACGGTCGGCGCCGCCGCCTTGCCCGTGGAACAGCGTCAGATCGACGCCTGCACTATCCGCCGCAGCGAACAGCTGCTCCTGCGCCTGTCGCAACAGCCAGCGCGACATCACGATGCCGCTTTCCTTGTTGCTCGCGGAATAACCGAGCATTACGTACTGATGATTGCCGCGGCCGAGCAGATGGCGGCGATACACAGGCTCGTTGAACAGCTCCGTCATCACTTCGCCGCACCGCGCCAGTGCGTTTGCGAATTCGAACAGCGGGGCGACATCCGTCGGCACGTCGCCTGAGCGGCGATCCGCACTGTCGGCCCAGCGTGCGAGCACCAGCACCGATAGCACGTCGTCGACGCCCTGCGTGGTGCTGACCACGTATGGCCCAATGGCGTCGGCGCCATACCGGTGCCGGCAATGCGCGAGCGCTTCGAAAACCCACAGGCTGCGTTTGCCGCTCGCATCCAGCACGTTGGTCGGCCCTGCGTCGCGCTCGAGCGCTTCGCGCAAGCGCGTGGTGCGCTCCTCGCCGCTCCGCGCCGCCCAGCCGGCGTCGCCCAGCCCATTCGCAATGACGCTGCGATGCGCGACCGCGTTCTGACGAATGTCCAGCGTCGCGAGGTGAAACCCGAACGTACGCGCCCGACGGATCAGACGCTGTACCTGAAACAAGCCCCCATGCAGGCCTTTGTTCGCACGCAGGCTGCCGGCGATCAGGTTCAGATCCGCGAGAAAGTCGTTGACGGTTTCGTAGTGATTCGCACGGCCGTCATAGGTCGCGCGCAGGCGTTCCATGACCTGGCCCAGGAACACCCGATACGGCATGCGGTCATGGCGCGCGGGAGACAGGCTGCCCGCCGATGGCAGCAGCACCATGTAGTTGTCGATTCGCGCCTGCAGCTCGCTGGAAATCCCGATACGCGCGGCGCTCTGTGAAAGGGTTTCCGCCAGGCCCTGACAATCGAGAAAGTATCGATTGACGATGATCTGCTGATGGCGCGCCACGGTTTCGCGGATGGTCTTCGCATGCACATCCGGATTGCCGTCCATATCGCCGCCCACCCAGGAGCCGAAGCGCAGAATTTCCGGCAGATCGACCTCGCGCGCGTCCGGCCCGTATGCCTGCTCCAGCGCCGCTTCGATCTCTTCGTAGAAGATTGGCACGATCTGATAGAGCACCTCGGCGATGAAGAACAGCACGTGCTCACGTTCATCGGCTACCGTCAGGCGCTCGCGTGAATTTTCCGCCGTCTGCCAGCCCGTGGTGATTTCACCGCGGATGCGATCCCAGATCGTGCGCGTCTCTGCGGCGGTTCGCGCCAGACCCAGTCTTCCGAGCAGTAGCTGCGCGATTTTCTGCTGTTTGCGCAGAATCGTACGACGCGTGGACTCGGTCGGATGCGCGGTGAACACCGGCTCGATCCACATCTCGAGCATGAGTCGGCGGATATCGACGAGATCGAGGCCTTTCTCTTTCAGCTTGAGGACCGCATCGAGAATGCCGCCGGGCTGCGTCGCGCCCTCATTCAGGTATTGGCGGCGCCGGCGGATGCGATGCACCTTCTCCGCCATGTTGACCATCTGGAACCATGTCGAGAACGCACGCACGAGATCGCGCGCAGCGGCCGGGGGTACATCGCGCGTGCGCGCGGCGAGCTCGGCAGCGCCCATCGGATCGCCGTCGCGGCGCGCAATCGCGGCCTGCCGATCCCGCTCCACCATCTCGAAGAGTGCATCCCCGCCCTGCTCGCGAATCACCTCTCCCACCAGCCCACCAAGCGTCCGCACGTCATCGCGCAACTCGGCGTCTTTGGGCGGAAAGGAGATGTCGGAGCGGGGCATGAGGAAGAGACTTAGCTACTAGCCGCTAGCTACTAGCCAGAGGCCAGAAGGCGCAAGGTCATGGGACGTCATTGATCAGCAGCGTTCAGAAAGGCGTGCTCAAAGTCTAGCAGAGGCGGATGAGGCCATTTCGCCGCACCGACGCTCAGCCCCTTTCCTCTGGCTAGCCGCTAGCAGCTAGTAGCTTCATAGCTCGCATCTTTTCACGCGACCCTCGCCGGAAACGTCTTCAACAGGGACTGCTTACATGTCACGCATACCCCGTGCGTAAGCGTGGGCAGCGTTTCCGTGGCTTCGATCGCAAGCGTCAACTGCGCTTGTTCGATTTCCTCCCAGGCGCCGATCCGCACCTGGATGCGTTTGCACCAGGCGCAGCAGCGCAGAGTGCGCTCGTCCCGCGGCCAGGATGGATCGAGCAGCGCGACGGCCGGTCGAGCTTCCGACCACACGCGCTCACAGATGTGTTGAATGGATCCATCGGCGAGCGGGCGAAGCTCGATATCGATGAGTCGACGTTCGCTCGGCTTGTCGGCGCGCATCGGTACGAACACTCGCGCACCCATGGCGCGCACTCGGCCATACAGCACTTCCCACAGTCGTCGGATCTGCCCACCCTCGAGCACATCCCACACCGAATGACCCATGTAGTGCTGCAACGTCAGTGGTTTGCCGCCCTCCGGACGCGTGAACGCGAGCCATGCCGGATTCACGAACACGATGCGGTCGAGTGCATCGATCGTGTAGATGGGACGAACGTCCAGGGACGGATTGACCATAACGCTCGAGCGCATGCCGAAGCGCCGCGAAGCAGCGGCCTGCCCAATCATCGGCGCCGAGCACGGGATCAAGTATGAGTCCGGCCCTGATTGAAAAGGGAGCGGTTGGCGGTTAGCGGTTGGCGGTTAGCCGGAAGCAGCGCGACTGCGCCGAGCCGAACGCGCCCCAGCTCCGCCAAAGAGAGGACTGCGCGGAGCGCGTTTTGACTAACCGCTAACCGCCGACCGCCATCCGCTTCTTCTCAGGCTATCGCCTGAATCGTCCTCACATAGGCCGCATGGACGAGGCTCTCGATCGTTTTCTCGGCGCGCGGCGCGAGCAACAGCCGCAACATGACGTCGTCGGAGGTTCGTGCGGGGTCGTCGATCAGGATCTGCTCGATGAAGCGTGTGACGCGATGCTGTACTTCATTCACGAAGCGCAGCTTGTTCGCGTCGATCGCCTGCTCTCCGCCCGGCCCGTAATAGTTGCGGGCTTCGAGTGTCAGCTCGTACATGAAACGCGCAAGAAATCGCGCCTGTTCGAGCGCCGATAAACCCGAGAAGTGACGAACTTCCGATTCGATGTTCATGGTCCGATGTTGGGCGCAGAGCGAACCCGCTGCAACCGAGGTCCGTCGAGCGGCGAATCCTGGCCGATCGGCGGCGACTGTTCTGGTCCGTAGTCTGCAGCCAGAGGCGGATTCGCAGATTGCCTCCGGCTACGGAGCAAACCGCTACAGACAATGCACAACTTCTTCAGGCCTACGCCGGGAAAAAGTCGATCGGCTTCGTGACTGTGATCGTGCCGACGTCTCTTGCTTCGAATCTGAACAGCTTCACGCGGGCTACCAGCTTGCGTTCGAGTTCAGGATCCTGCAGTTCGCTTGAGACTACGTCGCAGCGGGTGATGGAACCATCGGGTGAAATGGTCAGCTCCAGCACTAGCTTGCCCTGCAAGTCAGGCTTTTCGCGCAGCGCGCGCGTATAGATCGCGTAAATCGCACCTTTGTTGCGATCAAACACCAGGGCGATCTCTTCTTCACTGCGCGACGCCTTGCCGCTGCCGCTTCTTCTGACGTTGTCGGCGTCTCCTGCGCCGAGTGAGGAAGTGACCTGCGTCGTCTCGTGACCGGACAGAGAACCGGCGCCGCCGCCGTAGCCCCGACTCAGTGACGCGGTGTTGATGCCGCCGCTGCCCGAGCCCACTTTCGATGTGATCAGCGAACGTTCCGCGCGTGTCGATGCGCCTACCTTCCCGGCGAGATTCTTCGTCTGCGCCGCCTTGTCGAGTACCGCACTATCGCGCAGCGCAGCGAGCTGATCCTGGAAAGGCAGCAAGCCCGCCTGAGCAGCTTTCTTGCGGGCCTCCTGCGTGCGATCCACCGTCGGCGCAGGTTGCGGCTGCGTCGCTCGCGGCTGTTCAACCGGCCTGGGGACCGGGTCGATTTTTGGCGGCGGCGGCGGCGGCGGGGGCGGCGTTACTTTGCGCTCGAGCACGAGCTTCGCGAATCGCGGCGGGACCTCTTCGATCTGATCGATCGCCTTGCGCGGCGTCGGCAGCAGCGGCAACAGAATGGAAAGTATCAGGGTGACCGCGAAGCAGATGATCAGCAGGCGACGCAGTCGTGAGCGCTCCTCCTCGGAGGGCGTCCACGGCAAATCATAAATTCGAAATGGCGCCATGACGCTCGTCATCTCTCAACCCGCCGCGGCCGCGGCTGTCGGCGCGACCTCTTCCTGTTTCTGAATCACCGCGAGCGACAATTTGCCGTAGTCGGCGTCGGTGCAGGTCGCCATGATTTTCTTGAGTACTCGATACGGCAGCTCGCGGTCGCCAAGGATCGTGACTTCGCGCCCGGCGATGTCCGTGGCCGCGCTCTCACGCAGCACGCGATCGCTCTGACGCTGCAACGCCGCCTTGAGGGGTTCGATGATGTTGCCGTCGAGCGCTTCGATTTCGGCAATCGTCGCGACCGGCTGGCCCTGCAGCAGCACATTATCGTGCGATATGTGAACGACCACGGTCTCGCGCGGTTTGTTCGATGCGATCGACTCGGGCAGCGAGATGTCCTTCGGATTCTCCAGCGTCTGCACTTCCGCGGAGTTGACCAGCAGAAAGAAGACCAGGATGGTGAATATGTCCATCAGCGAAACGAGATTGAGGCCGGCGCCGCGACGGCTGCGCGCGTGATGCCGTTCCATGCGGCGCGCGCGATTCGACTTCTTCATGTGGGTGCGTCCCCAACGGAGATTTCCGGAAACAGTTCGGCCTGCACCACGCTCGACCCTTGCTGCGCCGGAAACGTGCGCACCGTGTCCATCGTCTGCACGACGACGTCATAAGGTGTATCCGGCTCGAGCAGAATCGTTGCAGCGATGAGATCCGGAAACTGCGCCTTGATGGCTTTCAGCTTCTCGCGCACGGCGGCGTAGTCATAGCCGTTCGCACCCTGCGGGAACGTGCCGAGCGGGCCGCTGCCGCGATCCGCGACCACGATCTTGTCCTTGTGCACCACGACCTCGAGCTCGAACGTCTGTGCTGCATCCGGCGGCGGAGGTGCGCCAGAGGGCAGGTTCAGTTCAATGATCGACATGCGCGAGAACACTGCTGTGATGAGCAGAAACGGCACCAGGACGACCATCAGATTCATGAAGGCCGTGATGTTCATCTCCTCCTCTTCCCTGAAGCGACCGCGACGGCCGAAGCGGGAACTCATGCAACGCTCTCGCCGCGGCGTTCAACGATCGTGTTCAGGAATTTGACCGACGCCATCTCGAGGCTGTCCACCAGCTCGGTGGTTTTCGTCTGCAGTAGTGTGTGCACGAGCAGCAGCGGTATCGCCACGATCAGACCGAACGCCGTGGTGTTCATGGCCACGGAGATCGAAGCCGAGAGCAAGTCAGCCTTGTCCGCCGGGTTCGCATTCGAGACGGCGGTGAACGCCTGGATGAGACCGACGATCGTGCCGAGGAGCCCGAGCAGCGTCGCGAGATTCGCGAAGGTCGCAAGATAGTGCGTGCGGCGTTCAAGTCGCGGCATGACTTCCATCAGGCTCTCCTCCATCGCCTTCTCAACATCGTCACGACGGCGCGCGGATTCAAGTCGTGCAAGACCATAGTTCAGAATGCGTCCGATGGCCGCCGTTGATTTCTGACATACCGCGACCGCCGCCCTGAAGTTGCCCTGCTGCAGCAGCGGCACGATCTGAGTCCAGAGTTGGCGATTGCGCGTGCCTGCGACGGTTAGATAAACCCACCGTTCGATCGCGATTGCGAGTCCCGCGGCAAAAACGAACGCGATGGGGTACATGAATGCGCCCCCTTTTACGAAGAATTCGACCATCGACGTGTACATGAGTCCTCCGATTCCCCATCAAGCAGTAACAAACATAATGCCCGTCAGCGCGGATCTGCGGATGTCGACTGCGTCGCGTCTGCACCGCCCGTCACAGCATCGAAATACGTCACTTCGCGACGAAAAACGTCACGATCCACAGGTTCCAGGACTTCATCGAGCAACGTGTTGAACGGCTGTCCCGGCAGATCGCCGATGTCCGCCTTCTTCCACGGAACGATATAGAGCACCTTCGGCAACTCGCGATTGCCCGTCACTACGGTGGTGTCGAGCTCGAGACGGTCGGAGCGCGTAGCGCGTGTTGTCCCGCGGGCTTCGCTGCCGGTCACGGCTTGCGGCACAGGTGATGGGCTTGCGGCTCGCGGTTCGCGGCTTGCGTCAGATGAAGAAGGGTCTGCGCTCGCCGGTCTGCGGTCCGCGGCCGGAAGATTCTCGCCACGATTCAAATTCTGCAGGTCATCGCCAGAGACCGCAGGCTGTTCGCTTTCTCCTCCCGGGGGGTCGGCAGCGAATGCGGCGGGCGCGAAAATCAGCATCGCCAGCACCGCTTGTCTGACGCGAGCCGCAAGCCGTGATCGGACGCGAATCCCGCGGGACAAGCCGCAACCCGCTCCACTCTGGCCGCAGACCGCGGACCGCGGACCTCGTACTGATCTGACGCGAGCCTTACCCATAGACATCATTCCGCCCTCGCCGCCTGCGGCTCCGCGCCGATGCGCCTCTTGAGTTCCGTTATCCAGTTCGCGACCTTTTCATTCGGCGTCGTCGCGAGCGCGAGATAGCGTTCAAACGCCTCGAGCGCACGCTGCGGCTGTTGCAGATACAGATCGCACAGCACTCCCAGATTCAGCCAGGCGAGCGCGTAGTCCGGATCGACCTGCACCGCGCGTTGATAGCTCTCGTCGGCTTCTTTGAATCGCCCGAGTTTGCGATACACGATGCCGAGCTGATTGAATGCGGCGGCATTCGACCCGTTGCGTTCGAGGGCGCTGCGCAGCGTTTTCTCGGCTTCATCGAGTCGATTCGCCTTGACCTGCAGAATGCCCAGATTGATGAGCGCACCGGAATACGACGGATACGCTGCGGCAAGGGAGCGGAAACCCTGTTCGGCCGCGGCGAGATCACCTGCATTCATATGCACGACCGCCTGATCGAACTGTTTCACGGCGTCCGGCGGCAGAGGTTCGGCGGAAGCGGCGGAAGTTTCTTCGGCGTCAGACGGGGCGGTCGCTCCGGCCGCAGTCTGCGATTCAGACGAACCCGGCGTCGAAGCACAACCGGCAAGCACGCCGCCCATAAGGAACACCACAAGAACGATTCGCATCGCGTGTACGAACCTCTGACTCCGGCCGCCAGCCAGGAACCGAGGTTTCTCCGCAATTCTCTGCAACGCGAAGACAACGGATTTACAGCGAGATCCTTCCATCCTCCGTTCGCCCTGAGCCTGTCGAAGGGTTCCCTGTCTACCGCAAGGCTTCGACCAGCTCTGCACGAATGGACCATTGGACGAGCTCAGGGCGAACGGAGCAAAAAAATGTCGGCTGCGAACAGAGCCGGCTTTCTTGTCCGGCGCGAGGCGCAGGACGCGAGCCGCGAGCCGCTCTGGCCAGCACCCAGAGCCCAGCACCCAGCAGCCCGTACGTGCGCTAGCGTAGCTCTGGGACATACTCTTCACTCATTTCCGACTTTGCATAGCGCGCAGGCTTCAGTTTCGCGAGCACATCGAAACTGCGTTGCACCCATTCGTCATACACGCCGTCGCCGGTGCGCTGCGCATTGGTTTCGTGCAGTTCAATCGCTTTCTCTTCGAAGGGGAACGCCTGTTCTTCCAGCAGCACGTCGTACTGCTCGAGCGCCTCGGCGTCGAGATTCTTCGGGCGCTCGGATTCGATCAGATCGGCGCCGAGCTTGCGATACAGCTCCGCCATGCCGAAGGTGGCGGCGGTGGTCACCTCAGCAACCCCATAATCGAGCGCCTGACCGTAGGTCGTCATCACCTTCTCCATGGCGGAGCGCTTCATCCCGAGCGTCTTGTCGAGCGGCGCGACCAGACGGACTGCATTGAACACTTCCACCTGCGGTTCGGCGGTCTCGATCGTGGCCTTCGCGGCGAGATACTTGCTGCGATCGGTGCGGGCTGCACCGGCCGCCCTGTCGGCGCGAATCATTTCTTCATTCCACTGGGCGCGAGCGCGCGTATCGTTCTGCGCCTTCGCCATATCAGCGAGCTTCTGGCGTGCATCCATCGCCGGATCGAGCGGCGCGGGGAACTGCTTCACGTAGTTTGCATAGGTACGCGCCGCGTTGGTGGGTGAGCCTGACTTCTCATACAGCTCCGCGGCCTGCCACAACGCAGCGCGGCGAACGTCCGCGCTCTCCGCTTCGCGAGCCGCAATGCGCTCGAACTCGGCGGCTGATTCGCCGGCGCGTCCGGTTTCAAGGTAGGCGACCGCAAGTGAGCGCGTCACTTCGGGCGCGAGCTCATGATCCGGATAGCTGCGCCTGAAGTTCTCCAGAACCTGCGCGGCGCGGCTCCATTGTTTGTTCTGAACCAGAATGCTGGCGGCGTCGTATTCGGCGTTGGCGCGAACTTTCGCGGTGGGCGCCAACGCGCCGACGCGCAGAAAATCATCGACGGCGCCGATGGCGTCGCCTGACGACTGCTTCGCTTCGGCCTGCTTGTAAATCGATGCGGCGATACGCTCTTCGATTGCCGGTCGATCTGCATCATTCGCCGGCAGATGGCCCTGCACGCGCACGTACGCAGCCTCTGCTTCCGGGAAGCGGCCGCGATCGAACAACGAGTGCGCCAGCAACGTCGCCGCGGTGCGCTGATACTGGCGCTCCACCGGAGGAATGCGTTCCAGAATCTGCGTCGAGAGTTCGATGACGCGATCGAATTCGTTCAGCGCGAACAGATCCTGATCCGCCTTGGTCAGCACGCGCGGGGACTCTTCGTGCTCAGGAAAGCTGTTCGCAAACATCAGCGCGCTCTCGACGCCTTGCCGATGCCACAGTTTGCGAGACTCGCCGCTGATGGTCGGCTCGTGCTTCTGATACGCGATCAGCGCTGCGTAACCCGCCGCCGCGGACTTGGCGTGCAACGGATAATCGTATGCAGTGCGTTCATATTCGCGCGCGGCTTCGGCGAAGCGTCCGGACTCAAACAGCACTTCCGATAACAGATAGCGTGTTGCAGGCGCTTCGGCGTCCTGCGGGAAGGAATCGAGCATCGCGCGATACCAGCGCGCCGCCGCCGAGTAGTCCTCGCCCTGCTTCGATTTCTGCGCTTGCGCGTGATAGTACTCGGCCAGATCCTTCTGATTTGCCTTGAGCTGCGCCGCGACTTCGGGTGCATCCGTGATCGTGCGCTCCTTCCAGAACGCCGATCCGAACGCATACCGTTCGACGAACGCCTGCTTGCCTTCGAGCACCAGCGATGCGAAGCCGCCCTTCTGATACGCCTCGATCGTGCGCATCTGCAGCGACGGCGCGTAGCGATCGTCGGGTCGCCGCTTCGCAAACGCTTCATACGCGAGCGCCGCGTCCTGATAGCGCTCCTTCTCGATATAGAGATTACCCAGAGCTTCGTACAGCAGATGCGCGTACGCGGGATCGCCGCGCCGTTTCAGCGATGCATCGAGCGACTCAGGGCCATCGAGGTCGGAGAAGGTAATCGCTATCGCGCGCAGTGCATCGTCGGTCAGCTCACGTTCCGGACGCGACAATACATCGCGCTCGCGCAACTTGCCGTCGACGACGAGCACGCGATCCAGCAATTTCAGAAATGAGGCGACGCTTTCATCGCCGCGACTCTGCTTGAACAGAGACCAGCCATGCTTGTAGAGACCTTGTTCGTGGAAGCCGCTGTCGCCGCCGGCCTCCATCACGGCCGCGTAAGCGCCCTCCGCATCGCGATAACGCCCGGCGCTGAACAGGATTTCACCGCGGCGAAACTGCGCTTCCGTGATCCATTGACTATCCGGGTGTCTGGACACGAGTTGGTCCAGCACCGTCAGCGCTTTCTCAGGCTGGGCTTGCGCTTCGTGAGCACGCGCCAGCTGATACATCACTGCATCATTGCGCGCGTAGTCCGGATACGCGGCCAGCAGACCCTCATAGAGCTTGACTGCTTCCGCCAGCTCCATCCCGCTGAGGGTCGCATCGCCGACCGCACGTGTGTCTTCATCCACCTCGACCTGCAGATCGCCAAGCCGACGCATGGCCTCGGCCCGCATTTTCTCGTTGTCGGACTGCAACTCCAGGAAGCGTCGATATTGTTCGATAGCCTGCTCCTGTTTGACGTCCGTCGGCGGATCGCGGGCCACGTCGACCTCGCGATTCTCGAGATCCTTGATCGTGCCGGTCTGCCGCGCTTTCTTGTCAGCAGGGCCCGCAGCCGCCGTGGCGAGTGCAGCCGCGATGAACATCGCGAGCACGATGGAGGAACGGCGCATCATTGCCCGCCTCCGCCGCCGTCGTTCGACGCCCGATCGTAAATAGACGCGAGCGCGAAGCGCGCCTGCAGCGAGTACGCAGCCAGACGTTGCTTCTGCGAATCGAGTTCTCTTACGGCGATCGCGGCAAGGTACCGGTTCTGCGCATTCGCAGCTTCAGCCAGCCGCTCCCTCAGCGCAGCGATCCGCGGCTGCAGATTCGCAACGCGTTCTGCGAACTTTTCGGTGCGAGCCGGATAGTCCTCGCGCGCCCTCTCGACGAGCACCCATCGCCGGCGGGCTTCCTTGTAAGCGACATCGAGCTCCCGCAGCTCCTTGCGCTGGCGCCACAGACGCGCCTTGTAGCTCGAGTTGAAGTCCCACAGCAGGGTCCCTCGCAGCAAGCGGGTCTTTTCGCGCATTTCCTGCACGAGCGGATCGTTCTGATCGGCGCTTGCGAGGACTTTCTCGATGCGCTCGACCTTCCTCCACTGTTCAAGTTCGCGTGCGGTCCCCAGACCCGCAACGTCGTTGTCGCGTTCGATCGCCTTGATGCGCAGATCAAGTTCGTTCTTGTGTGCTTCGAGTGCGTCGAGATCGACCGTGTCCAGCGTCTGCTGCATCCCTGGAACGCGTTGTGCGTAAGCGCGACGCCGTGTATCAACCATGTCGTCGAAGGCGGCGACGCTCAGCATCCACGAAGCGAGGTTGCGCTGCATCAGCTTGAGGTCGCGATAGTTCTTCAGACCTTCCTGAAACTCGTGCGACGCAAGCAGGTGATACAGATAACGCGTCTCCGGTGCATCCGGCAGATTCTGTAGCTGCCAGTACCAGCCGGCCTGATCGCCCCGGTCGTTGTCGATGATCGAGTTGAGCAGCGCACCGCCGCGAATCGATGCGATGGACTGATCGATGCGCTCAGCCTCTTCACCAAACGCCTGAACGGCCAGCATGTACTGCTCCGCCGCCTGTTTGTCCGCGTCGAGCTGCGCGTACGCGTAAGGCACCGCGAGATACGACTCCTGGACCGCCGCGTCGAGCAGGTTGCGGCCGCGCAGTTCCAGCCATGGCGCGAGCGCCTTCCGGTAGTGCTTCTCGGCCGAGTCCGCCCAACCGGCGCCGAGCAGAGCTTTGTTCGACTGCGAACCTTCGAGCCGCACGCGTTGCAGCGCGGTTTTCGCATCAGCCGGGCGGTCCGCTTTCAACCAGGCGTATCCCAGTGCGAGATTGGCTTTGTCGCGCAGTGCTGCGAGTTCTTCGGTCGGCGCTTCCATCTGCCCGACTGCCTCGAGCAGCTTCGCCGCTTCGTCGATGCGGTCCTTGCGCACCAGCGCCACGCCGATATTGAAGCGAGCGTAGGCGGTCCAGGCGTCTGAGCCATCGCCCTTTGGCTGCCAGCGTTCGAGCGCACGGATCGCGTCATCGTATCGATCGAGGTACATGAGGACCTGCGCTTCCAGCAGGTGCCGTTCAGGTTCGAGGTCATCGGGCAAGGCGCCGTGAATCGAGCTCAGCGCGGCGGCCGCGTCCTCCAGATAGTTGCGCTGGTACCAGACTTTCGCCAGATAAAACCAGGCGCGGTTACGCACATCGAGCGGCACGTTGTCGTTGAGCAGCGCCTTGAAAATGCGTCCAGCCTCTTCGTGCTGCCCAAGCGAGAGATACAAGCCGCCTTTCAGGAGCTCTGCTTCCACGGTGTGCTGACTCAGGCGATTGAATTCCTGCGCCGCACCCAGACGCGTCAACGACTGCAGATAGTCGCCCTGATAGAAATAGAAGAGTACGTCGCCCCAATGCAGATCCTTCACGACCTGTGGCGCACCAATGAGCGCCTTGTCTTCCTGTTTCTCGCTGGCGCTTGCGGGCGCGATCGACAGCAGACCGACGCAGGCGCTCACTGCCGCCGCCGCAACCCGCAGACGCGCTCCTATCCCCGCCTCCCCCGCACAGGCGAGAAGGCGCAGGATTCCGGCCGTCGCCTCTGGCCTGTAGCCGATAGCCGATCTCATCTCACTCCCATTCCTTGACGATGAATTCCGGTTGGCCCTTCACCGCGCGATCACTGATCTTCATTTCGACGTATTTTGCGCCAACGCCCTTTTCGAGATTGATCGTGGCGCCGCGCCGATAATCGCGCACGTTCGGACCCTGGCCCGTGAACAATGCGATCAATTCGTGCTCGCCGGCTTTCAGATTGCCGATGTAGACGCGGTGCACGCCACCCTTGAGCAGCGCCTGCGCCTCGCGTTCGGTGTAGAGATAATTCGCAACCTCCTTGTTGTCGACCTTGAGCGTGACTGAGTCGAGCGCGAAGAACTCGCCCACGTCCATCGACACGAACACGGCCACCTGCGTGTTCGCCGGGAACAGCAGTTCTTCCTCGAGTACGAAGAGTTCGCGATTCAGATCGAGCACTTCCTTCTTCAGCGCCTGCACTTCCTGATCGATGCTCTTGAAGTCATCCGCGGATTCGGCGCCCGTAGGCGCCGGTGCATCCTGGCCCCTGGCAAGCGCGGCAAACAAAAGGCTGATCGCGAGAAAGCTCAATGTTCGAAGCATGGTTCGTGGTCCTGTAGATCGGGTTTCAACCCGCCGCCTTCGATGCCGAATCACTCATTCAGTAGTTCGCGCAGTTGTTCGGTGTAACGCTTCTCGTAGCCCGGTTTATAGCCATCCGACACGTACCGAACGACCCCGGCGCGATCGATCAGCACGGTCACCGGCAACGTTCCGACGTCGAAAGACTTCGCGACGTCCTTGCGCTGATCGAACAGGACCGGATAGGAAACTTTGAGGGTTTGCGCCATTTCGACGGCGCGATCCGACTCATCGTCGATGTTGACGCTGAACAGGACGAGACCGGCCCGGCGGTACTTTACGTATATCTCATCGAGCAGCGGCATCTCCTGGCGGCATGGGCCGCACCAGGTTCCCCAGAAATTAAGGATGACGACCTCGCCCAGGTGCTCGGAGAGCCGAACGTTGTCGCCGTCGAGGGAGCGCAGTGCGAAGTCGGGAGCCGGCTGACCGAGGAGTTGCGACGCGCCAAAGGCCGTCAGCGGCGCGCACACGATCATCGCGGCGATGATTCGCAGCAATGAGGACGGGTTGGCTTGCAAGAGTTTTGACATCAAACGTTCGTCGATCGCGGCCATGCTTCGCGGGATCCCCCGGCCCAACGCGAGACCAGACGCGATCAGGAGAACGTCGCTCGACCGACGAGGGGTGGCAGCCGACTGGCGGCTGCGCATGCATCGATGCGTCGCCGTAGAGCTGGCAACCCCGCTGTCTTAGGAAACTCCCGTAGACCGGTGGCTTTGCGTCCCCACCTTTCGGTGGGTTTGCCTTTGTGGAGCAGCGATCGGTTGCGCCGCTCTGCTCCTGACAACGCCGGTTAGGGTGCTATACGCAGCGTAAATATGTCAACGAACGGAATGTGATGTCAGCGGCGCAAATCCGCGACTTACGTGTGATTCGCCGCACAGTTCGAACGGCTGTCGGCGGGCGCCGACACATAAGTATGTCGGCGATGTCTGGATGCCTCGCGGGACCGGCAGCAGCCGGTCCCGGTCCGCTAGTTGTGCGTCAGATCGGGACCTTCGGCGAGATGTAGTCCGTGGAGACTGCAGTCGCCTTCCACATCGCAATCATCTCAGGCGTGACGTCCCGCGCATCTATCGATGCGACGTTTGGCTGGTAAGCATCCAGGTGGGTGCTGTGACTCTGCCCAAACATCAGTGTTCCGGCGACGGCTGTGCCGAGCGTGAGCAACAGACCAGCGCCAAGTGCAATTCGGGTTTTCATGATGATGTTCCTGGTTGGATGCTGGTGATCAGGCGGCCTGGATCTGCGGACGCTTAGCTTCGGGGACTTCAGCAAGCTGAATCTGCGGACGCTTAGCTTCGGGGACTTCAGCAAGCTGAATCTGCGGACGCTTAACTTCGGGGACTTCAGCAAGCTGAATC
>JBOHZJ010000062.1:0-3404 GCA_050738395.1 Steroidobacter sp.
GAAACAGCACGCTGCCAATGACCAGCAGGATCAGTGCAATCGCCAACGCCATTTGCCGCCCCTTACTTGTACGGATCGGTGGTGGGGACAAAGTCTTTTCGTGTCGCCGCCGCGAATATCTACCCTATTCGGCAACAGAAACATAGTGGATTGTTGCACTGCTTCGTTTTGCGGTGCAGCGAAAAAAGTCCGTTGACGAGTCACTCTCCCCGGCCTGGAGCGTGCACTGCCGCAATTTTTCTTGCGAACGCATTGCAGCATGGCGTATGAGCCACCTGTTGCTATTGCCTCATCAACAGCTTCCGAGTGAACCAATAAATTCCGGCCGACCAGGAGGTCCCATGTCGCCGAATGAACTGTTCTCCGACAATCTTTTGCTGATTGTGTGTCTGATCGGACTGGCCATCGGTCTGACCGTCGCGGTCTTTTACTGGCGAAAATTCGATGAGGGGTACGAAAAAGGTGAAGCGGCCGATCCGGAGCGCGTGGCGCGCGATAATCCGCCGGATGAGTGGAGCAAGAGTCACTGGGCGAAGTAACACGCAAACGCCGCTGACGGCTGGGGATGTCCGGAACGTAAGGACGTCCCGCGGCATCCTGGGATACGCGTGTCGCGGGACGTGCGGCGTGCCTGCGCGAACGCGGAAGAGTCATACCATGCTGGCCGGCGCCTCAATAAAACCAAGCACCGGCCCACATGCAACGAACACATCGGGAAACACATCGCACACATCGAATCGGGTGGCTGCGCGCCGCAGTGCTTGGCGCCAATGACGGGACAATTTCCACCGCAAGCCTGGTCGTTGGCGTAGCGGCTGCGGGCTCGGCGCAGAGCGACATACTTCTGGCCGGCGTCGCCGGTCTGGTCGCCGGCGCGATGTCGATGGCCGCCGGCGAATATGTGTCCGTGCAATCCCAGGCGGATACCGAGAAGGCGGATATCGCCATCGAAAAACGAGAGCTCGAGCATGAACCCGAGCGCGAGCTGGCCGAGCTGACCGGCATCTACATCAGGCGCGGCCTGGATGAGCAGCTCGCACGGCGTGTCGCGGAGCAGCTCACATCCAGGGATGCACTCGGTGCGCACACGCGCGACGAGCTGGGCATCACTGAGGTTTTCCGTGCGCGCCCGATTCAGGCCGCGCTCGCATCCGCCGCCTCCTTTTCAGTCGGCGCACTTGTTCCAATTATCAGTGTGCTGTTGTCGCCCGCCGCCCATGTCGCTTCGATCGCTGCGGCGACTGCGCTCATCGCGTTGGTTGGTCTCGGCGCCACGGCCGCCCATGCCGGCGGCGCGTCGAGGGCGAAAGGCGCGCTGCGAGTCGCGTTCTGGGGCGCGCTTGCAATCGGAGCGACTGCCGCCATCGGCGGCATTTTCGGCGCGGTCGGTTAGTGCGGGTCCGAAAGAACCTTATTGACTCCCCGCTTACGTTGATCGAAACGCTCCTGATCTGCTGTTTTCGCTTGAATCTCGCACTCATCCATAGAATCCCGGAGCAACGATCTTCCAACGTACTTGTGAAGCGCGACGCTGATCAATCCGGCACGCGCGTTGCGGAGCGTTCTCCCTCGCGTGGCTGAGGGTCTCGCACGAAGTTCAGATGCGCGGGCGCATCCGCGAAATCCAGCCGGATCAAGGGCAGCGCGAATCCGTATATCTCCAGCGACAGGTCCGTCACCTCGCCCGAAGGCGATTCGAGCGCTTCGGCCAGCAGATCCTCCGTAATCGCCTGCCCGCTATGACGTAAGCGGCGCAGCGCCCAATCGAGTTCAGCCCCCAGGATTTCGCCTGGACCATGCTCGGTTGCAATCACGACCGCTCCTTCTTCATCCAGGAATGCACCCGTCGCACGGGCTACGCGCAGACCCGTGTGCGTCATCAGCATGGACTCATCCTCCGCGGTTCGCAGTACGAACGGCGCACTGGCAAGCGCCAGGTACCCACGCTGCGGACCGTTCTGAAAGAACCAGCGGCCCTGTTCATCCCTGGCGTAGTTGCGACTGATCGCTTCGACGATGCGGGGATGACTGATGGCTTCGTCCTTGATCAGCCAGCGACCGCGGCGGTCGAGGCCGAGCCAGCCGAATAGCGCCGGCACATTCGGCCAGCGCTGCATGGCGCGCAGTACCCAGTCGTCCATCGATGCTCCTGCGGAAAGGGGGTAGCAGTTAGTCCGAGCGCACCGGGCGCGCTTCTGCCGATGATCTACAGGCTATCAATCTTCGCGCTGACTATCCCCCACCCCCTGATCATTACCCCCTTCTTCGTTAAGATAGCGCCGTCGAACTTTTCGAGGCTGGGGACGGGTCATGAGCATGTCGTTGCGCGAGCAGTTGCTTGCGGCGGGTCTGGGCACGAAGAAGCAGGCGAAGCAGGCGAATCGCGAGCAACACCTGCAGCGCCGGGACAAATTACCGGGCGCTGATGAGCGGGCGAGAGCGGCGCAGGAGGCGCAGGCGGCGAAGAATGCGCGCGATCAGGAATCGAATCGCAAGCATCGCGAAAAGGCGGAGCGCAGGGCGAAGACGGCGGAGATCCGCCAACTGATCGAACAGAACCGCGTGCCGCGCATCGAGAGCGACGAATATTTCAATTTCATCGACGGCAGGAAGGTCCATCGACTCGGCGTGAACGCCGAAACGCGCGAGCGGATTCAGCGCGGCGAACTGGCGGTGGTCCGGTACATCGGCTTCCATGCGCTCGTGCCCGCGGACATCGCCGAGAAGATTCGAGAACGCGATGAGAATGCAGTGGTCAAGCTCGATCTTGCCGCGGGAGCTGCCGACGAGAACGATCCGTACAAGGATCACCAGGTGCCGGACGATCTGATGTGGTGAAAAGAGCCTGGTTGACAGTTGACGGTTGACAGTTGACGGTCAGAAAGGAAATGCCGCGCCCGGCGCGCGCGTTCTGACTATCCCCCATCCCCTGATCAGCCCTTCTCTTGACCCCCGTCCGCCGTCCGCCGTCCGCTGTTCACCGAGCCTGGTGGCTCTACCTGCTCGCCTGCAGGGGCGGCCGCACCTACGCCGGTATCGCACTGGACGTCGACGCCCGCTTCAAGGCGCATCTCGGCGGCAAGGCGTCGAAATTCACGCGTGCGAATCCACCATTGAAGATTCTTGGTGCACAGGCGTTCGCAACCCGGTCCGAGGCATCGAAGGCCGAATACGTGCTCAAGCAGCTGAGCCGTCCCGCAAAGCTCGAATGGGCGCGGCGGCAGGGGCGTTCTTCATTCCGAAAATCAATCGCGTAACCGCAAAGCGGCGGATCAGAATTTCATAGAGAAGTACGCAGGACAGCAGCGTGCCTGCCAGCACGATCGCGTACTTCGACCAGGCATGCCATGGCTGTTGTATGACGACGTACCCGAGCATGACGATCACCGTCTGATGCAGGATGT
>JBOHZJ010000063.1:0-4761 GCA_050738395.1 Steroidobacter sp.
CCTGACGCCAGACGAGCGGCAGGCGATCGAGATCGCGTTCTTTTCCGAGCTGACGTATGCCGAAGCTGCGGCACGGCTGAATCAGCCGCTCGGAACCGTTGATAACCGTGTGTGGAGCGAGACCGGCTGCACGTGCGTTCTCATTACGTCGCCTCGAGACGCTCTTCGCTGAATCTCTTGTTCGCGTTCGTGCGCGGTTGCGCGACCGCCGTACAAATCGGGTAGATCGTGCTCACAGCTTCACCGATTCCTTCAGCCGGAACGTAATCGGGATCTGCTTCCACATTGCCACCGGCACGCCGTCGCTCGTGCCCGGGCGCAGACGCCAGCGTCGTGCTTCGCGCACCGCAGCTTCATCGAGCCGGGCATGGCCGCTCGATTGCTCGATTCGCACCTCACCTACGCGCCCATTTTCGAGGACCCGCACCGAGAGGAGCACAGTTCCCGTCTCGTTGCCGCGGATGGACGGCGCTGGATAGGCCGGTTCACTGAGACCGGTTCGCGGATCGATTTGCGGCTCGGCGATGACAGGGGCGGGTTCGGGCCGAGCACGTCGTTCGACGGGCGGCGGCGGAATATCGGTGATCTGTTCGACCGCCGTTTCATTCTCTTCTTCGATGGGAAGCGGCGGCAGTTCGCGCCGCGCCACGTATATGCGGTCGATTTCGACCTGGTCCGTGACCCGGCGGACCGGCGGCGGGTCAGTCCTGGTCGTGGGCACGTCGATCATCACGCCGCGCGGAATTTCCATGATGGTTCTGATGGACAGGCCATTGCTCAGCGCCCAGAAAAATCCGAGATGCAGCAGCACGATGATCGCAAGAAACCAGCCTCGCGCAGAGGTGAACGAATTGATCGACGGAAAAGTATTGACCGTTATCGCACTCATTGATTGTTCTCCCGGCAATGCGTTGTCAGTCTCCATCGACCATGGATGGAGGTCGCGCGGGTAGTGCGTCGCCGATCAATCGATCGGTCAATCGTTCAAGATCGCTGCGGACCGAACGTCGGCTTCAGGCGACCCGCGGCCCGAATGTGCGCCTGCGGATTCGACGCGGGCTGTAAGGATTTTCCGCGCGCGCGCGCAGGGAGCAAAACCCCGCGTGACGTTGTCAAAGCAACCTTTTGCGAAGCGGACTCTCAGCGCCGCCTTCTTCACCTCTGCCCTTGTGGGAGAGGTCGTGCGTAGCGCGGGTGAGGGGACGCGAGGTCAAGCCGTCGAGCGCCCCGAGAATTGCGCTGCGAAGCGTTGCTACCCATGAAAGGGGGCGCTTCCCCTTAACCAAAGCGCCGCCAGATCTCGAACTACTTATGCGCGTTTCGAATGACTGCGGCTAAGCCTCAGACAGCGAAAGTGTGCGTTCGACATCGCCGATGAGTTTGCGGTCGTCGTGGTTCCACGGATGGAAGCCGGGCCGATAGAAGCTCAGGTACGGCAGACAGATTCGCCGCATCATGCCCGGACTGACCAGCAGGTACTTCGCGACGCGGAACCAGGTTCGCGGCGTGTTCATCCGGTCCTGGCGAAAGAAATCCGCCATACGTTCGAAGTTGGTGTACCAGAACTGCAGACTGATCAGCGCCATCACGTGGCAGCGCAGCGCCCAGCGCCTGAATGACGACAGGTTTTTTGTCGCGGCGAGGAACGTATCGTAGGCGACCGACTTGTGTTCGACTTCCTCGATCGCGTGCCATTGCCACATGCGCACGACCTCCCCGGGCGCGCCGGGCATCGGCTTCGCGTCGGTCAGGAGCGAATGCGCCATAATCGCGGTGAAATGCTCCAGGGCGACAGTAATAGCGAGTTGTACGATGGGTGGGCGCGAGCGCGCGAGATCGACGCGACGGCGCGTCTCTGCATCCATCGCCGCTATGTCGTACCCCGCGCCCTTGATCAGGCGATTGAACGCGACGTGTTCGCGCGTGTGCATCGACTCCTGCTTGATGAACGCGGCAATCTGTTCCTGCAGCGTCGGATCGGCCAGGTCGCGGAAGCGGCGCACCGCTTCGATGAAGAACGTTTCACCCTGAGGAAACGCCGCCGATAGGGCATTGAAGTACGCCGTCGCGACCGGATCGCCGCCGTGCC
Organism: Steroidobacter sp.; assembly: GCA_050738395.1. GTDB lineage: Bacteria > Pseudomonadota > Gammaproteobacteria > Steroidobacterales > Steroidobacteraceae > Steroidobacter. The sequence continues at coordinate 2,090 of JBOHZJ010000063.1, forward strand.
ACCAGCGCTCGTTCGGGACATCCCGGTCGATCCTGAGATCGCGCGGTGTAATGGTCAGATCGGCTGGCGTGGTCGCGGCGGCCATGAAAGTTATCCGGGAAGCGGGGACGGCGGGTATTAGAAGTTTCTACTGAGAGTAGTGTCAATAGTGCCAAAGCCGAAAAAGAAGTCCCGACAGAAGAAAACACCGGGTCGCCGTATTCGCCGTACGCCTGAGGAAGCCCGCACGCTTGCCCTCGCTTCAGCGCGTCGCCTGTTGCTGGCCGATGGACCAGACGCCATCACATTGCAGGCAGTGGCGACCGATCTGGGAATGAGTCATACGAACCTGATCCATCATTTCGGGTCGGCGGCGGGGCTGCAGTCCGAACTGATGCGTCAGATGATGAGCGAGCTGACGACCACGATCGAATCGGCGGTCATGCGCTTGCGCGCCGGCAAGGGAGAGATGCGCGATTTCGTGAATATCGTGTTCGACGCGTTCGACCGCGGCGGCGCCGGGCGACTTGCGGCCTGGATCATCCTGTCCGGGGAGGCGGATCGGCTGGCCCCAGTCGGTGAAGTGGTGCGCGATTACATCGACAGCGTAGAGCGCACCGCTGAAAACCCTCAGCACATTCATGAGCGGGTGACGTCGGCCACACTGTTCGTCACGATGGCTGCACTAGGCGACGCGATCATCGGCGACCCGTTGCGCCGGATGGTGGGACGGGAGCGCGACGCAGTGCGCAAGATCATCGGCACGCTGTTGCCGCTGGTCGTCGAGGGCAAGTCTGGCGACTAGATCTGATGACCAGTGACGGGTAACTGGTGACTGGCGAATAGCCAGAATGCGCGGCCGCGCCATGGATCTGCCCTGCACCCGACCCGACGGGCAGACAGCGCCCTAGCGCTCTGACTAGTCACGAGTCACTTAGTCGCTCTTCCTAAACAGAAAACCCTTCCGTCGTCAGCGGCAGCGTGCGCACGCGGTGACCGGTCGCGGCGTAGATCGCATTACAGATCGCAGGCGCCGCGGGCGGCAGTGCAGGTTCGCCGACGCCGGTCGGCGAGTACTCGCTCTGAATGAAGTGCACATCCACCTTGGGTGCATTCGCGATGCGCAGGATCGGATAACGATCGAAGTTGGTTTGCTGGATCCGGCCATTCTCGATCGAAATCTCGAGACCCATCGCCGTGCTGAACCCATCGATCACCGAGCCTTCGACCTGGTTCTCGGCCCCGCTCAGGTTGACCACGGGCCCAATGTCGCCCGCGACCGTGACGCGGTGGAGCGTGAGCTTGCGATTTGCATCGACGCTGACCTCCGCAACTTCGGCGAAGTGACCGGCGTGACTGAAGTGAAATGCGAGCCCCAGGCCGCGGCCCTTCGGCAGCGTCTTGCCCCAGCCCGCTTTCTCGGCGGCTAACTTGATGACCGCTGCCGCGCGCCCGGTGTTCAACGCGAACTCGTTGTTCGGCGCCAGCCACCGCGGCTCGCCCATGATATCGAGCAGAAATTGCAGATGATCGCGATTACCTGCGACCGAGCATTCGTGCAGGAACGATTGGATCGCAAAGGCGAGGGCGCATGAACCGGGGGCCCGCCAGGGACCCGTCGGAATCAGCAGCGGCAACTTCGTCTGCGTGACACGAACGTTGGGCACGAGCAGCGTCGGGAACTCATCCGCCCCCAATGCACCGCCGCTGGTCGGACGCTGGCCGTCCTGACTGAACGTGATGAAATGATCCTGCCAGGCAACCAGCTTGCCGTTTGAATCAACGCCGCCCTTGAACGAATGAAAGCCGCCGACGCGATAAAAGTCGTGCTGCATGTCGTCTTCGCGCGTCCATTGCAGCTTCACAGGCACGCCCGCCTGCTTCGAGATCCATGCCGCTTCACACATGTAATCGTTCATCAGTCGACGGCCGAAACCGCCGCCGACGCGCGTCTGATGAATCGTGACCTTTTCGACGGGAATGCCGAGCACGCCGGCGACCAGCCGCAGCGCGCCGTCCGGCGTCTGTGTCGGCGCCCAGATTTCGACCGCGCCATCCTTGAATGAGGCTGTGCAGTTCTGCGGTTCGAGCGGCGCGTGCGAAACGAACGGATAAGTGTAGAAACCCTCGGCCGTTTTGACATCGGCAATCGCCGTGTCGAAGTCGCCTGTCGTCTTGAGCGTCTCGGAGCCTTGCTGCTTCGCGAGCTTCTTCGCCTCTTCGACGGACTGCGTCCAGCTGTCTTTCGAGGCGCTGGACTCATCCCAGGTCACTTTGAGCTGGCGCTTGGCGTTGATCGCCGCCCAGGTCGACGTCGCGAGAATGGCAACGCCCGGCATGACCTCGGTCGGTTTGCCGGTGCCTTCGACAATGAACGCATTCGTTACGCCGGGAAGCTTTTTGATTTGAGCGAGATTCACTTCGCGCGCCTTGCCGCCCACCGCCGGACATTTTTCGAACACCGCGTAATGCATGTTCGGCACGACCTGATCGATACCGAACAGCGGCTGACCAGTCACTAACTTGTCGTTGTCGACGCCGCTCACTCGCGTGCCGATGAGCTTGAAATCCTTACGCTCCTTGAGCTTGAGCGCTTGCGGATCTGGAACCGGCAGCGCCGCAGCTTTCGTGGAAAGTTCGCCGTAGCCGAGACGACGATTCGACGCCTTGTGCAGCACTGCGCTGTTCTCAGT
>JBOHZJ010000064.1:0-8744 GCA_050738395.1 Steroidobacter sp.
GGATCGTGCTGCGCGCGACTGGCCCGCGCTTCCGCGGCATTGGCGGCGACGTCCACCTCGTAACCTTCGTCCGCGAGGATCTCCTTCAGGAGTCCACGGATTTCCGATTCGTCATCGACCACCAGAATGCGCGCTGCGCTCATGCACGTTCCCTCCGGGGCGTCTCGCGGGCCGAACCACCGGTCCGCACGGTCGCCGTCAGCGGCAGCTCGAGCCGGATGCGCGCCCCGCCGTCGCGAGCGTTGTCCGCTTCGATTCTGCCGCCATGTTCTTCGACAATTTTCTTCACAATCGCCAGCCCGAGGCCAGTGCCCTTCGGCTTGGTCGTCACATAGGGATCAAACACCTGTCCGATCACGTCCGGACGAAACCCGGGCCCATTGTCTTCGACGACGACCTCCACGAACTTCGCTCCCGCCTTCTCGAGAAGCCGCGTCTCGACGCGGATTTCGGGGTGCTCCACCCCTTCCTGGGCCTCGATGGCGTTCGCCAGCAGGTTATGGACCAGCTGCCGCATACGGCCGCGGTCGGCTTCGATTTCGGGAAGGTGCGGGTCGAGTTGCAATTTCGGACGCCCCTGTCGCCCCTGCGCCCGATACAGCTCCGCGACTTCGCTAATGAGCTGATTCAGATCGAAGCGTGACACATCCATCTCAGGCGCGCGCGCGTATTCGCTGAACGCGTTGACCATCTCCTTCATCGCCTCGACCTGCTGCACGATCGTGTGCGTCGCGCGATCGAGCATCTGGGCCTGGGCCGCATCCATCGATCCGAGGAGCTTGCGGCGCAGTCGCTCAGCCGAGAGCTGGATAGGCGTAAGCGGATTCTTGATCTCGTGTGCAAGACGCCGCGCGACTTCGCCCCAGGCTGCGTCGCGCTGCGCCTGCAGGAGCGCAGTGATGTCATCGAACACGATCACGAATCCTCCCGGGCTGCGATCCTCGCCCGAGAGCGTCGTACACGCACACATCAGCACGCGCCGCGTGGATTCTCCATGTAGCAACAATTGCTCGCGCCACTCGCTTTGTCCCGCCTCGAGATGCACGCTGCAGGCGCTCTGGAACTGCTCGAACAGCGTATTGCCGGATCGCGTCTGTGCGAGCGGTTTGCCGATAGCCGCGTCGACTTCAGCGCCGAGAATCGAACAGGCTGCCCGATTGGCCGTGCGTATGGTCCGGTCCGGCTCCAGCGAAATGACGCCGGTCGACAGTCGCGCCAGGATGACGGCGAGATTCGCCCGTTCAGCTTCGACCGCCTGCTGGCTGCGGCGCGCTTCCTCGCGAGTGCGCGCGAGACGCTTCGTCATGTCGTTGAACGAATGGACGAGAATGCCCATTTCGTCGTGCGACGTAAGGGGCAGGCGAGTGTCCAGATCGCCCTTGGCGACCGCCCGCGTGCCAGCGACGAGATCCTGAATCGGCCGAACGAGCCGGCGCGCCGCCCAGAGGGCGCCGTATAGCGCCGCGAACAGGGACGGGAGCAGCACCAACGTCAGCGTCAGCGTGAAACTGGTTTTCAGCGGCTCGCGCAGACGGGCCTTTTCGCCATAGCGCTGATAGGAAGCCTCGACCGTATCTGCAAGCTGCCCGAGGCGCCGCTCGATAGGATAGATCGCAAGGAGCAGGCGAGTTTCTTCGCCCGGAATCATCATCGGCACCTGTACGGCCGTGCGCACGTGGTAGCCGCCGCCGGCCAGCGGGTCAAGGGTTACGTAGTCGCGGCCCTGGCGGACCTGCATCGTCATTTCTTCGCTGCCGGGCGCCGGAACGATCTCTCCGAGCCGATCGGAACTGGTCGCGACAATGCGGCTGCTCGCGCCGAGCAACGTCAGCTCCAGCGCCTCGTATTCGCGTCGTAAGTCATCGAGCGTATGCACAGGATCGCCGCCGACCGACGCCAGCCGGTTCGCAATCGCGCGAGTGCGCTCGAGATGCTCGCGCATGCGCAGGTCGAGCGCAGCGCGCGACAGCGTCAGCGCATCCTCCAGGCCCTGACGGATTTCAACGTGAAACCAGCTGTCGATGCCGCGGTTGAGAAACACAACCGAGAAATAAAACACGAGCAGCAGCGGCGCGAGAGCAACCGTCGCGGACATCATGACCATGCGCGCCTCCATGCGCGAACCGACGACGCGCTTGCGCCAATCGCGCACGAGTTGCGCGACGCGTCCGCCTATCAGGATGAGCAGGACCAGCAGACCGGCGACGTTGACGCCGACGATGAAGGGATGCAGATCGCTGAAATGCGCCGACTGCTGCACCGTCTGCGCCATGATTAGGAGCGCGGCCACCCAGAGCCCCGATCCGACGAGCACCAGGATCGCGACGAGCGTGCGTTTCAGAGTTGCGGCGACCATGTGTACCACTCGGTGCGCTGGCGCCAATCGTCCGCCCAGAACAGTACGAAGCGCAATGCATCCGGCATCGTGTGCACATCGAGACTCGCGCGCACGCTGATCTCATGACGAGCGGCCGCGTCCACGAGCGCCTGATCGAGAATGGGCAGATGGCTGACCACGCGCAGCGCATCGAGCGCCGCATCGAGCGTCGCAAAGGAGGCCTGCTCGCCGCTGTTCAGATTGCGAATCAGATAGCGCTCGCTCAGCGCGTGATGCACCAACTCGTAATTCTGATCCAGCGTCGCAACGGTTTCGTCCAGCCAGTAGTTGCGCTGACGCTTGATGACGATGTCCAGCTGCATCAAGAGCGGCACGCCGTCGCGCAGGATCGCGCGGGCGCCTTCAGGCAACTCGAAATCGATCGTCGCGTTGAGCTGATAAACGCCGTCCGCCGGTTCGATGTACGCAGAGCGAATTTCGACACGAGTTTGCGCCCAGACGGCGGACGAACAAAGCGCCGCGCAAGCGCAGGCTGCCAGGATGAACCACAGATGCACCCACGCGGTCCCGCGGGGAAATCGTTCGTCGAGCGAATATCGCAGGCTGAGCCCCACTCATGGTCCTTTTTTTGAATCTCTGATCGACCGCCGGAAGTGCGGCGGCTGTCGCCATCGCTTGCAGATTTCAGCTCATCGAATTCTTGAAATCCGTTACGGTTGCCCGGTCAATCAGCGTTTCCGTTGATCTTTTCTACGCAAGCATAATAAAAGCCGTCCATAGCGCCTGTCCCCGTGGCGATCCGAAGCCCGACTGCGGTGTACATCACCTGTCCGAGAGCGGCGACAGCGGCCGCCGTCACGTCGCGCGCCTGCGAATGCGCGGCGAGAAACTCGCGAACGACATCGGTTGTTTCCGCCGCCAGCACCGAACAGCTTGCATACACGAGCCGACCGCCCGGCGCGAGCAGCGGCCATAACGCCCGCAATAGCTGCGACTGCCGGGCCGCAAGCGCCGGAATATCCTCGGCCCGACGCAGCAATTTGATATCCGGATGCCGACGAATGACGCCCGTACCGGAACACGGCGCATCGATCAAAATGCGATCGAACAAGCGGCCGTCGAACCATGACCGCGTGTCGGTCGCGTCAGCGGCAATGAGCTGCGCCCGCAGTTCAAGGCGCTCCAGGTTCTCCTCGACGCGACTCAAGCGCTGGCGAGAAACATCGACCGCAACGAGCTCCCCGAGTTCAGGCGCCAGTTCAAGCAAGTGGCCCGTTTTTCCGCCCGGGGCGGCGCAGGCGTCGAGCACGCGCTCGCCGCGCGCCGGCGCCGCGAGTCGCGCAGCGAGCTGTGCGGCGGCGTCCTGCACGGAAACCTCGCCTGCGGTGAATCCAGGCAGATCGCTCACGTCCATCGCACGTTCAAGCAACAGCGCTTCGTCATTGAACAGACTGGCCGCGATCGCGACGCCTTGAGCTTCGAGTCGCGCCCGATACTCCGCGCCCGCAGAGCGCAGCCGATTCACCCTGATCCAGAACGGCGGGCGTTCATTGTTTTCCGAAAGAATCGCATCACCTTGCACACCCCAGTCGACCGCAAGCGCATCGATGAACCAATGCGGGTGCGAGGTGCGGATCGCCAGTTCCTGGTCGAGCCCGGCCGTGAGCGTCACATGCTCTCTTTGCGCCCGTCGCAGAATGGCGTTGATCAGCCCCGCAGCGCGCGGGTGACCCAGAATGCGGGCCGCGTTGACCGTCTCATCGACGGCGGCGTGCTCCGGGATATCGGTGTGCAGCAACTGACACAAGCCGACGATCGCAAGCGCGCGTATCTCGGGCGCGAGAGTCTGACCCGGCCGCGACAGCAACACGTCGAGCAGCGCGCTCAGTCGGATGTACCAGCGAATGCTGTCATAGCAAAGCGCTCGCAGCAGCCCGCGCTCCTGTCGAGTCAACTCGGCATCGCCGAGCAGTGCGGCGTCGAGCGAACGACCGTGTACGGCGACATCCGCGACTATTTTCGCTGCGCGTGCGCGAACCCGGGCAGATTCGCTCACAAGCCCAGCACCGTCGCCTCGAGCCGGTGCGCTTTGACGAACTCGGCCGCATGCAATGGTTTGCGACCGGGGAGCTGCAGGCGCAGCAACCGCAGAACTCCCGCAGCGGTCGCGACGTCGATCCCCTCCGCGCTGCTTGCCACAACAGTTCCGGGCGCAGCGCTCGCAGAACACTGAAGTCGCACCGCTTCCCATACCCGCAACTGCTGTCCTCGCCACCGGGTTTCGGCGATTGGCCATGGATCGAACGCGCGCACCTGGCGATCGATCTCGATGGCGGGGCGCGACCAGTCGATCAACGCTTCTTCCTTGTGGATCTTCGACGCATACGTAATGCCTTGACTTGGCTGTACGCGCAGCTGCGCTGTCCCCGCCGCGACACTCTCTAATCCTGTGAGCAGCGCCTCAGCCCCGAGTGTTGCAAGGCGGTCGTGCAGACTTGCAGCTGTTTCGCGCTCACGGATCGGCGTGCTGCGCTCGAGGAGCAGCGGCCCGGTGTCCAGGCCCGCATCCATCTGCATGATCGTCACGCCGGTGGTTTCATCGCCTGCGAGAATGGCGCGCTGAATCGGCGCGGCGCCGCGCCAGCGAGGCAGGAGCGATGCGTGAATGTTGAGACAGCCGAGTCTCGGGGCGCGCAAGACTGGTTCGGGCAATAACAACCCATACGCAACAACAATCATCAGATCCGCCGTCCAGCTGGCGAGTCTCTCGATCGCGACCGGAGCACGCAGAGTCTGAGGTTGTTCGACAGGAAGTCCATGGCGCAACGCGCATTGCTTGACCGCGCTCGTAGCGATCTGCCGCCCTCTGCCTGCGGGACGATCCGGCTGCGTGTAGACGGCGACGACGCGATGCGACGAGCGGAGCAATGCCTCGAGCGTCGGCACGGAGAACTCCGGCGTGCCGGCGAAGATCAGCGAAAGAGATGACATCAGGAGAGGGGTAGTGGTCAGGGGTACGGGATCGTCAGATCGAGATGAAAAGGCGCTCTTGTTTCTGACTATCCCTCTACTCCCTGATCATTATCCGCTTTCCTGTTCAGAGGATTTTGGGTCTGGCGCGCGGCTCCGACGTCTCGCGGTCCTTGCGCTCTTTTTCAAGCTTCTTGCGAATACGCGTGCGCTTCAATTCGGAGAGGTAGTCGACGAACAGCTTACCGTCGAGATGATCGATTTCATGCTGTATGCACACGGCGAGCAGCCCCTCGGCCTGCATTTCCACCTGCTGACCCTCGCGATTCAATGCGCGCACGCGAATCCGGTCGGCGCGCGTGACCTTGTCATACACGCCGGGCACCGATAAACATCCTTCCTCGGTCTCCTCGACGCCCTGACGCTCGATGATTTCCGGATTGATTAACGCGAGCGGCTCCCTGCGACTCTCGCTCACATCGAGCACGAGCAGCCGCTTGTGCACGTTGACTTGCGTCGCCGCCAGCCCGATCCCCGGGGCCGCGTACATGGTCTCGAACATGTCGTCGATGAGTTTGCGCAGATTGGCGTCAACCCGTTCCACAGGCTGCGCGCGCGTACGCAGACGCGGGTCGGGAAATTCCAGAATGGGCAGTAGAGCCATGGGTGCGATCACAAATAAAGCGAGAAAAGCCTGTAGTCCGACGTTCGTAGCCGCAGCGCCAGTAGACGAGCCGGCCAGACGAGGATGATAAATCCGTCGCGCGTAATTTATGGCCAGATACGCTGGAAGCAAGGGCGCCGGCGATCCGGCTGCCGACTTCGGGGTTACGACCCCAACGGCTCACGAGAGGCAACTGAGAACCACGTCTCGCACTGGACGCCTGCTTGTGCAATCGCTGCAATGATGCTGCTAAAGTTGGGCCAGTGTTGAACTTAATATCGGCCCCGAAGGCCGCGAGGCTCGCGTACTGACGCGTCGCAACAGCCTCCGAAGCGCTTGCCGCGATCCGCCGGAATGATACGGCTCAGGTCCGCAAGTTTGGGCGACGGGTTCTCGATGGTCCTGACTGGAGCTTGTTCGGCGCATGAAGACTGCGAATCTGCCACTTCGTTCCGCGATCCTCGCTGTGATCGCCGGCCTCACACTGACTGCAGGGGTGCTCCCTGTCAGTTCTTCCGCACAGGAAACCTCGCGAACCATCGCCACCGGCAGCAACATTCCGCTGGCGGCGGAAGCCCCGGACGAATATGTCGTCAAGACGGGCGACACTCTGTGGGATATCTCGAAAGTGTTCCTGCGGGACCCCTGGTACTGGCCGGAAATCTGGTACGTGAACCCGCAGGTCGCGAACCCTCACCTTATTTATCCGGGCGACGTGCTCAAGCTCGTCTACATCGATGGACAGCCCCGCCTCACGATTGCCGAGCGAGGCGAAAGCGGCGGCGCTAAGCGGTTGTCGCCCGAAGTGCGCCGCGAACCGCTCAGTCAGGCGATTACGGCGATTCCCTACGACATCATCGCCAGCTTCATGGGCCGCCCGACGCTGCTCGATAAGGACCAGGTCAAAACCGCCCCGTACGTAGTCGCGATGCGCGACGGTCACATCATCGGCGCGGCCGGCAACGAAATTTACGTGCGCGGAGTGGACGAAGCCCCGGCTGACGCGCGCTACAGCATCATCCATGTCGAGGAGCAGCTGCGCGATCCTGAAACCAACGATTTGCTCGGCTACTCAGGCATGTACGTCGGCTCGGGGCCGATTGCGACTACCGGCGATCCTGCCAAGCTGGTGCTGACGGACTCCATTCGCGAAGCGTTGCAGGGCGACAAGCTGTTTCCTGAGTCGGTCGACGTGAATGTCGACTTCGTTCCACACGCGCCGTCGTCCGAAGTCGACGCGAGCATCATCGCCGTGCGCAGTCACACCGTCATGGGCCAATACCAGGTCGTGGCGCTGAACCGCGGCAGCGAACATGGGCTCGAGCCCGGTCACGTGCTCGGGGTACACCAGGCTGGCGGCGTCGTGCGGGATACCTATTCCAAGGGCGGGCTCGGCGCGGGGTCCTCGCAACCGATGTGGAAGTTTGGCGGCAAAGTGCAATTGCCTGATGAACACATCGGCGTCGTCATGGTCTTCAAGGCGTTTGACCGCATGAGCTATGCGCTCGTCATGGAGAACACGCACGAGATTCGTGAGGGCGATAGAGCGAAAAACCCCTGACTAGCGACTAGTGACTAGTGACTAGTGAATAGTGAATAGTGAATAGTGAATAGTCAGAATCAACGGCGTTTCCTCCCTATCCGTCAATTCACTAGTCAATAGTCACCGTTCACTTCCTGGTGGGTACTCATGGACGAGCTCACTGCATGGCTCACGCTGGTGCGTGCGCCTGACCTGCACGCCGGATCACTTCGGCCGCTCCTGCAACATCACGCCTGCGCTGCCGCGATCGTAACCGCCTCGCCCGCAATGCTGCGAGCTGCGGGCGCTGCTGCTTCGCTCATCGAATGGCTCGGATCATCTCGCCCCGGCGATGTAAGTGCTGATCTGCGCTGGTTGGATCGCGAACAGCGGCACTTCATCCCCTGGGGCGATGAACGGTATCCGGAACTGCTTGCCGAACTGCCCGACGCGCCGCTCGGCCTGTTCGTGCTTGGCGACGCCGCTTCACTGCGTTTGCCGCAACTTGCAATGGTGGGGTCGCGCAATCCGACACCCGCGGGTCGCGAGAACGCCGCGAATTTCGCAGCGCATCTCGCGCGCTGCGGTCTCACGATCACCAGCGGCCTTGCGATCGGAATCGATGCTGCAAGCCATCAAGGCGCGCTGGACGGCGGTGGTGCGACGATCGCGGTCTGCGGAGCCGGGCTCGACGTCAACTACCCGAAATCGAATGCTGCGCTCGCAAGCACGATCGCTGCACACGGCGCACTGGTAAGTGAATTTCCGATTGGAACCCCGCCGAAAAAATCTCACTTCCCGCGCCGCAATCGCATCATCAGCGGCCTGTCGCTTGGCACGCTGGTGGTCGAAGCGGCGACGCAGAGCGGATCATTGATCACCGCGCGACTCGCGGCGGAACAGGGCCGTGAAGTCTTTGCGATTCCGGGTTCGATACACAACGCGCTCGCGCGCGGGTGTCATCAGCTCATTCGACAGGGCGCGAAACTCGTGGAGACGGCGGACGACATCTTCGCGGAACTGCGCGCGCTCGCGGGCGTTCTCAGCCGTTCTTCATGTAAATCGCCGGGCGAGTGTGCGCAAAAAAATTCCGGCCCGGCATTGGACAAAGAGTATGAAATCCTGTTAGATGCCCTCGGCTTCGAGCCGGCCGGCGTTGATTCGCTCATCGCCCGCAGCGGGCTCCGGGCCGACGCGGTAGCTTCGATGCTGCTGATCCTCGAACTGGAAGGCCGCATCGAATCCTACCC